>NZ_LABY01000208.1 GCF_001043975.1 Methylobacterium variabile
GAGGAGGCCGCCGGCCTCGCCGGCGTGCTGGTGCAGGCCGGCCGCCACCTCGACCGCACCGACGAGCAGAGCCGTGTGCTCGAGGCCGCGATGGCCTCCGCCGCGCAGGATGCCGGCCGCATCGTCGAGGCGGTGGCGGCCCTGGCGCGGCAGGCCAACCGCCTGGCGCTCGGCGCCACCGTCGAGGCCGCCCGCGCCGGCGGCGCCGGCGGACCGCTCTGGGAGATGTCCCGGGAGTTCAAGCGCCTGTCGGGCGATGCCGCCCGGGCGGTCGGGGAGATGCGCGCCCTGAGCCGGCGCCTCTCCGGCCCGGGGGCGGTGGCGGCGGGCAGCGTCGCGACCTCGCTGGCCTGCCTGCGCCCGGCCTTCGCCACGACCGGCGCCGCGGCCGAGGCCCAGGCCGCGGCCGCCCGGCGCCTGGCCGGCGAGGCGCGCGAGCTCGCCGGCTCCGCCGACGGCCTCGGACAGGAGATCGCCGACGCTGCGGCGTCCGCCGGGGAGGCGGTCCGGCGCATGGAGGCCGCCGAGGCGGCGGGCGCGGGCGTGGCGGGCCTCGCCGGGACTCTCGCCGGGCGCGCCGTCGCCTCGTTGCGGCAGGCGGAGATCGGCGACCGGCGGGTGCACGACCGCTACCCCGTCGACCTCGCGGTCCGGGTCGGCACCTGGGGCGTCGGACGGGTGCTCGATCTCGGTCGGGGCGGGCTGCTCCTGAGCCCGCCGGAGGGCTGCGGCGCCGCGACCGGCGCCCGCCTGTCCCTCGACCTGCGCAGCGTCGGCCGGCTGCAGGTGCAGGTCGTCGGCGCGAGCCCGCGGGGGCTGCACTGCGCCCTCGCCGATCCGGCCTCCGAGGCGCGAATGCGCGACGCCCTCGTGGCGGTCGAGGAGGAGAACCGGCCGCTGATCGCGGCGGCACAGGGAGGGGCCGCCGCGGTGGCGGCGGCGCTGGAGCAGGCCCTCGCCGCGGGCCGGCTCGACCGCCAGGCCCTGTTCGACACGAGCTACCGCCCGGTCGTCGGCGTGGAGCCGCCGCACTATCTCACCGCCGCCGTGCCGGCCCTCGAGGACATCCTGCCGCCGATCCTCGAGCCGCTGCTGCTCGCCGACCCGCGCACCGCCTTCTGCATCGCGGTCGACCGCAACGGCTACGCCCCGGTTCACAACCGGGCCCAGGCCCAGGCGCCGCGGGCCGGCGACCCGGCCTGGAACGCCCTCCACGCCCGGCAGCGCCGGCTCTACGACGACCGCGCCGGCCTCGCCGCCGCCCGCTCGACCCGGGCCTTCCTGGTCCAGGCCTGCCCGCAGGACGAGGCCGGGCGCCCGCCCCTGCGCGAGGTGGCGGCGCCGATCCGCGTCCACGGCCGGCACTGGGGAGCGCTGCGGATAGGGTTCCGGATCTGACGCGAGGCTCAGGGCGCGCGGCGCTCCGACGGGGCGGGGCGACGCGCGATCGGTCCGTCACGCATCGCCGAGCGCGGATGATCGCGGCTCAGCGCCGCGCTTCCGTCGCCATCCTGACGGCCAGCGCAGCCAGCACCGTTCCCATGATCCAGCGTTGGACCATGGCAAACGACGGGTGTCGGGTCAGGAACATCGCGAGCGATCCCGCCGACAGGGCAATCACGGCATTGACGAAGACGCTGATGGCGATCTGCGTCGCACCGAGGACGAGGGCCTGCCCCAGCACGCTGCCATGACCAGGGTCAATGAACTGCGGCAGGAGCGACAGGTACATGACCGCGATCTTCGGATTGAGCAGGTTCGTCAAAAATCCCATGAGGAACAGCTTTCGCGCACTGTCCCTCGGAAGATCTTTGATTTGAAACGGCGAGCGCCCGCCGGGTCGGACGGCCTGCCACGCGAGCCAGAGCAGGTAGAGCGCACCCGCGATACGGATCGTGCCGTAGGCGTAGGGCACCGCCAGCACGAGTGCTGTGATGCCGAAGGCCGCGCAGAGCATGTAGAAGACGAAGCCGAGGGCAACGCCGCCGAGCGAGATCAATCCGGCGGTTCTGCCCTGGCTAATGGATCGTGAGATCAAGTAGACCATGTTTGGTCCTGGCGTCAGGACCATGCCGAGCGCGAGGGCGGCGAAGGCGAGCAGGCTGCTGGTGTCGGGCATCTTCCATCCTATTCAGGAGAATGCCCAGACGCGCGGCGAGATGCACTCGCGCTCCCCGATGGTGCCCCATCACAAGCGTCAGTCACGCGAGGAAAGGCGAGCCTACCGTTCAGGAGCCCGCATGCCAAGCAGGCCTGCGTGTTCGAAGCGGGCCTGGACGGATGTGGGAAGCCGGCGGGCGCAGCCGCCCTCAGCCCCCCGTCGTGCTCATGTGCCGCGGCACCGCCGGCTTGGCGGCGCGGGCGATCACGAAGTCGTGGCCCTTCGGCTTGCGGGTGATCGCCTCCCGGATCGCCTCGGCCACCACCGCGTCGTCGGGCGAGGCGCGCAGCGCCGCCCGCAGGTCGGCGGCGTCCTCCTGGCCGAGGCACAGGTAGAGCTGGCCGGTGCAGGTCAGGCGCACCCGGTTGCAGCTCTCGCAGAAATTGTGGGTGAGCGGCGTGATGAAGCCGAGCCGACCTCCGGTCTCCTCCACCCGCACGTAGCGGGCGGGCCCGCCGGTGCGGTCGGGGAGCGGTGTGAGGGTGTAGCGCTCGGCTAAGCGCTCGCGCACCACCGAGAGCGGCAGGAACTGGTCGACGCGCTCGGGCTCGATGTCGCCGAGCGGCATCACCTCGATCAGCGTCATCTCCATGCCGAGGCCGTGGGCCCAGTCGAGCATCGCGGGGATCTCGTCCTCGTTGACGCCCTTCAGCGCCACGGCGTTGATCTTGACCTTGAGCCCGGCCTCCCGGGCCGCTGCGATGCCGTCGAGCACGGTGCCGAGGTCGCCGCGCCGGGTGATCGCCCGGAACTTGTCCGGGTCGAGGGTGTCGAGCGAGACGTTGATCCGGCGCATGCCGAGGGAGGCCAGCTCGGCTGCGTGCTGGCGCAGCCGCGTGCCGTTGGTGGTGAGGGTCATCTCCTCGAGCGCCCCGGATTCGAGGTGGCGCGAGAGGTTGCGGAACAGCCGCATGATGTCCCGGCGCACCAGCGGCTCGCCGCCGGTAATGCGCAGCTTGCGCACGCCGCGCGCCACGAACACCGAGCAGACCCGGTCGAGTTCCTCGAGCGTGAGCAGGTCGCGCTTGGGCAGGAATGTCATGTCCTCGGACATGCAGTAGACGCACCGCAGGTCGCAGCGATCGGTCACCGAGACGCGCAGGTAGGTGATCGCCCGCTGAAACGGATCGATCAGCGGCGCCGGCCGCGCCGGCACGGACATCGCCGGCATCGGATCGTCGGTACGGGGACCCCACATGCGATCATATCCTCGGGACGCGGCTCTGGCGGCCGAATGTCAGCCTGCATATGAGCGCTTGCGGGACCACGGGCAAGTTGTGCCTTGAGAGCAGGGAGACGCACCCATGACCGGCACGCAGACGACGGATCAGGCGGACTGGCCCACCGAGATCCGGCTGTCGCGCGACAAGCGCACGCTCCACGTCGCCTTCGCGAGCGGCGCGGCCTACGCCCTGCCGGCGGAGTACCTGCGGGTCGAGAGCCCCTCGGCCGAGGTGCAGGGGCACGCGCCCTCCGAGCGCAAGTGGATTCCGGCCAAGCGCGAGGTCGAGATCCTGTCGGTGGCCGCGATCGGCAACTACGCCGTCAAGCTCACCTTCGACGACATGCACGACACCGGGATCTACGCCTTCGATTTCCTGCGCCGCCTCGGCGAGGAGCAGGCCGAGCGCTTCGCCCGCTACGAGGAGGAGCTGGCGGCCAGGGGTTTGAGCCGGGAGCCGGCGCGGCGGCGATAGCGACGCGGCGGGTCACCCGACCGCGCGGGCCGGCCGCGCCGCCGCCGCCAGGCTGAGCGCCGCGACCGCCACCATCAGCGGCCCGAACGACACCCACAGCACCACGTCCCAGCCGTAGCGCGCCAGAAGCCCGCCGGAGGAGAACGAGCCGAGCGCCATCGTGCCGAACACCACGAAGTCGTTGAGCGACTGCACCCGCGTCCGCTCCTCGGGGCGATGGCACTCGAGCACCAGGGCGGAGGCGCCGACGAAGCCGAAGTTCCAGCCGAGGCCGAGCAGGACCAGGAAGGTCCAGAAATGGGCGAGGTCGAGGCCCGACAGCCCGACGATCGCCGCGCCCGCCGTGAGCGCCAGCCCCGCCGCCACCACGCTCGGCGCGCCGACGCGCGCGATCAGCCGCCCGGTGAAGAAGCTCGGGGCGTACATCGCGATCACGTGCCATTGCAGGCCGAGATTGGCGTCGTCCTGCGTCAGGCCGCACAGGTGCATCGCCAGCGGCGCCGCGGTCATCAGGAAGTTCATCAGGAGGTACGACACGACCCCGCAGATCACCGCGGTGACGAAGCGGGGCTGGCGCGCGATCTCGCCCAGCGGGCGCCCGCCGGAGAGGTCGGCCTGGGTCGGCCCCGGCAGGCGCACGCCCGCCAGCACCACGGCCGAGAGCCCCGCCACCGCGGCTTGGCCTAAGAAGGTGGCGGTGAACAGGTGGGAGGGCCACAGGGACATGGTGTGGCTGACGAGCTGCGGCCCGATGATCCCGGCGAAGACCCCGCCAGCCATGACGGCGGAGAGGGCCCGCGGCCGGCGCTCCGGGGCGACGCAGTCGGCGGCGGCGAAGCGGAACGACAGCACCACGGCGGCGTAGGCGCCGCCGAAGAAGGTCGCGGCGCAGAAGAGCCAGAACGAGCCGAGCACGACGGCGAGCGCCGCGAGGAGCCCGACGAGCACGCCGCAGCCGGTGCCGGCCAGGAACGCGGTGCGGCGGCCGTGGCGGCGGGCGATGCGCCCGGCCGGCAGGGTGCAGGCGGCCATGCCGACGACGAAGATCGAGACCGGCAGGGTCGCGAGCGCGGGGCTCGGCGCCAGCTGGCTGCCGATGACGGCGCCGGTGGCGTAGACGACGACCGCGTTGGCGCCGGCGAGCGCCTGCGCGATCGCGAGGCGCAGCACGTTGCCGGTGCCGGTCGGAACGAGGAGGACGGGCCCGGGCAGCGGGGCGGCGGGGTTCGACATCGGGGTCTCTTTCAGGCGGTGAGCTGGGCCTGCCAGCGCGCGTCGCGCGGCGAGGGGCGGCGGTGGAGGCGGCGGTCGAGGAGCGCCCGCGCCCTGGCGGTCTCGCCGCAGCGCATCAGCGCGAGGAGGAGCGTGTCCTCGATCACCTCGCGCTGGGCCCCGCTGCCGCCGATGCGCACGACCTGCCCGGCGACGGGCTCGAGGATCCGCGCACAGGCGGCGTAATCCCCGTCCGCGAAGGCGAGCGCCGCACGGCAGATCGCCGGCACCACCGGTCCCGCCGCCAGGGTGCCGGCCTCCACGAGGCCGGTGAGCGCGTCGATCCGCGCTTGTGCCGCGGCGCGGTCGCCGGTGGCGGCGGCGAGCAGGCCCATATGCGCGTCGGCGAAGCCGAAGCCGGCATGCCCGAAGTACGGCCCGGAATAGGCCCGGACCTCGTCCCACAGGCCGTCCGGCACGGCGTGCCCGTAGGCGCGCAGGCGCCAGAGCAGCGAGACCGTGTCGGTGATCACGTTGAGCGGCAGGCCCGCCGTCACCCCGGGCCGGACGTGCTCGGCGTAGATCGCCAGCGCCGCGTCCGGGTCGTCGCGCTCGAGCGCCGACAGCGCCGCGTGCCAGGCGATGTGGCCGTGCAGGATGCCGGAGCGGTCGTAGCCCGGCAGCCAGCCGGCGATCAGCGTCTCGGCCTCGGGGCCGGCCCCATCCTCGAACAGCGCGTGCGACAGGGCGTGGGCGCCGTTGGCGTTCTCGCGCCTCAAGGAGAAGCCGCGCTCGGCGAGCGCCCGCCCGCGGGCGACCGCGCCGTTCTCGGTGTGCGACCAGCCGCGATAGGTCGTGAACCACCAGTCGTCGGCTTCGTAGGACCGGGCGTGGCGCTCGCACAGGTCGACTCGGGCCTGGTCGTGGTCGGCGCGCCCGGAGAAGGCCAGGAGCCCGAAGGCGCCGAGCGGTAGCGACAGGATCAGGGCGTCCCGCGGCCAGGATTCGGCGTGGGCGAGCGCTCGCGCGAGGGCCGGCCCCGGCTGCCCGTCGATCGCCAGCGACAGGACCGCGACGTGGCTGCGCTCGCGCTCCGTCCCGGCCCGCGCCACGCAGGCCGCGGCCGTCGCGATGCAGGCCCGCGCCGCCGCCGGCTCGGTGCGCATCGCGTGCAGGCGGGCCCGGGCGGCGTGGGCGAGGGCGAAGTCCGGATCGGCCACGATTGCCGCGTCGAGCGCGTCCGCGGCGCCCGGCCAGGCGGCGAGGAGGAGGTCGACGCCCTCGCGGTAGCGCTCGGCGGCGCGGTCGGAGCGGGTCGACAGCGGCAGGCCGCGGCGGTCGTGGTGGGCCATGAACGAAATTCTCGAGCGAGGTCCCGGGACAGCAAGATTCTTCTCCTGCATAGCGGAGCGCCGGCTGTCCGTATTTCGATGAGGCGCCAATCCCTGTAGAATTGCCGCCAAAATGGAGCCCGGCATGCAGTGGGAGACGATCGAGACGCCGCCCGGCTCACCCGTGCCGCAGGTGATGACGGTGCGGGCGCAGTCGATTCCGGCGCGCCACGCCTTCCCGGAGCATGCCCATGCCTGGCATCAGGTCGTCTACGCCATCACGGGGGTGCTGACGGTGGCGGTGGCGGGCCGCTCCTTCGTGATCTCGCCGGAGCAGGCGGTGTGGCTGCCGACCGGGCACAGGCACCGAGTCGGATCGCTGCTCGGCGCCGAGTTCCGCAGCCTGTGGATCGCCGACGAGGCCGGACGGGGCCTGCCCGCGGACCCGACGGTGTTCGGCGTCTCGGTCCTGCTGCAGGCCCTGATCGTCGAGGCGGCGGCGATCGAGGGGCAGGCCGACGGCGACGGCTATGCCGGGCGCGTCGCCGGCCTGATCCTCGACCAGCTCCGCCGCGCCGCACCGCTGCCCGGCGCGCTGCCCTGGCCGCGCGAGGGCCCGCTCGCCGGGCTGTGCGAGGCGCTCTACGCCGTGCCGGCCGATTCCCGCGGGCCCGAGGAGTGGGGCCGGGCGCTCGGCCTGTCCGGCCGGACCCTCGCCCGCCGCTTCGAGGCGGAGCTCGGCATGAGCCTGCGCTCCTGGCGGCGGCGCCTGCGGCTGTTCAAGGCGATCGAGCTGATGGGCGGCGGGATGGGCGTGACGCAGACCGCGATGACGCTCGGCTACGGCTCGACCTCGGCCTTCGTCTACGCCTTCCGCAGCGACATGGGCTGCGCCCCGCAGGCCTACATGCGCGGGAGGCCGGCGGGGCTGCGGGTGTGATGTGGTCGAACCTTGCGAAGGATCGTGCTGTCCGACCCGCCCCTCGGACAGCTTCGTCCCTTGGGGGATTCCAGGCCATGCCGTCCAATTCACGACATCAGGCGGATAGACGCAAAAAAGGCCGGCACAGGGCCGGCCCTTTCAGTCAACTGGACGATGTTCGCGCCGCTCAGCGCTGCACGATCACCTTCGTGCCGACCTTGGCACGGGTGTAGAGGTCCATCACGTCCTCGTTGGTCATCCGGATGCAGCCGGAGGAGACCGCGGTGCCGATGGTCTCGGGCTCGTTCGAGCCGTGGATGCGGTAGAGCGAGCCGCCGAGATACATCGCGCGGGCGCCGAGCGGGTTCTCCGGGCCGCCCTTCATGTAGCGCGGCAGGTCGGGCCGGCGGCGGATCATCTGGGCCGGCGGGCGCCAATCGGGCCACTCGCGCTTCATCGAGATCGTCTGCACGCCGCCCCAGGTGAAGCCCGGGCGACCGACGCCGACGCCGTAGCGCATCGCCTGGCCGTTGCCGAGCACGTAGTACAGGCGGCGCTCGGCCGTCGAGACGACGATGGTGCCGGCACCGTACGGGCCGGAATAGGCCACCGTCTCGCGCGGGATCGGGCTCAGCTTCGGCACCGTGGCGTCGAGGGGATCGACGGCCGCCGCGGCGGCGGCGGGCGCCCGCACCGTCACGGTGAGGGGCTGGTCCAGGGGCTGGCGGGTGAGCGGATCGATCTCGTAGGCGGCGGCGGGAGCCGCCCAGGCGGTGACGGCGCAGGCCAGCCCGGCCAGGGCGGGGACGAAGCGGCGCATGGAAGCCTCTTGGATGGGAAAGCGCGGGGCTAGGACGGTGCTGACGCGACCGGCACCGTACGGCGGAACCAATGGCCAAGCCGTAAACGCCCACGTTTCAAAGCCAAGCTTAAATCCGGCGAAGCTTCGCAGTTGCGAAAGCGGCGTTGTGCCCGCGCCACACCGTGACGGCGCGAGCACGCCTGCCTCAGCGGAGGGCGGCCAGCGTCCGCCGTGCCCGCTCGGTGATGGCGGCGAAGTTGCCGGCGCGGATCTCGGCCTCGGGGGCGAGCCACGAGCCGCCCACCGCCGCGACGTTCGGCAGCGCGAGCCAGGCCTTGGCGTCGGCCTCGCCGATGCCGCCGGTCGGGCAGAAGCGGGCCTGCGGGAACGGGCCGCCCAGCGCCTTGAGCGCCGCCATGCCGCCCGCCGGCACGGCGGGGAAGAACTTCGCCACCGTGAAGCCGGCGGCCAGCACCTGCATCAGGTCGGAAGGCGTGGCGATGCCGGGCATGAACACCATGTCGCTGGCGGCGGCCGCCCGCAGCAGCTCCGGCGTCGCCCCGGGGCTGAGCGCGAAGCGGGCGCCGAGGTCGTGGGCGGTCTCGAGGTCGGCCGGGGTCAGGACCGTGCCGAGGCCCACCACCGCCTCCGGCACCTCGGCCATGATCGCCTTGGCGGCGTCCCGCGCCACCGGGGTGCGCAGGGTGATCTCGAGGGTGGTGATGCCGCCCGCCACCAGGGCGCGGGCCAGCGGCACCGCGTGGGCGAGCTCCGGCACGGTGATCACCGGGATCACCGGGGAGGCGGCGAGCAGCGCGTCGAGGCGCTGGGAGCGGGTGTCGGCGGTCATTCGGCGCGTCCTGGTCCGTGGGCTTCTGCGGTGGCGAAGGAGAGGTCGGGCATCGCCGATCCGGGGATCACGGCGCCCCGGTGGCCGATCACCGTCCCGGCGAGGCGGTGGCCGCAGGCGGCGGCCTCGGCCGGCGGCCGGCCGGCGAGGCGGGCTGCCATGTAGGCCGCCGCGAAGCTGTCGCCTGCCGCCGTGGTGTCGACGATCCGGTCGACGGCCGAGGCCGGCACCGTGACGTCGTCCTCGCCCGCGAGCACCCGCACCGCGGGCGGCGAGCCGCCGCCCTTGAGCACGATCTCGCAGCGGCCGTGGTGGCGCAGCACCTCGGCCTCGCCCTCGGCGCCGAACAGCCACTCGAGGTCCTCGGTGGAGGCGAAGATCAGATCGGCCGCCGCCATGGCGTCCCGGAAGGCCGTCTGGGCCTGCGCCTTGTCGGGCCAGCCGCGGGGCCGGTAGTTGGTGTCGAATGCGACGCGCCCGCCCCGCGCCTGCACGGCCCGGCAGGTCTCGGCGAGCGCCGCCCGGCCGGCCTCGCCGTAGAGCGACAGGCTGATGCCGGAGGCGTAGACGAGGTCGTACCCGGCCAGGGCCGCCCGGGTCTCGGCGGCGCCGGCACCGGCGAAGAGGTCCCGGGCGGCGGCGCTGTCGCGCCAGTAGTGGAAGCTGCGCTCGCCCTTGGCGTCGGTGCGGATGATGTAGAGCCCCGGCATCCGCCCGGGCAGGCGCCGCACCTGGCCGGTGCCGACCCCCTCGGCGGCCCAGGCCGCCAGCATCTCCTCGCTCCAGGGGTCGTCGCCGAGCGCCGTGACGTAGTCGACCGCGACGCCGAGCCGGGCGAGGTAGAGGGCGGTGTTCAGCGTGTCGCCGCCGTAGCCGCGCGAGAGGCTGCCGTCGGGACGCTCCGACAGCTCCATCATGCATTCGCCGATGCAGGCGACCCTCGTCCCCATCTCGCTGCGCCCCCTCTCTTGGCTGCGCGTCCCTTGGCTGCGCGCCTCTCCGGAAGGCCATCGCCTATAGACGGGCCGCGCGATGTCAACGTTCGCCGCGACCGGTGGAACTCCACAGGCCCTGCGCGATTTTCACCTGAGTTAACTCTTGAACATCGAGACGGGCACGGTAGAAGGTGTGCCCCAGTATCGCGACCGGCCGGTCGCAAGAATCGGCCCGCGGTGGTGTTGCATCCCCACGGCGAATGACGATCACAGGACGCGTCGAGACCCCGCGACAGCAAGGGCAGGCGTGAGGCGAAGGGTTAGGAAAATCAGCAGGCTGTCGCCGATTACGCCGGACATCCGGGATCGTCCGATCCCACCCGTCTCTCGGAGTTCTCCCGTCATGCCCCTCTACCGCTTGCACTCCACCCTCCGCGACCGGGATGGTGCTCGTCCGACCGGCCTCATTCCCGCCTCCGACCTGCTGATCGAGGCGCCGACGGTGCGCCACGCGGCCGCCCGCGTTCTCGGCAAGGCCGACGAGGTGTTCGGGGACGCCACCGGCGAGGCTTGGCTCGTCACCGAGGACGGTGCCCGGGTCTGGAGCCTGAGCCTCGACGCGGACGAGATGGAGGGCGCCGCGGCCTGAAGGGCCGGATCCGCTGCGGCGTGCCTTGCTGGCGCCGCAAGCGACGCCCATCGGGACGGTCCCGCGGCACCGATTCCCGGAAGATCCCCGATTCGATGAGACTGCTGCTCCTCGCCGGCACCCTGGCGGGTGCCGTGCTGGCCGTGACGCCGGCCGCCGCCGACTGGCGCTACTGCCTCGCCCGCGGCCCCGCCCGGACGGTCTACCTGTCGGCCCCGTTCTCCACCGTCGCGGCGATGCCCTCCCTCGATGCCGCCTTCGCGGCCATGCTCGACCGTACCCGCCGCGCCCACGATCCCGTGCAGTGCCCCCGGGCCGGCGACGCGGCCGCCCTGCGGGCGATGCGCCTGGCCGCCCTGCGATACAACCGCCAGGACGGCGAGACCGTGGTGGAGCTGGACTGGACTCCGGACCGGGACGCCAGCGCCAACGCCAAGTAGGCGGGCGGCGGGTGGTCCGCCGCGCATGGCCGACCCGCGCGCGCGGACACTACCGGAGCGATCGTTAGGGTCCTATCAATAAGGCCTGTCAATCATTGGTTCGGCCGGTTGGCCCGGCCGAGCGCGGCGGCGATGCGACGCGACCTCCTCCAATCCCTCACCCTGACCCTGCTCCAGGCCGGGCGCGTCTGGCGCCGGGCCGCGGACGAGGTCGTGACCGCCTACGGCCTGACCGAGGCGACGGCGCTGCCGCTGCTGCTGATCGGGCGCCTCGGCGGCGATCCGCGCCAGACCGTCCTGGCCGAGGCCCTCGGCGTCGAGGGGCCGAGCCTGGTGCGCCTCCTCGATCAGCTCTGCGACGCGGGCCTGGTGATCCGCCGGGAGGACCCGACCGACCGTCGCGCCAAGGTGCTGCACCTGACCGCGGAGGGCCGGGCCCGCGCCGCCGCCATCGAGGCCCGGTTCGACACCCTGCGGGACGCGGTCTTCGCGAGCGTCGACGACGGGGACCTGCGGGCGACGCTGAGGGTGCTGCGGGCGCTCCAGGCCGATGGCGGGGAAGCGGGAGCGAGGGGAGCGAGTTCGAAGGAGACGAGCCTGACGGCCGACGCGGCGCCCGCCCTCCGCCTGGACGCGGGAGCGCGGTCGTGATGCTGCCGGGCTGGCGCGAGTGGCTCTTCGCCTTCAAGGTCAGCGGGGCGGCCCTGCTCGCCCTCGGGATCGCGCTCTGGGTCGACCTGCCCCGGCCGTACTGGGCGATGGCGACCGTCTACATCACGATGCAGCCCCTCTCCGGCGCCACCCGCTCCAAGGCGGTCTACCGGGTCGTCGGCACGCTGATCGGGGTCTGCGTCGCGGTCATCCTGGTGCCGAGCCTCGTCAACGCGCCGGAGGTGCTGACCTTGAGCCTGGCCCTGTGGACGGCCGCCTGCCTCTACCTGTCGCTCCTCGACCGCTCGCCGCGGGCCTACCTGTTCATGCTCGCCGGCTACACCGCGGCGCTGATCGGCTTCCCGGCGGTGACGGCGCCCGAGACGATCTTCGACATCGCCGTGTCCCGGGCGGAGGAGATCACGCTCGGCATCGTCTGCGCCTCGGTGGTGGGGAGCCTCGTCGTCCCGCAGCCCGTCGGCCCGGTGCTCGCCGCCCGCGTCGGGGCCTGGCTCGCCGAGGCGGGGCGCTGGACCGGCGACGTGCTCAAGGGAGCCGGCGAGGAGCCGGCGGTCCGGGCGCGGCGCCTGCGCCTCGCCGCCGAGGCAGCGGAGATCGACGCGCTCTCGACCCACCTCGCCTACGACACCTCGGCCCAGAGCCGGGCGGTGCCCCTGGTGCAGCTCCTGCGCGGCCGGATGCTGATGCTGCTGCCGGTCCTGTCCTCGCTCGCCGACCGGATCGCCGCCTTGCGCGGCCTGGGCGGCGTGACCCCGGACCTGCGCGCGCTGCTCGACGACGTCGAGGCCTGGTCGGAAGCGGGCGCTCCGGAGGCGGAGGCCGACGCGCTCCTCGCCCGCATCGAGGCCGCCGACCAGGCCCTGCCGCCCGCCGTCTCCTGGACCGCCCTGGTGCGGGCGGGCCTGCTCGATCGCCTGCGCGAGCTCGTGGCGATCGGCCGGGACTGCTCGGTGCTGCAGGCGCACATCGCCCGGGGCGGCGGTCGCCTGCGTGCGCCGCTCGCCTTCGCGGGCGAGTTCGGCGGGCAGGCGCCGCGCCACCGCGACCACGGCATGGCCCTGCGCTCCGCCCTCGGCGTGTTCCTCGGCACCATCGCCTGCGTGGCGGTGTGGATCGCGACCGCCTGGCCGGACGGCGCCACCGCCGCGATGATGGGCGCGGTGCTCTGCTGCCTCTTCGCCGGCCAGGACGATCCGGCCCCGGCGATCGTGAGCTTCGCCACCTGGACCGGGGTGGCGGCGGTGGCGATCGGCGTGCTGCTGTTCGGCGTGATGCCGCTGGTGCACGACTTCGTCAGCTTGGCGCTGGTGCTGGCGCCGGCCCTCGTCCTGTGCGGCCTGCTCATGACCCTGCCGCGGACGATGGCGGTCGGCATGGCGCTCGGCGTCAACGGCAACGCCCTCCTGGCGATCCAGGACCGCTACACCTCGGAGTTCGGGGCCTACGTCAATTCGAGCGTCGCCCTCGTCGGCGGCATCTGGATCGCCGCCCTGGTGACCCGGCTCGTGCGCTCGGTCGGTGCCGAGCACGGCGCCCGCCGGCTGATCGCGGCGAGCCGCGCCGACCTCGCCCGGGCGGCGCGCCGGCGCGGCCGCGGCGACCGGGCCGCCTTCGCGCACCTGATGCTCGACCGCCTCGGCCTGCTGGTGCCGCGGCTCGCCGCCGCCGGGCCCGACAGCCCGCTGCGCCGGATCGACACCCTGGCGGCCCTGCGGGCCGGCATGAACCTCGTCTCCCTGCGCCGTGCCCGGCACGGGCTCCCGGCCGACCAGGTCGCGGCCCTCGACGACGCCCTCGACGCGGTGGCGGCGCACTACGACCGTCCGCTCGGCGCGGCCTCCGCGGTGCTCCTGGAGCGCATCGATGCGAGCCTCGCGTTGATCGGCGCGGAAGCCGGAGGGCCGGGACGGCGCGACGCGCTCCTCGGCCTCGCCGGCCTGCGACGGGCCCTCTTCCCCGAGGCGCCGCCCCCCGGCGCGGGCGCGCCCCTGCTCACCGTGGAGGCCGCCTGATGGCCGACATCGACCTCTACGGCGTCTTCGTGCCGGCCCTGCTGGTCTGGGCGGCCGTGGCCTTCCTGGTCAATCTCGGCTTGCGCCGGCTGATCGGAGCGCTCGGCCTCTACCGGCTGGTCTGGCACCCGGCGCTCTTCGACCTCTGCCTCTACCTCGTGTGCCTCGGCGGCGTCGTGACGCTCGCCGGCCGCCTGACCTGACGATTCGAGACCATGACCCGCGCGCTCGCCTTCCTCGGCCGCTTCGCCGTCACCGCCGCCATGCTGGCCCTCGCCCTCGTGGTCGGAGCGGCGCTCTGGGACTACTACCTCGAGGCCCCCTGGACCCGCGACGGGCGGGTGCGGGCCGAGGTGGTGGGCGTCGCCCCCGACGTCTCGGGCCTCGTGCGCGAGGTCAACGTGCACGACAACCAGCGGGTCAGGCGCGGCGACGTCCTGTTCCGCATCGATCCGGACCGCTTCGCCCTGGCGCTGCGCCAGGCCGAGGCGGTGGTAGCCGGCCGCAAGGCCACCCTGGTCCAGGCCGAGGCCGACCTCGCCCGCTACCGCCAGCTCAGCGACAACGTCGTCTCGCAGCAGAAGCTGGAGGCGACGCTGGCCGCCGAGGAGAGCGCCCGGGCGGCCCACGACCAGGCGGTGGCCGACCGCGACCTCGCCAAGCTCAACCTCGCCCGCTCGGAGGTGCGCGCCTCGGTCAACGGCCGCATCAGCAACCTCGAGCTGCGCCCCGGCGCCTACGTGGCGGTCGGCAAGGCCGTGATGGCGCTGGTCGACAGCGACACCCTGCACGTCCAGGGCTACTTCGAGGAGACGAAGCTCGACCGCATCCACGCCGGCGACCCCGTCACCGTGCGGCTGATGGGCGAGGACCAGGACGTCACCGGCCGGGTCGAGAGCATCGCGGCCGGCATCGAGGACCGGGAGCGCGGCGCGAGCGCCACCCTGCTCGCCAACGTCAACCCGACCTTCGCCTGGGTGCGCCTCGCCCAGCGCGTGCCGGTGCGCGTCGCTCTCGATCAGAGCGTCGACCGCGACCGCCTGACCGTCGGGCGCACCGCCACCGTGGTGGTGCACCCCCGGGGCGAGCGGCCGGAGGTCCGTCCCTTCGAGAGCCTGCGCTCCGGCTGGGAGGCGCTCAAGGCGACCCTGCCGGAGCGCAAGGGCTGACCCTGGAGAGCCGACCCTGGAGCGATAACGCTTTCGCCTCGACGGTGGCCGGATTAAAGAGCGCCACCAAGACGTGAACCTCAGCGTGGCCGGGAGGAGGCCCCATGGCAGACCAACAGCAGGACGCCCTCGGCGCCGGCACCGACGCCCTTGGCGCCGGCACGATCGCGACGATCACCTGGCGGCTGATGCCGCTCCTCGGCCTGATGTACCTGATCGCCTACATCGACCGGCAGAACGTCTCCTACGCCAAGCTCCAGATGGTCGGCGACCTCGGCCTGAGCGAGGCGGCCTACGGCTTCGGCGCCTCGCTGTTCTTCCTCGCCTACTTCCTGTTCGAGGTGCCGTCGAACGTCATTCTCGAGCGGGTCGGCGCCCGGGTCTGGTTCACCCGCATCATGGCGACCTGGGGGATCATCACGATTCTGCTCGGCTTCTCCACCGGGCCGGTGATGTTCTACGTGCTGCGCTTCCTCCTCGGCGCGGCGGAGGCCGGGTTCTTCCCCGGCGTGCTCTACGCCCTCACCCTGTGGTTCCCGCAGGTCTTCCGCGGCCGGATGGTCGGCTGGTTCATGATCGCGAGCGCGGTGGCCAACGCCGTCGGCGCGGCGATCGGCGGCGCGCTCCTCGACCTCGACGGCCTGCTCGGCTACCGCGGCTGGCAATGGGTGTTCATCGCCACCGGCGTGCCGGCGGTGCTGCTCGCCTTCGTGGTGTTCTTCATCCTGCCCGACCGGCCCGAGAAGGCACCCTGGCTCGGGGCCGACCAGAAGAAGTGGCTCGCCGACACCCTGGCGCGCGAGGCGGCGAGCACCCCGCACACCGACCACCACAACCCGTTCCGGGTGCTGGCCGACAAGCGCGTGGTGCTGCTCTCGCTGCTCTACGTCGCCTTCCCGCTCGCGGCCTACGGCCTGAGCTACTGGCTGCCCACCGTGGTGAAGGGCTTCGGCGTCTCGAACACCGTGAACGGCTTCATCAACATCATCCCGTGGATCTGCGTCGCCTTCGCCCTGTGGTGGGTGCCCCGGCACGCGGCCCGCACGGGCGAGACCACCTGGCATATCGCCGGCCCGGCCCTCGTCGGCGCCCTCGGCCTGATCCTCAGCGTGGTGCTGCCCGGCGACGCGGTGAAGTTCGCCTGCCTGTGCGTGGCGGCGGCCGGCATCTTCTCGGGCCAGCCGGTGTTCTGGTCGCTGCCCCCGACCTTCCTGCGTGGCGCCACCGCGGCGGCCGGCATCGCGATGATCAACTCGGTCGGCAATCTCGGCGGCTTCATCGCCCAGAACGTCGTGCCGTGGATCGGCGACGTCAGCGGCAGCAAGCTCGTGCCGATGCTCTTCCTGGCCGCCTGCCTCGTCGTCGGGGCGGTGATGGTGTTCGTGGTCCAGGGCATCCTGAAGCGTCACAGCACGGCCGAGACCGGGGGGCTCGCGCCGGCCCGCCGCTGACGGCGAGATTATCCCTTTCGGGGCCGGCTTCGGTCCTGAAAGGGATAACGACGGGTGCGGTTGAAGCAGCGTCCGGACGGCGTGTCACGCCAGCAGCGCGGCGTCGGCGAGCGCCGCTGCCAGCCCCCAGAGCAGCAGGCAGGCCCGGCGATAGAGCGCGAGCGCCCGCACGACGTCCCCGGCGGTCGCCTCTGCCCGGCCCGACCCCATCCAGGCGTCCTCGACCCGGGTGGCGCCGTAGACCCGCGGGCCGGCGAGGCGCAGGCCGAGCGCTCCGGCCATGGCGGCCTCGGGCCAGCCGGCATTGGGCGAGCGGTGGCGGCGGGCGTCGCGCCGCACGGCCGCGAGCGCGCCGCGCGCCGAGGCCCCCGGCGTCAGGGCGGCGGCGGCGACGACGAGCCCGGCCGAGAGGCGCGAGGCCGGCAGGTTGACGAGGTCGTCGAGGCGGGCCGCGGCCCAGCCGAAGGCCTCGTGCCGGGGCGTGCGGTGGCCGATCATGCTGTCGGCGGTGTTGATCGCCTTGTAGAGCGCCCCCCCGGGCAGGCCGCCGGCGCCGAGCCAGAAGGCCGGCGCCACGATGCCGTCGGAGAAGTTCTCCGCCAGGCTCTCGATGGCGGCGCGGCAGACGGCCGCCTCGTCGAGGGTCTCGGGGTTGCGCCCGACGATCATCGCCACGGCCCGGCGGCCGCCGGAGAGACCGTCGCGCTCGAGGTCCGCCGCCACCCGGGCGACGTGGTCGTGCAGGCTGCGCTGTGCCGGCAGGCTCGCGGCGAGGAGCGCGCAGAGGGCGAGGCCGGGGGTCCCGAGCCCCCCGCAGGCGAGCGCCAGGGCGAGCGCCGCAAGGCCCGTCGCGCCGAGGACGAGGGCGAGGGCCAGCACCCCGGCGGCGCGGCGGCGCCCGGCCGGATCGGCCTCGCGGTTGAGGCCGCGGTCCAGGGCGGCGATCAGCTGGCCGATCCACGTGACAGGGTGGCCGGCCAACCGGTAGAGGCGGTCGGGATAGCCGAGCATGGCCTCGACCACGAGGGCGAGGACGAGCACCAGGAGGCTGTCGGGCGGGTGCAGCAGGGGGGGGAAGGCAGGAAAGTTGGCAGGGGAGCAGGCAAGGGAGAGGGACGGCGAGGGAGATGGAAGCGGGGGCGGGCCGGGCGCGGGGG
>NZ_LABY01000209.1 GCF_001043975.1 Methylobacterium variabile
GAGGCGCTCCGCCTCCTCCTGCGCCACCGGCGTTTCTGGATCCCGGGCTCCGCTGCGCGGCCCCGGGATGACGCAGAGTGGTGTCGAGGCGATCGACTATGCTTGGAGCAGGTGACTTGGGTGAAGGCGCGCGACTTCCGCCGAACGCGTATTCTCACACCCGCATCGGCATCAGCACGTAGAGCGCCGGCGCGCCCTCGCGGTCCTGGATCACCGTCGGCGAGCCCGGATCGGCGAGGCGGAACAGGGCGGTGTCGCCGTCGAGCTGGGCCGTGATGTCGAGGAGGTAGCGGGCGTTGAATCCGATATCGAGGGGGCCGGCCTCGTAGTCGACGTCGAGCTCCTCGGTCGCGCTGCCCGAATCCGGGTTGTTGACCGAGAGTGAGAGGCGCCCGTCGCTCATCGCGAGCTTCACCGCCCGGCCGCGCTCCGACGAGATCGTCGAGACGCGGTCGACCGCCTTGGCGAACTGGTCGCGCTCGACCGTCAGGCGCTTGTCGTTGCCGGTCGGGATGACGCGCTGGTAGTCCGGGAAGGTGCCGTCGATGAGCTTCGAGATCAGGGTGACGCCCGACGAGAAGCTGAACCGCACCTTGGCCGACGAGATCTCGACGCCGACGGTCTCGCCGCCGTCCTCGACGAGCTTCTGGATCTCGGCCACGGCCTTGCGGGGCACGATGATGCCCGGCATGCCGGCGCTGCCCTCGGGTGCTTCGGTCTGGACGCGGGCGAGGCGATGGCCGTCGGTGGCGACCGCCCGCAGCTTGAGCGAGCCCTCGGCCTCGATGGTGTGGAAGAAGATGCCGTTGAGGTAGTAGCGCGTCTCCTCGGTGGAGATCGCGAACTGGGTCTTGTCGATCAGGCGCTTCAGGTCGGCGGCCGGCAGCTCGAAGCGGTGCGGCAGCTCGCCGGCGGCGAGGTCCGGGAAGTCGGCCTCCGGCAGGGCGCCAAGGGTGAAGCGCGAGCGGCCGGAGCGGATCAGCATCTGGCCGGTCTCGCCGCTGGTCTCGAGCGAGACCTGGGCGCCGTCCGGCAGCTTGCGGACGATGTCGTAGATGACGTGGGCCGGCACCGTGATGGCGCCGCCGTCGACCACGTCGGCGGGGATGGTCTCGGTCACCTCGATGTCGAGGTCGGTGGCTTTCAGCTGGAGGCCGTCCGGCCCGGAGCGCAGCAGCACGTTCGACAGGATCGGAATCGTGTTGCGCCGCTCCACGACGCGGTGCACGTGGCCGAGCGACCGAAGAAGGGCCGCGCGCTCGACGGTGACTTTCATCAGGGTGATCCGTGTCTCAAACGACCGACCACGCAAGGCCGGCAACCGCAACCGTTGCCCCGTGCGCAGCACGGGAGCGGAACTTTGGCGAAGGCGCTCCCCGAAGGCAAGCCGGCGGGGGAGGGCTCGTCCACGAGCCTCCCCCGCAGGACCTCAGTCCTGGAGCATGCGCTTGAGGAGCTCGACCTCGTCGCAGAGCGCCGTGTCCTCGCCGATCGCCTTCTCGATCTTGCGCACCGCGTGCAGCACCGTGGTGTGGTCGCGCCCGCCGAAGCGCCGGCCGATCTCCGGCAGGGAGCGGAGCGTCAGCACCTTCGAGAGGTACATCGCGATCTGCCGCGGCTTGACCACCGCGGCGGTGCGGCGCTCGGAGAGGATGTCGGAGCGCGAGACGTTGTAGCGGCTCGCCACCAGCTTCTGGATGTCCTCGATCTTCACCCGCTTCGGCTCGCGGTTCTTCACGAGGTCGCGGATCGCCGTCTCGGCGGTGTCGAGGGTGACGGGGGCGCCGGTGAGCGTCGCGTGGGCCAGCAGCCGGTTGACGGCGCCCTCGAGGTCGCGGCCGTTGGCGGTGATCGCCTTGGCGACGTACTCGGCGACGGCGGGGCCGACCTCGAAGGCCGGGTGGGTCGCCCGCACGGCCTCCAGGCGCGACTGCAGGATCGAGGCGCGCAGGGCCTCGTCGAGGGTGCCGATCTCGACGACGAGGCCGCCGGCCAGGCGCGAGCGCACGCGCTCGTCGAGGGCCTCCAGCTCCGTCGGCGGACGGTCGGCCGCCACCACCACCTGGCGCCCGGCATCGATCAGGGCATTGAGGGTGTGGCCGAACTCGGCCTGGATCGAGCGGCCCTGGATGAACTGCACGTCGTCGAGGATCAGGACGTCGATCGCCCGCAGCTTCTCCTTGAAGGCCAGCGCGCTCTGAGTCTTCAGGGCGTTGACGAAGCCGTACATGAACCGGTCGGCGGTGAGGTAGATCACCCGCCGGCCCGCCATCTTCACGGCGTGGCCGATGCCGTGCAGCAGGTGCGTCTTGCCGAGGCCGACGCCGGCGTGGAAGTAGAGCGGGTTGTAGAGGGCCGGACCGCCATCGTGCCGGGCGACCCGCTCGGCGGCGGCGTGCGCCAGGGCGTTCGAGCGGCCGACCACGAAGCTCTCGAAGGTCAGGCGCGGGTCGAGCGGGGCGCCGCCGAGGTCGCCCTCCGGCGCGCCGGCCCCGGCGCGCCCGGCACGCTCGGGCTCCGGCAGCTCCGCGACCTGTCCCGCCGGGGTCGCCGGCCGCGGGGCCGGGACGGGCTTGACCGATGCGGCCACGCCGGGCCGGGCCGGCGCCATCGCGCCGCGGACCCCGACCTCGAGGCTCTCGATCCCGTCCGCCTCGCTGCGGAAGGTGGCCAGCACCCGGTCGAGGTAGTGCGATTCGATCCAGCTCTTCAGGAACCGGGTCGGCACCGTCAGCCGGGCGACGCCGCCCGAGACGTCCTGCAGCTCGAGCCGGGCGAACCAGCTCGCGAACACGTCCTCCCCGAGCTCCGCCCGCAGACGGCGCTTCACCCGCTGCCAAGCCCCCGTCATCTCGGCCGCCGCGATCTCGCCGTTGCTCCGGCCGTCGTCGCCGTTGCCGCCCCGGCCGGATCCGAGTCCCGCCGCCAAGCCGCCATCCACACGCATGACTGGTCCCTTCTCGGCCCGGCGGCGGCTGCCCGCTTCCGTTCCGTACGCAGATACGCTTGCCGCCGCGACCCCGGACGGAGGCCGGGCGGCCGGGTCGAAGGTCCGGAAGTCAACACCTCCCGGGCCTTTTTCCCGTGGTTCGCCCCGGTCTATCAACAACTGGTCTCGTTTCTCTTAAAGGCCCGATCCCTCGAAATCCGTGAGGCGGCACCGTGGGTTGGCGGCCGCGCCACGGCATCGCCCACGCCGTCCGCGCCGGGGCGCGGGTCCGGTTGGTCCGTCGAGGGCGGGACGAGGCCCGCGCGAGCGGCGGGCAAGGGAAAGCTATGCTGCCCTGGTGAAGCTTCGCAACAGGAACGATCGGCGGCAGGGTGAACCGATCGTTACACCAGGAGATCGCCCACGCCCGGTCCACAGCCTGTCCGGCGGCAACATCTTGGAATCGTGACCGTTTCGTTGAAGCGTCGCTGCGGCGTCCGGAAGATCCGTGCGGGCTCAACGGCTTGTCGAGAACGGGGAGGGCCCGGGGGACAGCCCGGTGGAAACCGCAGGCGTGTCGTCCGCGCACTTGACGGGGGCGTCCGCCGCTCCAGGCCATGGCCGCACCGTCAGCTCGGGCCACAGGGCGTGCATCCGCTGGGCCTGGCCTCGTAGGTCGCCCGGTCGGCGGCGGCCGGGTTGGGACGCAGCACCAGCCCGAACAGGTCGGCGAGGCCGAACGGCGCGGCGACCGTCAGGCTGTCGTCGGGCTCGAGCCGCACGCCGACGGCATGGGCCACCGCGACGTAGCGGGCCAGGGACGCGTCGGCATCGGACAGGGGCGGGTAGGGGGAGCCGAAACGGGGTTCGAACCAGAGATGGACCCGGGCCTGGTTGCGGATCTCGGCCGGGCCGACGCAAGGAGCGAGGACCCGCGCGGCCCGCCGCAGCACCGCGTCCTCGGCCGCCCAGGATAGGTCGGCGCCATCGAAGTAGATCAGGTCGTAGTCGCGGATCCCGTGCCCGCGCGGCCGGCCGGTCAGGGCGTTCCAGACCGTCTGGTAGAGGCAGCCGCCGACGAGGCGCCATTGCGGCAGGGCGAGGCGCCGGGCAGCCGTCAGCAGTGTCATCAGGTCCGGGTCGGCCCGGACGATCCCTCGGAGGCGGCGCCGGCGTTCCGCCTCCTCAGGGCTCACACGCCGGTGTACTCCGCCCAGGACATCGGCGTCTCGAACACCTTCACGGAGGCGAGGAGCGGCAGGGCCGGCCGGGTCTTCTCCCAGATCCAGACCGCGATGTGCTCGGCGGTCGGGTTCTCGAGGCCCGGCACTTCGTTGAGGCAGTAATGGTCGAGGCGCGCGAGCACCGGCGCGAAGGCGCTCTCGACGTCGAAGAAGTCGACCACCCAGCCGGTCGCCGGATCGACCGGCCCGTCGAGGGTCAGCTCCACCCGGTAGGAATGGCCGTGCATGCGGTGGCAGCGGTGGGTCGGGGGCACGTTCGGCAGCCGGTGGGCCGCCTCGAACGTGAAGGCCTGGGTGATCTTCATCGGGGTCGTGGGAACAGGTTCGCGGGGATTGCGGGGGTTGTGGGAAGCCCCTTAGCACCGATGGTCCGGCCGGCGAACCCTCGCGCGAGGACCCTTGCGCGTCAGGGAATCCCGATCAGCTTGTGGGTCTGCAGGCTCAGGCGCCAGCGGGCGTCCCGCAGGCAGTGGGCCACCGCGGCCTGCGTGTTGGCGATCCGGTCGGGGCCGTCCATCGGCTGCAGCCAGAGGTGGCGGAAATCGAGCTCGGCCAGGGCGTCCGGGTCGAGGCCGGCCTGGGGATAGACGAGCTTCAGCTCGTCGCCGCGGGTGAGCCGCAGGGGTGCGCCGGCCTTGGGGCTGACGCAGACCCAGTCGATCCCCTCCGGCGGCTCCTGGGTGCCGTTGGTCTCGACCGCCGCCTCGAAGCCCCGCGCCCGCACGGCGGCGAGGAGGGGAGCGTCGAGCTGGAGCAGGGGCTCGCCGCCGGTGAACACCACGTAGCGCCGCCCGCGGGCCTCGCCCCAGCAGGCCGCGATCGCCTCGGCCAGGGCCTCCGCGTCGGCGAAGCGGCCGCCGCCGGTGCCGTCGGTGCCGACGAAGTCGGTGTCGCAGAAGCGGCAGACGGCCTGCGCGCGGTCGGCCTCGCGCCCGCTCCACAGGTTGCAGCCGGCGAAGCGGCAGAACACCGAGGCGCGCCCGGCCTGGGCGCCCTCGCCCTGGAGGGTGTGGAAGATCTCCTTGACGGCGTAGCTCATGATACCGGTCTTCGGGCGCCGCGGCCCCGGGGACCGCCGCGCGCTTTGCTCTGTGGTGATGTGGACGCGCGTCCTGCCGTGTCAGATGGGGGCCGCGCCGGCAAGCGCACCCGGCGCAGGCCCGCCACGCGCATGTGGACGGGCCTGTGGGCGGACGGGGGAAGGCCGCCTCGCCATGCTCCCGCCACGGATGGTGCGTTCATGGCGGTGTCGCGCGGTGCTGTCAAAAGCGTCGCCGTTGCCCTACAATCACGGCCGGTCCGCCGTGCGGTGCCCGGGGCGGCGCGACAGGACGGCTCAGCTGAGGAGCCGGACGGTCGCGGGAGGCGCCGCGGGGCGGCACCGGCACGACGGGAATTCATCCGAATGTTGACACGTGCGCTGCTGCCGCGCCTCGCCGGACGCCTGACCGGCCTCGGCGCCCTCGTGGCTGCCGGAACCTTCGCTGCCGGAACCCTGGCCGCCGGAATGGCGGGGGCGGTCACCGCACCGATGCTGGTCGTCGACGTCGATTCCGGCAAGGTCATCTACAGCCAGGGTGCCACCGACCCCTGGTACCCGGCCTCGGTCACCAAGCTGATGACGACCTACGTCGCCCTCGACATGGTGCGCCAGGGCCGCGCCTCGATGGACCAGCTCCTGACCATCTCGGAGGCCGCCGCGGCCGAGCCGCCCTCCAAGATGGGCTTCAAGCCCGGCACCCAGCTCACCCTCGACAACGCCCTCAAGATCATCATGGTGAAGTCGGCCAACGACGTCGCCTGGGCGATCGGCGAGAATCTCGGCGGCTCGATCGAGGGCTTCGCCGCCCTGATGAACGAGACCGCGCAGCGCCTCGGCATGCGCGAGAGCCGCTGGACCAACCCCAACGGCCTGCCCGACCCGCGGCAATGGACCTCGGCCCGGGACATGGCGGTCCTCGGCCGGGCGCTGCTGCGCGACTTCCCCGAGAACCGCGACCTGTTCTCGATCTCGGCGATCCAGTTCGGCCGCGCCGTGATGCCGAACCACAACGGCCTGCTCGGGCGCTACGCCGGCGTCGACGGCATGAAGACCGGCTTCATCTGCTCGGGCGGCTTCAACGTGGTGGCGAGCGCCAACCGCAACGGGCGGCGCATCATCACGGTGGTGATGGGGCAGGCGAGCGCCCGCGAGCGCGACCTGAAGGCCGCCGACCTGTTCGATTACGGCTTCGGCCAGTCGACCTTCGGCTGGGGCGGCCAGACGCTGACCGAACTGCCGGCCTCGGCCAATGCGAGCCCGCCGGACATGCGGCCCTACATCTGCGACAAGCGCCGGCCGATGCCGACGGATTCCGATTCCTCCGCCGTGACGGCGAGCGCGGCCGCCGCCGGCGGCAATGCCGACAACGCCAACGCGCAGCTGATGGCCGCCGGCGCGCCGCCCTCCTCGGCCCTCGCCTTCGCCGCGATGAACAGCGCGGCGTTGCGCAACCGCGCCCTGCCGCCCCGCGCGCCGCTGCAGCCGGTGCTGGTCTGGACCGGCCGCGATCCGGCCGAGAGCGCCGTCGCGGCGACCGACGAGGCACCCGCCCCGAAGGCGAACCCGCGGGTGAAGGTGGCCAAGCCCGCAACGCAGAAGCCCGCGCCGCACAAGCCCGCGCCGAGCCGCAGCATCGCGGCCACCGGCGCCACCGTGCCGCAGCCGAAGCTGCTGGCCCGCCAGAAGGCCGCGACCCCGGCCGCCGCCTCGGCCTTCGCCTCCACCGGCCCGGCCACCGCTGTGATCGCCGAGCCGAAGGGCGCCAAGGCCGCGGCCAAGCCCGCGCCGAAGCCGGCCGCCAAGCCGGCGAAGAAGGCCGAGGTCCGGGAGCCCGCGAAGCCCGCGGTCAAGTCGGCCTCGCGCAAGAAGGACGACTGAGTGCACCTCGCCGCACTCCCGCTGCGTGATGGCCGCCGCGACGAGCGGCGTCGGTGACCGGGGGGCGTGTGGCAGACCCTGAGCCGGTGGATGGCCCCGCTGCGCCGGCCTTCTGCACGGACGACGCCCTGTCGTATCGGCGCAGCCTGACCCGCTTCGTGCCGGGGGAGGGCCTCGCCCTCGACGAGGCCTATCGCCGCGCGCACCTGCCCCTGGTCGCACCCGACCACCCGGGCGTGATCCCGTGCCGGGAGGGCTGGTACGACGCGCGGGGGCGCCATCCCCGGATCGTCTCCCTGGTGCTGCCGGTGCCGCACGCGCGCCTGCTCGCCTCCGAGGCCTATGCCGAGCTGGACCGGGAGCTGCGCGCCGCGCGCTTCGCGGGAAAGATCGCCTGGGACGTCGCCACGCGGCGCGCGGAGCGCCTGCACGCGACCCTGTGCGGCTCCCTGGCGAGCGGACCCGACGCGGTCCCGGCCCTCGCGCCCGAGCAGGAGGCGGCGCTCGCCGCCCTCGGCCCGGTCACGGTCGAGCTGCGCGGCCTGTTCTCGGGCGCCGTCAATGTCGGCCGGCTCTACCTGCCGGTCTATCCCGAGGCCCGGGACGGAACCGACATCCTGTCCGAGGTCCAGCGGATCATGGGCCGGCCGCCGACGGGCCTCTACGTCGTCGGCCTGCACAACCTCACGGACGATCTCGACCCGCCGGAGGCCGCCGCCCTGGCGGCGTTGATCGCGCGGTGGCGGGACCGGCCGATCCTGCGCCTCACGCTCGACGCGCTGTGGCTGCTCTGGGCGCACGACGACCTCGTGCTGGATGGCGGGGTGCTGGCGCGGGTGCCTCTCACGGCCGGAGCGGCTCGCCTTCCTCGCTCAGCCTGATGCCCGCGCAGCGACCGTCACGCCTGGCGGCTCTCGTCCGCGGGAGGCGGGAGACGCGTGGCGGCAGGCGAGACTATCGGCGGCAGCCACCATGCCCTGCCGCAACAGTCGGCTTGACGTTCTGAAATATCAGTGCACCAATGCTGCGACGATGCAGGACGACCCGCCGCGACGGCGGCCCGGCTCGTCATCGTCGAAGGGCCGGCAGAGCCCGACGAGAGCCCGCACCACCTGCGGGCGGGGGAATGGGGGGAGACATGACGATCACACGCCGCTTCGCGCTCGCGGCCGGGGCGGGCCTCGCCCTCGGCGGCCGGGCCCGGGCCGAGCTGGCCCTGCCGAAATCCCCCGTCGTCGTCACGGTGGTCGACGTCGCGGGCAACCTCGCCCTCACCCAGAAGGCGATCGAGGCCTATCGCCGGGCCCGGCCCGGCATCGTGTCGCGCTTCGCCTTCACCAAGGCGCCGGCGCCGGAATTGCCCTCGAAGCTCAAGGCGCAGCAGGCCGCCGGCCGGGTCGACATCGACCTCGTGCTGACCGGCACCGACGGCATCGCGGCCGGCATCGAGCAGAAGCTCTGGGTCGACCTGAAGCCCCATGCCGGGCAACTGCCGAAACCCGCCGAGATCTACCAGCCCGCCGCGCTCCGGCTGAACGGCCTGGCGCAGGACCAGGGCCTGTGCGTCGCCTGGTACCCGTCAGGGCCCCTGATCGAGTACATGCCCGAGCGGGTGAAGACGGTGCCGGCCACGGCCGAGGAGCTTCTGGCCTGGGCGCGCCAGAACAAGGGCAGGTTCATGTATGCCCGCCCGGCGAATTCGGGTCCCGGCCGCACCTGGATCATGGGCCTGCCCTACATCCTCGGCGACAGCGACCCGACCGATCCGGCCAAGGGCTGGGACAAGACCTGGGAGTACCTGCGGGCGATCGGCGAGACGGTCGACTACTACCCGGGCGGCACGTCGCAGACGATGAAGGAGCTCGGCGAGGGCAGCCGCGACATCATCGTCTCGACCACCGGCTGGGACATCAACCCGCGGGTGCTCGGCGTCGTCCCGGCGGAGGCCAAGGTCGGCACGCTCAAGAATTTCCGCTGGGTCGCGGACGCCCACTACATGGCGGTGCCGAAGGGCGTGCCCGACGAGAAGCTCGCTGTCCTCCTCGACCTGATGGCCTTCCTGCTCCAGCCGGCCCAGCAGGCCTACACCTACGACGAGGGCTACTTCTATCCCGGCCCCGCCGTGAAGGGCGTCACCCTCGACATGGCCCCGCCGGAGAGCCGCGCGGCGCTCAAGGAATTCGGCCGGCCGGAATACGACCGGATGATCGCCGAGCACCCGATCGAGATGCCCCTCGATCCCGACAAGCTGGTGGTGGCGTTCCGCCGCTGGGACGAGCAGGTCGGCTCCGGCAAGAAGCGGTAGGCGCGGAAGAGCCCGAAAGCGGCCTCGCGGCAGGAGAGGGAACGGATGGCACGCCATCACGAGGCGCCGCAGGACCTGCGCCTGAGCGGCCTGAGCCGCCGGTTCGGCGCGGTGACCGCCCTCGACGGGCTCGACCTGACCATCCGGGGAGGGGAGTTCGTCGCCCTCCTCGGGCCGTCCGGCTGCGGCAAGTCGACGGCGCTCAACTGCATCGCCGGGCTCCTGCCGCTCACCGGCGGTTCGATCCACCTCGGCGAGCGCCGCATCGACCGGCTCAAGCCCGAGGAGCGCGGCTTCGGCATGGTCTTCCAGAGCTACGCGCTCTTTCCGCACATGAACGTGGCGAGGAACGTCGGCTTCGGCCTCGCCATGCGGGGCATCAAGGGCGCCGAGGCCGCGCGCCGGGTCGACGACGCCCTGGCGCTCGTGCGGCTGCAATCCCAGGCGGCGAAGCTGCCGGGCCAGATGTCCGGCGGTCAGCAGCAGCGCGTCGCCATCGCCCGGGCGATCGTGATCGAGCCGCCGGTGGTGCTGATGGACGAGCCGCTGTCGAACCTCGACGCCAAGCTGCGCCTCGAGATGCGGGCCGAGATCCGTCGCATCCACGACGCCATCGGCTCGACCACGATCTACGTCACCCACGACCAGGACGAGGCCCTGTCGATGGCCGACCGCGTCGTGGTGATGCGCGACGGGCGCATCCGCCAGGTCGGCACGCCGGAGGACCTCTACGAGCGGCCCGCCCACCCGGACGTTGCCGACTTCATGGGCTTCCGCAACCGCCTGCGCGGCACGGCCGTCGCGGTGAGCGGCGAGCGGGCCGAGGTCGAGGTCTGCGGCGCCCGCCTTGCCGGCACCCTGCGGGAGATGGTGAGCCCTGGCGCCCCCGCCGTCGCGGCGATCCGCCCGGAGGATCTGACGCCCGCCTCCGACGGCCTGCCGGCCCGGGTCGCGAGCGTCGAGTATCGCGGCCGGGCCTTCTTCGGCACCGCGGTCGCGCCGGACGGGACCGAGCTGTTCTTCCGCTCCGACCGGATGGTGGCGCAGGACGAGGCTCTGCGCCTCGCCGCCGCCGCGCCGCGCGTCCTGGTCTTCCCCGGCGAGGCGGCGTGAGGCCGGCCTCGCCCTCCGCGACGCCCGGCCCGGCCGCGGAGGCGCCGCCGCTCGCGGTGCGCCTCGCCGCCCGCGGCCTCGACGGCACCACGCTCCTGGTGCTGCCGGCCCTGCTGGCGATCCTCGGCCTGTTCGTCTATCCCTTCGCCTACGGGCTGGTGCTGTCGCTGCAGCCGAAGGCCGGCGCCTGGTGGGCGAACTACGCCCGCTTCTTCTCCGACCCGTTCCTGTACGACACGATCGGTGCGACCTTACGGCTCGCGCTGCCCGTCACGGTGCTCAACCTCGCGCTCGCGGTGCCGATCGCGCTGCGCGTACGGCTGATGCGCCGTCAGCGCCTCCTCACCACGATCCTGGTCCTGCCGATCACGCTCGGCACGGTGCTGGTGGCGGAGGGCCTCCTGAACTTCCTCGGGCCGCAGGGCTGGTTCAACCGCACGCTCGTCTGGCTCGGCGTGATCGCGGGCCCGTTCAAGCTCACCAACAACTACTGGGGCGTCTTCGCCTCGCTGCTGATCACCGGCTTCCCGTTCGCGTTCCTTCTGACACTGTCCTCGGTCACCGGCATCGATCCGGCTCTGGAGCAGGCGGCCGCGACCCACGGGGCCAACGCCTGGCAGCGCTTCACGCGGGTGATCCTGCCGCTGGTCCTGCCCGGCCTCGCCGTGACCTTCTGCCTGTCCTTCGTCCAGGCCTTCTCGGTCTTCCCCTCCGCGGTGCTCCTCGGCGCGCCGGCCGGCGCCACGCGGGTGATCTCGATCGCGGCCTACCAGGCGGCCTTCGAGGAGTACGACTACTCGCTCGCCTCGGCGATCGCGATGATCATGGGCGCGGTCCAGCTCGCCATCGTGGCGGCGGTGCTCTGGGCGCGTCAGCTCCTCTATACCGGCCCGGTCGGAGGCACCAAGGGATGATCCGCGACACCGGCCCCGGCTCGCGCCTGTGGCGGATGGCGGTCTGGGCCGTCACGCTGCTGTTCTGCCTCAACCTGCTGGCGATGATCGCCGCGGTGGTGCTCAACTCCTTCGCCACGCGCTGGCTCGGCACCTGGCTGCCGCTCGGCTTCACGACGCGCTGGTACGCCTCGGCCTGGGACGAGTTCCAGCTCGGCGACGTGCTGGTCGTCACCCTCCAGGTCGTGTTCCTGGTGGTGCTCGTCTCCGGCCTCCTCGGGGTCACCGCGGCCTATGCGCTCGCGCGCCGCGACTTCCCGGGCAAGCGGCTGGTCATGCTGGCCTTCCTGCTGCCGCTGCTGGTGCCGCCGATCACCTACGGCATCCCGCTCGCCACGGTTCTCTACCGGGCGGGCCTCGCCGGCACGCTCTGGGGCGTGGTGCTGGCCAACCTCGTGCCGAGCGTGCCCTTCGTGGTGCTGGTGATGATCCCGTTCATCGAGCAGATCGACCCGCGCATCGAGGCGGCGGCCCGGGTCTTCGGCGCCGGCACCCGCCAGCTGTTCCTGCGGGTGCTGCTGCCGCTGCTGCTCCCCGGCATCCTGGCGGCGCTGCTTCTGGTGCTGGTGCGCACGATCGCGATGTTCGAGCTGACCTTCCTGGTCGCCGGGCCGACGAGCCAGACCCTGGTGGTCGCGCTCTACTACGCGGTCTTCGCTGCCGGCGTGCGTGCCGGGCAGTCGATCGACGCCATGGCGGTGGTCTACATGGCGGTGACCCTGGTCTGGCTCGTCGTGGCCCTGCGCTTCGTCAACCCGACCCAGATCGTTGCCCGGGCCAAGCAGCCGAGCGCGCATTAAAGGCCTGATCGACGGGCCGCGCACGTCCCCGCTGCCGGGCGCTTCGCCGATCGGGAGCGCCGAGACGGCACGACATCGGGCTTCGCCGCCGCGGGCGGAGTCGTCGAGAGGCTGCGATCAAGCAGGCTCCCGATGACATTCATGCCACAGGGTAAGGGTTGCACCCTTCCGCAGGTGGTGGCATGAACATGTCGTAACGAAAGCAACGATCTTGCTTCTCGTGTCTCATACCAATGGCCCAGGATGCTGACGCATCGGGCCATTGAGCCATCTCGAATTTTCGACATCAAGCCAAAGGCTTGACGAAAATTTCGAGAACGGGACCAAAGGTCATTTTCAATGGCCGTTGGTATTAACCACACGTCTCCGCGGTCGCGCCGCGCGATTGGTATCGAGTTCGAAACATCTCCCGTCGTGGGAATGGATGGAGGAAGGCCCGCCTCGCGGAGGTGCGGCCGGTTCAAGCTGTCCGCCGTCACGCGAGGAGCAGGTGCAGGGAGGCGTCGGGTGGGGCATCGTTCGTGCGTGCGGCGCAGGGCGCTTGCCGCGCTCCTGTGCGCGTGCCTGGCCGCGGCAGCATCCCCGGCCTTCGCGCGCTCTGCCGCTCTGCCGGGAGTGACCGTCGGCCTGCCCACGGGCGCCCAGCCTCCGACCGGGCTCTACTTCAACCTGACGACGAGCTTCGGCATGCGCGAGACGCTGCCGCGGGACTCGCAGGCCAATGCCAACCAGCCGACCTTCGTCTGGGCGACCCCCTGGCCGGGCGACAAGACGCAGCTGCGCTTCGTCTTCACGCAACCGATCTCCGCGGTCAGCCCGCAAGCCCGGGAATGGGAAGGCGGTTTCGGCCAGCAGTTCATCGCCGCGCAGCTCGCGCGGGACCTCGGGGGCGGCGTCGGCGTGAGCTACATGCTGGGCGGCTACCAGACGACCGGCACGCGCTTCGCGATCCAGTCGCCGTCCCTGGCCCACCGCTTCGCGATCAGCTACACCGCCGACGGCTGGAACCTGACCGCCAACCTTCACTACGGCATGATGCTGGAGAGCCGCTCGCCGAGCGGCGTGCTCTCCAACGATTACATGAACCTCGACCTCACGGCGACGAAGCGCTTCGGCCAGTGGCAGGTCGGCGCGATCGCCTTCGGCTCGACCGATCTGCCGACCGGCGTCGCGAGCTACCGCCCGCAGGGCCAGGTCGCCGTCGGCGCCCTCGTCGGCTACACGTTCAATCCGGTCACCGTCCAGGCATTCGTCACCCGCGACGTCGCACAGCGGAACTACGGCGGCGAGGAAACCCGCTTCTGGATGCGCGTCCTCGTCCCCCTCTACCGGGACCAGCGGGAGGCGCTCCCGAACCGGACCCTGGTCAGCCGCGACGAGAACTGACGCCGGTGGGAGGCGCGTGACGCGGCTCGGCGCCTGCAGTCACCCCCGGAACCGCCACACCCCCGTGCGCTTGATCTCGGCATCCTCCAGCGCTCGGGTCACCGGCACCGCGTAGGTCGCGAGGTTCTCCAGCCGCTCCTTCGGCAGGTAGGCCCGGCCGGGATCGCCGAGCAGCACCCGGGCGCCGCGGCCGTGCAATGCGGCGAGCCAGTCGCCGACCCGGGCGGCGAGATCGCGCTCGTAGAAGATGTCGGCGGCGAGCACGCAGTCCCAGCCCTCGTCGCGGCCGATCAGGTCGGTGCTCCTCGCCGCGATCCGGTCCGCGACGCCGTTCTCGGTCGCGTTGAGGCCGATCGCCGCGAGCGCGAAGGGATCGAGGTCGCTCGCCTCGACGGAGGCCGCGCCGGCCATGGCGGCCGCGATCGCGACGAGGCCGGAGCCGGAGGCGAAGTCGAGCACCCGCGTGCCGGCGACCGCCTCGGGGTGCTCCAGCACGTAGGCGGCCAGCGCCTGGCCGCCGGCCCAGGCGAAGGCCCAGAAGGGCGGCGGCAGGCCGATCGCGCCCAGCTCCTCCTCGGTGCGGCCCCACAGCTCCGTGGCCTCGTCGGCGACGTGCAGGCGGATCGCCGGGGCGTGCGGCACCGGGCGCAAGGCGGTGTTGGCGCGGATGAAGGCGACCGGCTCCATCAGGCGAGGTCCGCGTAGAGGTGCAGGACCGCCCCGGTCACCGCCGCCTCGGTGAAGCCGCCGCCGAGCACCCGCTCCCGCGCGGCGGCGCCCATCCGGGCGACGAGGTCCGGGTCGGCGGCGAGGCGCGCCATCGCGGCGGCGAGCGCCGTGGGATCGTCCGGCGGCACCACCAGGCCCTCGATCCCGTTCCGCACCAGGGACCGGCAGCCCGGCACGTCGGTGGTGAGGATCGCCCGGCCGCTGGCGGCGGCCTCGAGCAGCGCCCGCGGCAGGCCCTCGCCGCCGCGCGAGGGCAGGCAGGCGACGTGGGCCCGCGCCAAGGCGCCGGCCACGTCGTCGGTCGGGCCGTGCCAGGTGACGCCGTCCCGCGACCAGTCCCGCAGGGTCGCCTCCGGGATGGCGCGGCGGTTCGACGGATCGGGGGCGCCGTGCAGCGCGAGCTCCACCGCCGCGCCGTCCCGGCGGGCGCGGTGCGCGGCGGCCACCGCGGTGTCGATCCCCTTCGACCACAGCATCCGGGCGGTCAGGGCGATCCGCAGTGGAGGATGCGGGGGCAGCGGCCGTGGCACCCACGCCTCCGGGTCGATGCCGGCGCCGCCGACCACGGTGACCCGGGGTTCCGCCGGGTCGAGGCCGAGCAGCCTCGCGTCGTCCGGGTTCTCGAACAGGTAGCGGGTGCGGCCGGTCTCGAGGGGGCCGCGGATCAGGAGGCGCAAGGCGCCGCGGGCGAGGCGACCGGCCCGGTCCGGCCGGGCCCCGATCAGCCCGAGGCCCGTCAGCGCGTAGACCCGCGACGGGATGCCGGCGAGCGCCGCCGCCGCGCCGCCGACCAGGATGCCGCGCAGCGCGATGCAGTGGACGATGTCGGCCTTGAGGGCCTTCAGGATCGCCGCGAGCTGGCCGGCGGCGTAGCCCGCCGCCATCGGGTTCAGGCTCGAGCGCTCGGTCTCGAGCGGTACCACCCGGGCACCCGTCGCCGCGATGATCTCGCGATGCGCCCGCACCCGGGTCACGACCGAGACCGGATGGCCGGCCGCCACCGCGGCGCGGGCCATCGGCAGGAAGTGCGAGGCGAAGAACCAGTCCTCGGTGACCACGAAGGCAATGTGCGCCCGCCGGGCCTCGCCCCCTCCCGCCGCGTCCTGTGGCTGCACCCGGCTTCTCCTGCGTCGTCCCGGTCGAAGCTCTCCCTACAGCCCGGCGGCGGCGGCGTCGCGGGGAAACGGGCCGGCACGGGCCGGGCAGGAACCCGTTCGGGCACGCGCCGGTTGAGTCCCACCGGAACCCCGTGAGGTCTTGAGCCCATGCTGTCGGATCCCGAGATGGCGGAGAGTGCCGCCGAGGATCGCGTCGACACCCGCGACGCCGCCCGCGAGGCGGGCCTGCGCTACGTCAGCGACGAGGAGCCGGGCTACCGCCGCAAGCGAAACGGGCGCGGCTTCGCCTACGTCGATTCAGGCGGCGCCCGGGTGCGGGACCAGGGCGCCCTGGCGCGGATCAAGGCGCTCGCCATCCCGCCGGCCTATACCGACGTCTGGATCTGCCGCCACGCCAACGGCCACATCCAGGCCACCGGGCGAGACGCCCGCGGCCGCAAGCAATACCGCTACCACCCCGAGTTCCGCCAGGCCCGGGAGAGCACCAAGTTCGCCCACATGATGACCTTCGCGGAGGCGCTTCCGGGCATCCGCGTGACGGTCCAGGAGCATATGGGCCGGCGCGGCCTGCCCCGCGAGAAGGTGCTGGCGACCGTCGTCCACCTGCTCGAGACCACGCTGATCCGCGTCGGCAACGACGACTACGCCAAGCAGAACAAGAGCTACGGCCTCACCACCCTGCGCGACCCGCACGTCAAGGTGGAGGGGCGCGAGCTGAAGTTCCGCTTCAAGGGCAAGAGCAACAAGGTCTGGGAGCTGGCGATCCACGACCGCCGGGTGGCGAAGATCGTCAAGGCCTGCCAGGACCTGCCCGGCCAGGAGCTGTTTCAGTACCTCGACGAGGACGGGGTGCAGCGGGACGTGACCTCGGCCGACGTGAACGCCTACCTGCGCGAGATCACCGGGCGCGACATCACCGCGAAGGACTTCCGCACCTGGTCCGGCACCGTGCTGGCCGCCATGGCCCTGCGCGAGTTCGAGGCCTTCGACAGCGAGGCGGTGGCCAAGCGCAACGTGCGGGCGGCGATCGAGCGGGTGGCCGAGCGGCTCGGCAACACGCCGACGATCTGCCGCAAGTGCTACATTCACCCGGAGATCGTGGGCTGCTACCTTGAGGGCGAGCTGCTGCTCCAGGTCAAGGACGAGGTCCAGGCGGCCCTGCGCGACGAGATCGCGCGCCTGCGGCCGGAGGAGACGGCGGTGCTCGGCCTGCTCCAGGGGCGCCTCGCCCGGGCGGAGCAGCAGGCGAACGCCGCATCACGGAAGCCGCGCGCCGAGGCGGCAAAGCCGGCGAAGGGACGCTCGGTCAAGGGCGGAAAGTCCCGGGCCGGCAAGACGGCGGCCCGGCGGGCCGCCTGACCTTGACCACGACGGCGGCCTGCCGTGCCGCCTGCTCCCGCGCCGCCCCTCAGTGAGAGGCGGCGCGGTGAGCCTCGTGGTTGATGCGCCGCAGCGGCCGGGCCTCGCCCTCGAGCACCGGCGCCAGGCCGATCTGCCGGGCGAGCTGCACCAGGTCCTTGAGCCGGCCGGTCTTGGTCTTACGGCGCAGGTTGAGGCGGTGGGTCTCGACGGTGCGGACGCTGACCGTGAGGCGGCGGGCGACCTCCTTGTTGCTGAAGCCCGCGCTGAGGAAGCGCAGCACCTCGGCCTCCCGCGGGGTGAGCCCGAGGCTCTCGGCCGCCACGTCCTCGGGGGCTGGGACCTCCAGGTCGCCCTCGTGCAGCGGCAGGCCGCGGGCGAGGGACAGGATCGCGGTGCAGATCTCCCGCGGCGGGGCGCAGCGGGCCACGAACGCGTCGGAGCCCGCCGCCGTGAACCGGCCGATCTCCGCCGCGTCGGCGACCTGGAAGGCCACCAGGATCCGGGCGCCCGGCGCCCGCTCGCGCAAGGACGCAAGGGCTGCCGGACCGATTTCGGGCGCGAAGGCCAGAATGACGCAAGTCGTGGCGGAGTCCTGCAGCTCCTCCTCCCCGACCGTCCGCAGGGCCGGGGAATGTTCCAGCGTCGCCCGGAAGGCGGCGCCGAGATCCGACGGCTCGTTGATGATCAGAACCCTGACGGCGTCACTCATGCCGCTTGCCTCCGTCCCAGCGCGATACAGGCGCGGTGCCTACGGAGGGTTCGGAACAAGCCCCGTTCCACTTCGACGGGGCGGCGCCGTCGCGGCCGCCATCTCCGGTGCCCGGACGGCGCGGCCGAGGGGAGGAGTGCCTAAGTAGACCGACTCCGCGTCAGGATGTCGCGAAATCGGGGCCGGAGCGGTCACCGCGGCGGCGGCGCGGCACCGTCCGGCCCGGATCAGTTTGGAACGCGGGACTCGGTACTTTCCCGCATTGGAGCAGGCCGCGACGGACCGGCCGGCACCGCGCGGGCGCTCACCCGGCGCGCGCCAGGATCAGGTCGGTGGCGGCCGAGACGACCCGGTTGCGCCCGGTCGTCTTGGCCTCGTAGAGCGCGATGTCGGCCCGCTTGAGCAGGCCGCCGACGGTCTCGCTCTCCGACCAGGTGCTGACGCCGAAGCTCGCGGTGAGCTGCACCGGGCCGCGCTGGCCCTTGAAGCGCAGCTGCGTGCAGCGCAGCCGCAGCCGCCCCGCTGTGGCCTCGGCCTCGTCCAGGCCGCGCCCGGGCAGCGCGAGAGCGAATTCCTCGCCCCCGAGGCGCCCGGCGATGCCGCCCGGCTCCGTCAGCAGCTCCTGGGCGACGCCCCGGATGGCGTTGTCGCCGACGTCGTGGCCGTGCTGGTCGTTGATGCTCTTGAAGTGATCGATGTCGACCAGGATCATCGACAGCCGCCCGTGGGGGCCAGCCCGGTCGGTGGCGTCGCCGACGCGCTGCAGGAAGGCGCGGCGGTTGAGCAGGCCGGTCAGCGCGTCGGTCTCGGCGAGGCGGATCAGCTCGCGCTGCATTCCGGTCATGCGCTCGGCCGCCCGAAGGCGCGCGTAGAGCTCCTCGGGGCTCGGCGGCTTGTCGATGAAGTCGTCCGAGCCGCTGTCGAGCGCCTCCGCGAGGTTGCGGGCGTTGCGGGCGGACGACATGGTGATGATGTAGAGCGGCCGGTGCGCGTCCGCGAGCAGGCGGGCCGACCAGCACAGCTCGAGGCCGCCGAGGGGCCGGACCTCCAGGCTGGTGATGAGGGCGGTGACCGAGGCGTTGTCGGTGACGAAGGCGAGCGCCTCGCGGGAATCCGTGAACGCGTCCACGGTGTGGCCCCGGGGGGTCAGGAGCCCGCTGATGACCTTGAGCACCACCCGGCTCGGATCGACGACAACGATGTGCATGGCGCCCCCAGGCAGGAGATCCCACCCCCGCTTCCCGCGACAAGGTTGCGCCCGAAGGATTAACGCCGCCTCAAAACATGGCGCGCGACCGCGGGGCTCGCGGTGACGCCGCCGGTCACGCCGGACGGGCGCTACATCGTGGTGCGCGGGCGGCTCTGGCGCCGCAGCGATCCGGGCCTGTCGCCGGAGCGGCGCGAGGCGCTGGTGCACGACCTGATGCGGGCCCGCCGGGCGGTGCGCGCCGCGAAGGACGAAGGCGGCCCGGCCCTGGCGGAGGCCCGCGCTGCGGTCGACGCCGCCAAGCACGGCCTCGGCGAGCGCGGCCCGCCGTGGTGGACGGACGGGGCGCCGGACTACAATCGGCACCTCGCCCGCAACACGCCCTACGCGGCGTGGTTCGCCGGCCTCGCGGAGTGAGGCCCCCGGCGCAGATGCGCCGAACGCTTCCGCATCGGCGCGGAGGCGCGACGGCAAGGGCGGCTCAGTACTCCCAGAAGATCCGCTGCAGCTCCTTGGTGTCGCTGGTCTTGGTCAGGGCGACCGCCGCCAGGATCTTGGCCTTCTGCGGGTTGAGGTCGTGGGCCACCACCCAGTCGTAGGTGTCGTCGGGCTGCTCGGCGTTGCGCAGCACGAAGCCGTCGCCGACCCGCGAGGAGCGGATGATCGGCGTGCCCTTGGCGCGCAGGTCCTTCAGGGTGTCGACGAGGTAGCCCGCGACCGACCCGTTGCCGGTGCCGGCATGGACGATCGCCTTGGCCCCGGCCTGCACGGCGGCGGTGTAGGCGGTGGGAGACATGTTGCCCGAGCCGTACACGATGGCGACCTCCGGCAGGGTCTCGATCGCGTCGATGTCGAACTCGGACGAGGTGCCGTGGCGCTTCACCGGCGCGCGGAACCAGTAGGTCTTGCCCTCGACCACCATGCCGAGCGGCCCCCACTGGCTGAAGAACGCGCTCGGCTTGATGTTGACCCGCTTGGTCACGTCGCGGCCGGCCTGGATCTCGTCGTTCATCGTCACCAGCACGCCCTTGCCCCGGGCGGCCGGGCTCGCCGCGGTGGCGACCGCGTCGACGAGGTTGAGGGCGCCGTCGGCCGAGATGGCGGTGGAGGGCCGCATCGAGCCGACGACCACGATCGGCTTGTCGCTCCTCACCACGAGGTCGAGGAACAGAGACGTCTCCTCCAGGGTGTCGGTGCCGTGGGTGATGACCACGCCGTCGACGTCGTCCTGCTTCAAGAGAGCCGAGACCCGCTTGCCGAGCTGCACCAGCTGCGCGTTGGTGAAGCTCTCGGAGGCGATCTGGAAGACCTGCTCGCCGCGGACATTCGCCAGCTCGCCCAAGGAGGGCACGGCGGCGATCAGCTTGTCCACCGGCACCTTGGCGGCCTGGTAAGTGGCGCTGTTGCTGGCATCGGCGCCGGCGCCCGCGATGGTGCCGCCGGTGGCCAGGATCACCACGTTGGCCTTGCGGGCGGCGGCCGCCGCGGTCGTCGCCTGCGGCATCTCGCGGGCCTGGGCCGCGCCGGCGACGGGCAGAGTGGCGAGCATCAGGACCGCGAGGGCGGGACGGATACGGCGCATGGTCGGGCCTTTCGAGGGTCGATCGAACGACCCGACCCGGTATCAGGCCTGGCTGCTCCCCGCCAGCGCGACCGTCCCGGGACCCATGCTGAACCCGTGATGAACCGGCAACTTTTCCCAGAGTCGGGCGTTCTCTGAATACGTGACGCAGAGCGTCCCGCGCCAGCGGATACTGGTACACTCGACATTCGGGAACAAACTATGTCCCAGGCTCAGGACGTTCTCAAGCCGCGCTTCGCGCAGCACATCGACATCCACTGCCCCGACGACCGGGCCTACTGGGCCGGCCAGTTCGGCATCAGCGGGGAGGAGCTGCGGGAGGCCGTCAAGATGGTCGGCTCCCGCGTCTCGACCGTGGCGGCGCATCTCGGCCTCCAGGCGGCTTGACGCGTCGATCGTGACCTGTTGGCGCCGCGGGCCGTGACCGGTCCGCGGCGTTCTTCGTTCTGCATGATCGATCGGACCGTCGGGCCGGGCCGGGATCGACCCCGCCGGCCCTCACGCCCGCAGGGCCGCCTCGACGCCGGCGGCGATCTCGAGGAGCCAGCGATCCTGGCCGTGGCGGGCGAGGAGCATCAGGCCCACCGGCTTTCCCTGGCCCGGCAGCGGCAGCGAGATCCCGGTGAGGTCGAACAGGTTCCCCACCATGGTGTTGCGCAGCATCAGCAGGTTGGTGCGCGCGAAGGCCGCGTCGTCCTCGGCGACCGACGCGATGGTGGGCGCGGGTATCGCCGTCGCCGGCAGCGCCAGCACGTCGAGGGCGCGCAAGCGCTCGTCGCCGGCCTCGATCAGCGTCGCGCGGGTGCGCATCATCCGGATGTAGGCCGCCGCCGTCACGGTGCGGCCGCGGCTGATGCGGGTGTGGACCCGCGGGTCGAAGGCCGCCTCCTCGGCATCGAGCCAATCGGCGTGGACCTCCGCAGCCTCGACCGCGGCGATCGGGCCCGCCGCGGTCGCCTCCGCCATGCGGGCCAGAAGGTCGTCGAAGGCGGTGTTGCCGACGCGGGCGCCCGCCGCGCTCAGGGCCGACAGGGCGGCCTCGAAGGCCTGCGCCACCATCGGGTCGGTCTCGGTGAACAGGAGGCCGCGCGGCACGCCGATGCGCAGGTCGCGCAACGCGGCGGCCTGAAGCGGCCGGTATTCCTCGCCCGCCATCACGGCGTCGGCCGCCGCGCAGGCCTCGACGCTGCGGGCGAGCGGCCCGATCGAATCGAGCGAGGGCGAGAGCGGGAAGGCGCCGGCGAGCGGCACCCGGCGGGCGGTGGGCTTGAAGCCGACGATGCCGTTGAGTGCCGCCGGGATCCGGACCGAGCCGCCGGTATCGGTG
>NZ_LABY01000021.1 GCF_001043975.1 Methylobacterium variabile
ACGCGGGACCGGGGGCGGCGCCCGTCCGTCCCGCGCCGCCCCCGGTCCCGCGTCCGACCCTGGTCCAGTCCGCCCCGGCCGCCAAGGCGGAATCCGGCCCGCGCCTGCGCCGGTTCGAGGACGTCGTGGCGCTGGCCGACGAGCGCCGCGACATCGGCCTGAAGATGGCCCTGGAGCGCGACGCCCATCTGGTCCGGTTCGAGGACGGCCGCATCGAGTTCCGCCTCGCCGAGGGTGGGCGGGCGACGCTCGCCAACGACCTCGCCAACGCGCTCCATCTCTGGACGGGCCGGCGCTGGGCGGTGGTCCTGTCGCAGGAGGCCGGCGAGGCGACGCTCGCCGCCCGGGCGAAGGCGGCGGTCGAGAGCCGCCATCAGGGCGCGGCGAGCCACCCGCTAGTCCAGGCGGTGCTCAAGAATTTTCCGGGCGCCCAGATCGTCGACGTGCGCGACAAGGCGGCGGATCCGCCCGCCCCCGACGCGCCGCCGGACGCCGACGACCCCGACCTGTAGCCGGCGGCCCGCCGGCACCCCACATCCGCTGCAGTTTCTCTCTCAACCCCACGAGGACGCCATGCCCGACATCATGGGACTGATGAAGCAGGTTCAGTCCATGCAGCAGAAGATGGCCGACCTGCAGTCGGAGCTCGACGGGGTCGAGGTGTCGGGCGCCTCCGGGGGCGGTGCCGTCACGGTCACGATGACCGCGAAGGGCGACGTGAAGGGCGTCGCCCTGGACGCCGCCCTGCTGGTGCCGGACGAGAAGGAGATCCTGGAGGACCTGATCGTCGCGGCCCTCAACGACGCCAAGGGCAAGGCCGAGCGCGCCGCCCAGGAGCGGATGCAGGAGGTGACGAAGGGCCTGCCGCTGCCCCCGGGCATGAAGCTGCCGTTCTAGCTCTCCCCCTCCCCCTCGCGGGGAGGGGAAAATTCGCGCCTCAACCTCAAGACAGGGCCCGACTTTCATGCCCCAGGCCGTCGCGGGCCCGGAGATCGAGCGGCTGATCCAGCTCCTGGCCCGCATGCCCGGCCTCGGGCCGCGCTCGGCCCGCCGGGCCGCGCTCCAGCTCATCAAGAAGCGCGAGACGCTGCTCGCCCCCCTCGCCGACGCCATGCGGGTCGCCGCCGACCGGATCGTGGTCTGCCACGAATGCGGCAACGTCGACACGCAGGATCCCTGCACGATCTGCCGCGACCAGAGCCGCGATCCCACGATGCTGGTGGTCGTCGAGGACGTCTCGGATCTCTGGGCGCTCGAGCGCTCCGGCGCCGTGACGGCGCGCTACCACGTGCTCGGCGGCGTGCTCTCGGCCCTCGACGGGGTGCGGCCGGAGAACCTGAACCTCGGCCGCCTGGTCGAGCGGGTGAGCGCGCCGGCGATGCGCGAGGTGATCCTGGCGCTCAACGCCACCGTGGACGGGCAGACCACCGCCCACTACGTCACCGAGCTGCTCACCCACCTGCCGATCAAGGTGACACGGCTCGCGCACGGCGTGCCGGTCGGCGGCGAGCTCGACTACCTCGACGAGGGCACCCTCTCGGCGGCGATCCGGCAGCGCACCGCGTTCTAGGGCGGCGCCGCCAACGGGTTTGACCCGGCGGACACGAATCCTTATCTCCCGGAAACTTGCGGGTGCCCCTCGGCGCCCGGTCCCCCGACGTCCTGGCGAACAATGAGCATCCGTCCCCTCGTCATCCTGCCGGACGCGCGCCTGCGCGAGATCTCGGCGCCGGTCGGCACGATCACCGGCGACGTGCGGAAGCTCGCGGCCGACATGCTGGAGACGATGTACGACGCCCCCGGCGTCGGCCTCGCCGGCATCCAGATCGGCGAGCCGGTGCGCATCGTCACCATCGACACCTCGAAGGAGAAGGAGGAGCGCCGGCCCCTGGTGCTCCTCGATCCCGAGATCGTCTGGTCCTCGGAGGAGACCCGCCCCTACGAGGAGGGCTGCCTGTCGATCCCCGACTACTACGCCGAGGTCGTGCGGCCCGACCGGGTGCGGGTGCGCTTCCGGACCCTCGACGGCGAGACGGTGGAGCAGGAGGCCGACGGGCTCCTCGCGACCTGCCTCCAGCACGAGATCGACCACCTCAACGGTGTGCTGTTCATCGACCACCTGTCGAAGCTCAAGCGCGACCGGGTGATGAAGAAGTTCGCCAAGGCGGCCAAGCGCGAAGCCGCATAAGCCCATGTCGCTCAAGGTCGTGTTCATGGGCACCCCGGACTTCGCGGTGCCGACGCTGGCCGAGATCGTCGGCGGCGGCCACGAGGTCGTGGCGGTGTATACCCGCGCCCCGGCGCCCGCAGGCCGCGGCATGGCCTTGCGGCCCTCGCCGGTCCAGGCCCTGGCGGAAAAATTCGGGCTCCCGGTCCTGACGCCCGCGACCCTGCGCACCGAGGAGGCCGCCGAGACGTTTCGCGCCCACGGCGCCGACGTCGCGGTGGTGGTGGCCTACGGCATGATCCTGCCGCCGGCGATCCTCGACGCGCCGCCGCTCGGCTGCCTCAACCTCCACGCCTCGCTGCTGCCGCGCTGGCGCGGCGCCGCGCCGATCCAGCGCGCCGTGATGGCGGGCGATGCCGAGACCGGCGTCGCGGTGATGCGGATGGAGCCCGGCCTCGATACCGGGCCGGTCGGCATGCTGGAGCGGGTGGCGATCACCCCGGACATGACCGCCGGCGAGCTGCACGACCGCCTGATGCCGCTCGGCGCCGACCTGATGGCCCGGGCCCTCGGCGCGCTCGAGCGCGGCAACCTGCAGTTCCGGCCGCAACCCGCGGAGGGCGTCGCCTACGCCCACAAGATCACCAACGAGGAGGCGCGGCTCGACTGGTCGCAGCCGGCGCGTGCCCTGCACGACCGGGTGCGCGGCCTGTCGCCCTTCCCGGGTGCCTACCTGGTCGCCGATCTCGGCCGCGGGCCGGAGCGGGTGAAGGTGCTGCGCGCGCGGCCAGCGCCAGGCGGCGGCGCCCCCGGCACGCTCCTCGACGAGATCGGCACCGTCGCCTGCGGCGAGGAAGCGCTGCGCCTCGTCACCGTGCAGCCAGCCGGCAAGGGCGCGATGACGTTCGAGGACTTCGCCCGCGGCCGGCGGCTCGCGCCGGGCGCTCGCCTCGTCGAAGCGGCCTGACCCGTCCCGACGCCATGCCCCGCTACAAGCTCGTGGTCGAGTACGACGGCACCGCCTTCGCCGGCTGGCAGCGGCAGGCCGCCGACCGCTCGGTGCAGCAGGCGCTGGAGGAGGCGATCGCCCGCTTCGTCGGCGGGCCGGTGCGGGTCCACTGCGCCGGGCGCACCGATGCGGGGGTGCACGCCACGCACCAGGTCGTCCACCTCGACCTCGACAAGCCGTGGCGCACCGACACCGTGCGCGACGCCGCCAACGCCCACCTGCGGCCCGAGCCGGTGGCGGTGATCGCGGCCTCCGAGGTCGGGCCGGACTTCGACGCCCGCCACTCGGCGGTCAAGCGCCACTACCGCTACCGCATCCTCAACCGCCGCAGCCCGCCGGCGTTGAGCCGCGGCTTCGTCTGGCACGTGCCCTGGGCCCTCGACGCCGCCCTCATGCACGAGGCGGCGCAGCTGCTCCTCGGCCGGCACGACTTCTCGGCCTTCCGGGCCGCGGAGTGCCAGGCCAACAGCCCGGTGCGCACCCTCGACCGGCTCGACGTGACCCGTACGGGCGAGGAGATCATCGTCGTCACCGCCGCCCGCTCGTTCCTGCACCACCAGGTCCGCGGCATGGTCGGCACCCTGATGCTGGCCGGCGGCGGCCGGCTCACGCCGCAGGGCGTGCGCGACGTGCTCGATTCCCGCGACCGCACCCGCTGCGGGCCGCTGGCGCCGTCCGGCGGGCTGACGCTGATCGGGGTCGATTACCCGGCAGACCTTTCCTGACCCAGCGTCATACGGGCACGCTTGTCCGACTCGGGCGTTTCTGACAGCGATGGTGATGCCGGAGCCGAAACGCTACTCATGACCGCCATCGCCTTCGATACTTACGCCGTCGTTCGCAGGCTCAAGGACTCCGGATTCTCGGAGGAGACCAGGCCGAAGCGATCACGGGCGCGCTGACGCAAGGGCGCGAAGCGGATCTGGCACAGCTCGCGACCAAGGCGGATCTGCGCGAGAGCGAAACCGCGCTGAGGGCGGACCTGCGCGAGGCCGAAACGTCGCTGAAAACGGATCTGCGCGAGAGCGTATCCGGACTGAAGACGGATCTGCGGGAGAGCGAGCTTCGCCTGGAATCCAAGATCGCGGACCTCTCGCACCGGCTCGATCTCGGCTTGGCGGGAAGCCGGGCCGACCTGAAGCTCCTCGAGCAGCGCATGACCGTGAAGCTTGGCGCGCTGGTCACGGCCGCCGTCGGCATCCTGGTCGCCGCCATCCGCTACCTGTCGCCCGCCGGGCATTGAGCGCGGGCGCCCCTCTTCCGGCGGAGTCACACCAAGGCGTGCGCCCCGGCAGCGAGGCCGGCGATCAGCCCGAAGCAGGCGAGCGTCACGAGACCGGCGGCGGGTCCCGGCAGGCCGAGGATCGCCCGGACGGCCCGTCCGTGCAGCCACAGGACCACCACCGCGAAGGCGCCGGCGTAGAGCGCCGCCAGTGCCGGCGTGGCGAGACCGAGGAGCAGCAGGCTGCCCGGCAGCGCCAGGGTCGCGAGGCCCGCCGCCAGGCACCAGTTGGTCACGACGACGAGCGGCACGTAGGCCCGGGTCCGGTCCAGGCGGCGCAGGACCGCGATCATCGCCAGCGGCACGGCGAGGAAGCTCGCCACGACGCCGGCGATCACCGCCACGGTGGTGTGGTCGAGCCTGAAGATCACGTCGCCGGTCCCGCCCCGCTCCAGGGCGAGCGCCACCGTGAACGCCGGCGCCGTGAGCCAGACCGCCCCGAAGGAACGCCAGAATCCGCGCTCGCTCACGTCGAAGTGGCGCAGGGCGTCGGGCCGGCATCCGATCAGCCGGGCCGTGCCCCGTAAGGAGCGGGCCACCTCGTCAGCGCTCACGAACATCGACGGCCTCCTGTGGGTCGAGGCCGCCAGATTCAACTTTCGTCTAATGTCGGTCAAGCCTGACGTTGCGTCTCGGCAGTGCCGGGGAAATAGGCATCGAGCACCCGCCCGTAGATCGCGGCCAGCCGGTCGAGGTCGGCCAAAGCCACCCGCTCGTCGACCTGATGCATGGTCTGCCCGACGAGGCCGAACTCGATCACCGGGCAGGCATCCTTGATGAAGCGGGCGTCCGAGGTGCCGCCGGTGGTCGAGAGGGCGGGCCGGCGGCCGGTCTCGGCCTCGATCGCGGCGGCGACCTGATCCACGAAGGCGTCCGGCGCGGTCAGGAACGCAACGGAATTCGTCGGACGGACGGCGAGGCTGTAGCGCACCGCATTGCCGGCAGCCCGGCCCAGGCGCCGTTCCAGCTCGGCCGCCAGGGTCGCGGGCGTCCAGAGATCGTTGAAGCGGATGTTGAAGGTGGCGCGTGCCTCGGCCGGGATCACGTTGGTCGCCGGATTGCCGACGTCCATGGTGGTGAATTCGAGGTTCGAGGCGTCGAAATGCGCCGTGCCGGCGTCGAGCGGCTCGGCGAGCAGGCCTTGAGCGAGGCGCAGCAATCCGGGAATCGGGTTCTCCGCCCGGTGCGGATAGGCGACGTGGCCCTGCACGCCGTGCACGACGAGGTCCGCCGTGAGCGAACCGCGCCGGCCGATCTTGATCATCTCGCCGAGGACGTCGGGGTTCGTCGGCTCGCCGAGCAGGCAGTGGCTGAAGCGCTCGCCCCGTCCCCGAGCCCAGTCGAGGAGCTTGACCGTGCCGTTCACCGCCGGCCCTTCCTCGTCGCCGGTGACCAGGAACGCGATGGCGCCGCCGAAATCCGGCCCGCGCAGGTCGAGGAAGGCCAGCACCGCGGCCAGCATGCAGGCGATGCCGCCCTTCATGTCGACGGCGCCGCGCCCGAACAGCTCCGTGCCCTCGACGACCCCTCCGAACGGATCGTGGCGCCAGGCCGCCGCGTCGCCCGGCGGCACCACGTCGGTGTGGCCGGCGAAGAGGAGGCAGGGCCCGTCGCCGCCGATGCGGGCGAAGAGGTTCTCGACGTCCGGCATGCCCGGCTCCGAGAAGACCGGCCGCTCGACGCTGAAGCCCGCCTGCGCGAGGAGGCCGGCGAGGTAGGCGAGCGCCCCGCCCTCGAGAGGCGTCACGGAGGGACAGCGGATCAGCCCCTGGGCCAGGGCGAGGGGGGAGCGGGGATCGGTCACGGGCAGCCGGAGGTTCGAGGGCGCGGGTCGCCGGGATCGGTAGCGCCGAACGCTGCGGATGAGAACCGCCCGCGCGCAAGGGGGGCTACCGCGCACCGGGCGTCTCGCTTACCTACGCCGGATGACCGCGCTCAGCCCCGACGAGATCGAACGCTACGCCCGCCACATCGTGCTGCGGGAGGTCGGGGGTCCCGGCCAGGTCCGCCTCAAGGCGGCGCGGGTGCTGGTCGTCGGGGCCGGCGGGCTCGGGGCGCCGCTGATCCAGTACCTGGCGGCGGCCGGGATCGGCATGATCGGGGTCGTCGACGACGACACGGTCTCGCTCTCGAACCTGCAGCGCCAGGTGATCCACGGCACGCCCGATATCGGCCGGCCGAAGGTCGAGAGCGCGGCGGCGGCGGTGGCCCGCCTCAACCCCCACGTCCGGGTCGCGACCCACGCCACCCGCCTGACGCCGGAGAACGCGGAAGGTTTGATCGCCGACTACGACCTCGTCGCCGACGGCTCGGACAATTTCTCGACCCGCTACGCCGTCTCGGACGCCTGCTACCGGGCCCGCCGCCCCCTGGTGACGGCGGCGCTCGGCCAGTTCGACGGCTCGCTCACCACGATCCGGGCCCACGAGACCGGGCCGGACGGGCGGCCGAACCCGACCTATCGCTGCCTCTTCCCGAGCCCGCCGCCGGCCGGCGCGGTGCCGACCTGCGCCGAGGCCGGGGTCCTCGGCGCGCTCGCCGGCCTGATGGGCTCGCTGATGGCCCTCGAGGTGATCCGCGCCGTCACCGGCTTCGGCGAGCCGCTGGTCGGCCGCCTGCTGATGGTCGATGCACGGGCCCTGCGATTCGAGACGCTTCACTACGCCTGGGACCCGGGCAACCCGCTGAGCGGAACGGACCCGGAGGCCCTCGCCGCCCGGCCCTGAAACCCCCGGCCGGCACCGGCCGGGAGTTCACACGGGATCTGCGGCCGGCCGCTCAGGCCGCCCGGATCTCGCTCAGGAAGCCGTCGACCTCCTGCTTGACCGTCAGGGACTGGGTCGCCAGCTCGGCGGCGGCCATCAGCACCTGGGACGCCGCGCCCCCGGTCTCGTCCGCCAGCGACAGCACGCGGGAGACGTTCGACGAGACGTCCTGGGTTCCCCGGGCCGCCTGGGTCGCGTTCCGGGAGATCTCCGTCGTCGCCGCGGTCTGCTCCACGACCGTCGCGGCGATCGCACCGCTGATCTCGTTCATCGCCGCGATGGTGCTGCCGATCTGCCGGATGGCAGTGCTGGCCTGATCCGTGGCGGCCTGGATCGCGCTGATCTGCCCGCCGATCTCCTCGGTCGCCCGGCTCGTCTGCGCGGCCAGCTGCTTGACCTCGGCGGCGACGACCGCGAAGCCGCGCCCGGCATCGCCCGCCCGGGCCGCCTCGATGGTCGCGTTCAGCGCCAGGAGGTTGGTCTGGCTGGCAATCGCCGAGATCGTGGTCACCGCCGCGCCGATCTGGCTCGCGGCGGCGCCCAGGCTCGTCATGGCGGCGTTCGTGGCCTCGGCCTCGTGCGCGGCGTGACCGGCGACCTCCCGCGAATGGACCACCTGGCGCTCGATCTCCCGCAGCGAGCTCACCATCTCCTCCGCCGCCGCGGCGACGGTCTGGACGTTCGCCGAGGTCTCCTCGGCGGAGGCGCTGGAGGCCGCGGCCTGGGTGTTGGTGTGGTCGGCGACCTGGGTCATCGAGCGGGCGGTCGCGTCGAGCTCGGTGGCGGCGGAGGTGACGATGTCGAGCGCGCCGGCGACCCGCTGCTGGAAGGTGCTGACGAGCTGGTCGACCCGGTCGGCGCGGCGCTGGCGGGCGGTCTGCTGCGCGGCCTGGTCGGCCTCGAGCGCGACCCGCGCCACGGCATTCTGGCGGAAGACCTCCACGGCCCTCGCCATCTCGCCCATCTCGTCGCCGGCATCCTGGGACGGGACGGTGAGGGTGGTCTCGCCGGCCGCGAGCCGGCTCATGGCGCGGGTCATGCCGGAGATCGGACGGATGATGCTGCGAGCGATCAGAACGGCCAGGGCGACGCTGATGGCGAGGATGAGCGCCAGCAGCGCGACCTGAACCTGCTTCGCCGTCGCCATCGTGCTGGCGCTGCGGGCGGTGATCTCCTGCACCGTTGCGTCCAGGCTGGTCCGCACCGCCAGGCCCGTGGCCAGGATCGCGTCCGTCCGCGTCCTCATGCCCTGCTCGTAGAAGGTCTCGGTCTCGAGCATCGCGGTCGCCGCGGCCGAGATGTGCCGGTTGAGCCGGTGCAGCGCCTCCTCGACGACGCCCAGGTCCCGCCGCTGCGCCGGCGTCAGGTTCAGCGCCTTCAGCTTCGCGATGGTCCCGTTGGCATTGGTGTAGTTCGCGGCCGACAGGGCGCGGGTCTTGGGATCCCGGGTGGCCAGGAAGCGCCAGTTCATGACGCGGAACAGCAGCAGCGTCCGCTCGATCTCCACGGCCTGGGCGAGAACGGCATCGTCACCGCCGGACCGGAGCTGGGTGATGAGGGCCCCCCGAGGCCGCCGTCAGGTCGTCACCGGAGGTATAGACCCCGTCCCTGTTCTCGCGGATCTGCGTTCCCAGCTCGATCAGCTTCGGAAGCTCTGTCGCGAGCCTGGTCGCCTCCGTGTGGATCTCCTTGTACAGCTTCCGACGCTCCTCGTTGGACGCACGCTGGGTGAGGCCTTCGGCGAGCCGGGCCATCTCGGACAGGCTCGACTGCATCCCGGCCGCCGCCTCCGGCGTCGATGTCGTCCGATACTGCCTGCTCTGGGCGATGAACCGCTCGGTCAGGCCGTTCACCGTGTAGAGATCGCGGGCAGAATGCTCGATCTGCCCCTTGTACTTGAACATGTCGTCGAGACTGTCGAGCTGGCGGTAGGCAAACCCGCCCATGACCACGGAGAGAACCGCGAGGGCGGCAAAGCCCCCGTACAGGCGCGACCGAATACCAGACTTCATGGAACCTGCCCGCATGACAAGGATCTATTTCCCAGTCAAACCTGCGCGACATTCGATAATGTCAGGTAAAAATTTTCACGATTGAGATACGTTTCAGAAAAATTCCCTAGGTCATGTCGATGTAATAATCGCCTCGATGCTCAAAATATTTTTCCCTCGACCTGACGCTGGTCCGCGCATGGCCCGGATCATGTGGTCGTTGACGCAGGATCAGACCCCACCTCGCCCCTGTCTCGTTTGAGAGCAATGTGCACGATAACTTTGCAGGATCCGGCGAGAAATCGGGCAAGACGTGACGCAGGGTGACCGCGAAGCCTCCATAAGGTCACGAATGCCGCGCGATGATGCAATCGGGCCGCAGCGCGCGGCCGCCATGTGCGCTCATGGACGCAACGAAAGCCATGTCGAGACGGACCGGACGGGCTGCGTGACGACGGGAGCGCCGGCGGGTTCGGGAGAGCGTCGGCCTCGCTCCAGGCCTAGATCCGCCTCGAGGTCGCGCGCGGCACCTGCCGCGCGCCCTCCACGACGCCGAGAGCGCCTTGCCGGCAGCGTCGGCGTTCCGCCCCGCGCGGGGGGTCTTAAATCAGCGCGCTTTCGGGCTTGCCCTGCGCCGCCGAACGCGTCCGTTCGACGGTACGGCGGTCTTACCGGAGCGGCGGCAAGGGCGGCAGGGCGGCGAAGCCCTGCTCGACCTTGTCGAGGCAGCACTTCTTGAACTTCTTGCCGCTGCCGCAAGGGCAGGGATCGTTGCGGCCGACGTCGCGGTAGGGATTGCGCTCGGGGATCGGAACGCCGTCCTCGTCGAGGTCGGGGAGATGGTCGTAGGCGCCCTCGCGGGTGTGATCCAGCGCCCAGATCAGGTCGTCGAGGTAGCCGATCAGCAGCTCGTCGAAGCGCTCGCGGCTCTTCGGCCGAAGGCGGGCCTCCTTCAGGGTCTCCCGTACCGTCTGCCAGTCGACGTGATCGTCGGCGACGCGGCCGTCCTCGCGCGCCTTCTTGAGGCGGGGCACGAGGTCGTCGAAGCCGAGCAGCGCGACGGCGTCCTCCCAGCCCTGCCAGGCCTCGTCCTCGTCACGGCCCAGCCGCTCGTCGTCGAAGCGGATCAGGAAGGTCCGCACCGTCTCGCGGTCGAGGCGCGCGTCCGCGGTCAGCAGCGCGAGGGCGTGGAAGAGGTGCATCCGCACGATGCCGGCCGGAGCCTCGCCGGCGATGGCGGCGAGCAGGCCCTCCGCGTCGCCGTCGAAGCTGCTGGCGACGAGACCCGCGAGGGTGTTCGGATAATCCTCCCCGAGCGCCGCCGAGATCGCCTCGTCGCCGTGGCGCAGGAGGCGCATCAGCGGCGGGTGGATCCGGGTGTCCCGGACCGAGGCGAGGACGTGGAGGCCCCAGAACAGCAGGCTCCTCTCGGGCTCGGTCAGTTCCTCGGCCTCGGCGGCGCGGTCGAGCAGGACGAGAACCGGCGCGGCGATCGTTCCCGGGGCCGCGACCGCCCGCTGCAGGGCCTCCTCCGGCAGGTAGGTCGCCGCCGAGAGTTCCCGGATCAGCTCGGTATCCGCCATGCCCGCCTCCTCGTCCCCGTCACCCGGCGGCGAGCGCCTCGCCGCCGGATCCGTCACGCTCAGCCCCGCAGGGTCGCGCCGGTCTTGCGCGCCACCTCGGCGACGATCTTCTGGCTCACCGCCTCGATCTCGGCGTCGGTGAGGGTGCGGTCGGTCGGCTGGAGCCGCACCGCCACGGCGACGGACTTCTGGTCCTCGCCGATGCCGGCGCCCTCGTAGACGTCGAACACCTCGATGCCGGTGACGAGGTTGCGCTCGGCCGCTTGCGCCGCCTTTACGATGTCGCCCGCCGCGACGTCGCGGCCGACCACGAAGGCGAAGTCGCGCGTCAGCGGCTGGAAGTCCGGAAGGTTCGCCGCCGGCTTCATCTTGGTGGGCCGGTGCTTGGGCAGCGGCAGGGCGTCGAGGGTGATCTCGCAGACCACCACCGGGGCCTTGATGTCGAGGGCCTTCAGCACCCGCGGGTGCAGCTCGCCGAAGACTCCGACCGGGTTGCGCGGCCCGAACTGCAGCGTGCCGGAGCGGCCGGGATGGAGCCAGTCCGGCCCGCCGGCCACCACCTGCAGGCCGCCGGTCGGGACGCCCAGGGCCGCGAGCAGCGCCAGGGCGTCGGCCTTGGCCTCGAAGGCGTCCACCAGGCGCGCGGTGCCGTCCCAGTGCCGGCCGGCACCGCCGTGGCGGGCGCTGCCGCGGCGCAAAGCCGTGGCCTTGATGGTCTGGCCCTCCGGCTGGTCGGAGGCGAAGCACTGCCCGACCTCGAACAGGGCGACGTCGCCGATGCCGCGGTCGGCGTTGCGCTGCGCCGCCCGGGCGAGGCCCGGCACCAGGCTCGGGCGCATGTCCGAGAGGTCGGCGGCGATCGGGTTGGCGAGCGCCAGCTCCGGCTTGCCGCCGCCGAACAGGGTCGCGTCGGCATTGGCGATGAACGACCAGGTCAAGGCCTCGACGAGGCCGCGGGCGGCGAATTCGCGCTTGGCGAGCCGCGTGCGCCTCTGCATCACGGTCAGCACCGGGCGGATCACCGTGGCCTCGATCCGCGGCAGGGGCTTGGGCTCGATGCGGTCGAGCCCGGCGATGCGGACGATCTCCTCGACGAGGTCGGCCTTGCCCTCGATGTCCGGGCGCCAGGACGGCGAGAGCACCTTGGCCCGATCGCCGGAGCCGGCGACGTGGAAGCCGAGCGCCTCCAGCGTCACCTTCATCTCGGGCCGCGGCAGGTCGAGGCCGGAGAGGCGGCGCACCTCGGTCCAGGGGAAGTCGATGATGCGGTCGGTGTCCGGCACCTCGCCGGAGATCGCGGCCTCGCTCGGCGTGCCGCCGCAGAGATCGAGCACCATCCGGGTCGCGAGGTCGAGACCGGGCAGGGCGAAGGCGGGGTCGACCCCGCGCTCGAACCGGTAGCGGGCATCGGTCACGATGCCGAGGCGCCGGCCGGTGCGGGCGATGGTGAGCGGGTCCCACAGGGCCGACTCGATCAGCACGTCGGTGGTGCCCTCGTCGCAGCCCGAATGCTCGCCGCCCATGATGCCGGCGATCGACTCGACGCCCGCCTCGTCGGCAATCACGATCGCGCCGTCGTCGAGCCGGTAGGTGCGGCCGTCGAGGGCCAGCACCTCCTCGCCGTCGCGGGCGCGGCGCACGGTGAGGTTCCCCTTCACCTTGGCGGCGTCGAAGACATGGAGCGGCCGGCCGCGATCGAAGGTGATGTAGTTGGTGATGTCGACGAGCGCGTTGATCGGGCGCAGGCCGATCGCGGCCAGGCGCCGGCGCATCCACTCGGGCGACGGCCCGTTCCTGACGCCGCGCACCAGGCGCAGGCCGAAGAGCGGGCAGAGATGCGCGTCGCCGGGGGCGAAGTCGCGGGTGACGGTGACCGGGCAGGCCCCCTCCCCCCGCACCGGCGGCAGTTGCGGCGACCGCAGGGTGCCGATCCCGGCCGCCGCGAGGTCGCGGGCGATGCCGTGGATGCTGGTGCAGTCCGGCCGGTTCGGCGTCAGGTTGATCTCGATCACCGGGTCGTCGAGGCCGGCGAAGGCCGCGTAGGGCTGGCCCACCGGCGCGTCGGCGGGAAGGTCGAGGATGCCGTCGTGGTCGTCCGACAGGCCGAGCTCGGCGCCCGAGCACAGCATGCCGCGGCTCTCGACGCCGCGGATGACGCCGACCGACAGGGTGATGTTCTTGCCTGGCACGTAGGTGCCGGGGGGAGCGAACACGCTGCGCATGCCGGCCCGCGCGTTCGGCGCGCCGCAGACGACCTGCACGGGCGCGCCCTCGCCGGTGTCGACGGTGCAGACCCGCAGCCGGTCGGCGTTGGGGTGCTGCTCGGCGGTGAGCACGGCGGCGATGCGGTAGGCCGACAGGTCGGCGGCCTTGTCCTCGACGCGCTCGACCTCCAGGCCGATGCGGGTCAGCGTCTCGACGATCAGGTCGAGGGGGGCGTCGGTGTCGAGGTGGTCCTTGAGCCAGGAGAGGGTGAATTTCATCGGGACTAACCTCTCGGCTCAGGCGAGCCGGGTCTTCGTGATGAGGAGGCTGGAGCCGACGAGGAGGCGGGTGACCTCGTCGGCGATCGCCAGGATCTCGCCCCCGGTGACAGGGCGCCTCTGCGGCGATCACTCAGGGGCTGTCACTCAGGCCGTCAGGCCGCCGACCAGGCTCGGGATGTCGAGGGGCCGGAAGCCGTAATGCTCGAGCCAGCGCACGTCCGCCTCGAAGAACGGGCGCAGGTCCGGCATGCCGTATTTCAGCATCGCGATCCGGTCGATGCCCATGCCCCAGGCGAAGCCCTGGACGGCGTCCGGGTCGAGGCCGCAATTGCGCAGCACGTTCGGGTGGACCATGCCGCAGCCGAGGATCTCGAGCCAGTCGTCGCCCTCGCCGAAGCGGATCTCGCCGCCTTTGCGCGAGCACTGGATGTCGACCTCCGCCGACGGCTCGGTGAAGGGGAAGAACGACGGCCGGAAGCGCATCTTGACGCTGTCGACCTCGAAGAACGCCTTGCAGAACTCCTCCAGGATCCACTTCAGGTGGGAGATGTTGGCCTGGCGGTCGATCACCAGGCCCTCGACCTGGTGGAACATCGGGGTGTGGGTCTGGTCGGAATCGTGCCGGTAGGTGCGGCCGGGGCAGATCACCCGGATCGGCGGTGCGACCTCGCGCATGGTGCGGACCTGGACCGGCGAGGTGTGGGTGCGCAGGAGCTTGCGCTTCCCGTCCCGGTCGGGCCGCAGGAAGAAGGTGTCGTGCATCTCCCGGGCCGGGTGGCCCTCGGGGAAGTTCAGCGCCGTGAAGTTCAGCTCGTCGGTCTCGACGTCGGGGCCCTCCGCGATCGAGAAGCCCATGTCGCCGAAGATCGCCGTGATCTCGTCCATCACCTGGGTGATCGGGTGGATGCGGCCGCGCGTCTCCGGCCCCTCGCGCACCGGCAGCGTCACGTCGATGCGCTCGGCGGAGAGGCGGGCGGCCAGCGCCGCCTCGGCCAGGGTCTCGCGCCGGGACTGGATCGCGCCCTGGACCCGGTCGCGCAGGCCGTTGATGAGCGGGCCCTGCTCCTTGCGCGCCTCGGGGCTCATGGTCCCCAAGGTCTTCAGCAGTTCGGAGACGGCGCCCTTCTTGCCGAGGGCGGCGACGCGCACGCCCTCGAGCGCCGTCTCGTCGGAGGCACCGGCGACCTGTGCGAGGAGATCGGTTTCGAGGCTGGTGAGATCGGTCATGGTCTGCTCAATCCGGGCTGCGGATGCCCTGCAACGGGCCGTCCCGCCCGTCAACCCGGGCGGCGGGGCGGGCGGCAGGGAATGACCCGCGCAACGAAAAACGGCCCGCGCGGGCGGGCCGTGATGGTGCGGTCTCGAAGGTCCGGCCCGCGCGAGGGTGCGGGCCCGGAGCGCCGGGCTTACGCCGCCTTGACGAGCTCGGCCGGCAGCGCCGACTTGGCCTTCTCGATCACGGCGACGAAGGCCGCCGGCTCGTGGATGGCGAGCTCCGACAGGGCCTTGCGGTCGACCTGGACGCCGGCCTTGGCCAGGCCGTCGATGAAGCGCGAGTAGGTCAGGCCGTGCGGGCGGACCGCCGCGTTCAGACGCTGGATCCACAGCGCGCGGAAGTTGCGCTTCTTGTTCTTACGATCGCGGTAGGCATACTGCATGCCCTTCTCGACCGCCTGCTTGGCGATCCGGATCGTGTTCTTGCGCCGGCCGTAATAGCCCTTGGCGGCCTTGAAAACCTTCTTGTGCTTGGCGTGGCTGGTCACGCCGCGCTTGACGCGGGCCATGGTGATCTCCTGGGGGTTCTACGAAACAGATTCGGGACGAAGCGTCTTCTCGCGCGAAGCCGGTTCTTACCGGGCGTTCGGCAGGAAGTACTTCTTCACGTTGGCGGCATCGCCCTCGAACAGGGTGGTCGTGCCGCGCAGGTTGCGGATCTGCTTCGTGGTCCGCTTGATCATGCCGTGGCGCTTGCCGGCCTGGGCGTACATGACCTTGCCGGTCCCGGTGATCTTGAAGCGCTTCTTGGCGCCCGACTTGGTCTTCAGCTTGGGCATTTTGCTCTCCTGACGCGAACTCCACCGGGGATCCGCCACGGGCGGGCCCCGACGATCGCGCTCGATCGAAGGTGTGGAGCGACACGAACCGCCACGGCAGCCCTCACGGCCGGGCGGTTCGGCGAGGCGCGCGCTATAGCAGAGACTGGCGAGGCCCGCAATCGTCGCTTCGGCGGGCGGTTGATCCCTGTGGGCGACGGGAACAGGCGGCGCCCGGCCGTAGCGTTGTGCGGCGCACCGGAACCATAAGCTCGGGTGCGCGGTTTCGTTCATGTCCCGCTCAGGCCCGATCCTGCTTGATCCCCGCCAACGTTGACCCGCCACCGTTGGGCGTCTCAGGAGATTTCGTCGTGCGCATTGCCCAAGTAGCCCCTCTCGCGGAGGCTGTTCCGCCGAAGTTCTACGGCGGCACCGAGCGTGTCGTCTCCTGGCTGACGGAGGAGCTGGTCCGGCAGGGCCACGACGTCACCCTGTTCGCGAGCGGCGACTCCGAGACGAGCGCCAGGCTGGTCGCCTGCTGCCCCGAGGGCCTGCGGCTCGCCGGCATCCGCGACCACGTCGCCAGCCACCTCGCCATGCTGTACCACCTGCGCCGGCGGGCGGACGAGTTCGACATCATCCACTTCCACATCGACCTCCTGCAGTACCCGCTGTTCGAGGACCTGAACCACAAGTGCGTCACCACCCTGCACGGGCGGCTCGACGTGCCGGACTTCATGCCGGTCTACCGCACCTTCACGGGCATGCCCCTGGTGTCGATCTCCGACCACCAGCGCGGGCCGATGCCCGAGAACGCGAACTGGCTGCAGACCATCCACCACGGCCTGCCGGCGGAGAACTGCCGCTTCTCGGCCAAGCCCAAGGACGGCGGCTACCTCGCCTTCCTGGGCCGCATCTCGCCGGAGAAGCGCCCCGACCGGGCGATCGAGATCGCCAAGCGCTCCGGCGTGAAGCTGAAGATCGCCGCCAAGGTCGACAAGGCGGACCAGGAGTACTGGGACGAGGTCATCGAGCCGATGACCCACCACCCGCTGGTCGAGTACATCGGCGAGATCAACGAGGACCAGAAGCACGAATTCCTCGGCAACGCCCTGGCGCTCGCCTTCCCGATCGACTGGCCGGAGCCCTTCGGCCTGGTGATGATCGAGGCGATGTCGGCCGGCACCCCGGTGATCGCGTGGCGCAACGGCTCGGTGCCGGAAGTCATCAAGAACGGCGTCTCGGGCGTGGTGGTCGAGTCGATGGACGAGGCCGTGGCCGCGGTCGAGACCGTCAAGGCAATGAGCCGCGAGGGCGTGCGCCGCTACTTCGAGACCCGCTTCACCGCGAGCGTGATGGCCCGCTCCTACGTCGCCGCCTACGAGTCGCTCCTCGCCGGCGAGGCCGACGCGATCAAGCTGCCGGGCCTGAGCTTCGGCGCTCCCGGCCTCGACCTCAACGGCGCGGCGAACGGCGCGACGGTGCGCCCGGTGCTCCGCGCGGTCTGATCCGCGGCATCGCCTGATCGTCACGAGGCCCGGTCCCCGCGAGGGGGCCGGGCCTTTGTCTTGCGCGGCGCATCCTGCCTGTTCTCTGCAGATCTTTTGTAAGCTCTCACCCCTTTCCCGGATCTCCTTCCGCTGACGCTCCACTCCTCCGGGAAAGGGCGTGGTGCCTCGGCGAGCCTCACCGGCCCTGCCCGAAATCCGGGCCGCGCCCGCGCCCGGCCCCCCCTGGCACCCGCCGCACGATGGCCCACATTCGCTCTAGCGTGGGACCGGACCCGCGAATCGCCGCGGGTCCCGCCTCCCGTTGCCTCCCCGGGCCGCCCGCCCGGCGCCCCGACATCTCGCCCCCGATCCCCGCGACGCCTCGCGGAGCGATGCCCAGGAGAACCTGCCGATGGTCGCGACCGTCCCCGACGACGAGCAACTGCCGCAGTACCACATCGAGGCCCAGACCTCGCTGGTGGAGCGCCAGCTGCGCTCGCTCAAGCACGGCGACGCCTTCGCGGTGCTCGACAGCTACGGCGACATCGGCGTCTTCCCGGGGCCCGAGGGACTGTACTTCCAGGATACCCGCTTCCTGTCGCGCCTGGAGCTGACCGTCGAGGGCCAGCGGCCGATGCTGCTCGGCTCGGTGGTGCAGGACGACAACGGCGCCCTCTCGGTCGACCTGACGACGCCGGACATCCGGCTCGACGCCGGCGACGAGACCAGCATCCCGCGCGAGATCATCGCGCTGGAGCGGACCAAGTTTCTCTTCCGCGGCACCTGCTACGACCGCATCGGCTTGCGCAACTACGACACCAAGCCCCGCCACCTGCGCGTCTCCCTGAGCTTCGACGCGGATTTCCGCGACCTGTTCGAGGTGCGCGGCAGCGACCGGCCCCAGCGGGGCAAGCGCAGCGTCGAGGTGACGGGCGACGACGAGGTGACGTTCCGGTACGACGGGCTCGACGGGCGCCGCCGCACCACCCGCCTGCGCTTCGGGCCCAGGCCGGCGCGGATCGAGGCGCACCGGGCCGAGTTCCAAGTCCGGCTCAGCCCCGGCGGGCGGGCCTCGATCTTCGTGCGGGCGATCTGCGACACGGTCGATCGCAGCCGGGACGGCGAGGCGGTGGCGGCGGTGGGCAGCGCCCTGCCGTTCACGGCCGCAGCCTATCCGAGCCCGCGGCGGGAGGAGGGCCACCCGAAGGGCGAGGGCATGACCTTCGCGCTGGCTTACCGCGACGCGCGCCGCGACCTGCGTCAGGCCACCGCCAACATCACCACGATCGAGAGCTCGAACGACCAGTTCAACGAGGCCGCCTGCCGCGCGACGGCGGACCTCTACATGCTGCTCAGCCGCACGCCGCAGGGCGTGTACCCTTATGCGGGCATCCCCTGGTACAGCACGGTGTTCGGCCGCGACGGCATCATCACCGCGATGATGACGCTGTGGATCGACCCGGAGATCGCCAAGGGCGTGCTGCGCCACCTCGCGGCGACGCAGGCGACCAAGATCGACCCGGCCGCCGACGCGCAGCCCGGCAAGATCCTGCACGAGACCCGCAACGGCGAGATGGCGATCCTCGGCGAGGTGCCGTTCCGCCTCTACTACGGCACCATCGACGCCACGCCGCTGTTCGTGATGCTGGCCGGGCAGTACTACGAGCAGACCGGCGACGCCGCGACGATCACGGCGATCTGGCCCAACATCCTGGCGGCCCTCGACTGGATCGACCGCTACGGCGACCGGGACGGCGACGGCTTCGTGGAATATGCCCGCGAGACCGAGAAGGGCCTGGCCAACCAGGGCTGGAAGGACAGCCACGACTCGATCTTCCACGCCGACGGCCGGATGGCGCAGGGGCCGATCGCGCTGTGCGAGGTGCAGGGCTACGTCTACGCCGCCAAGAAGGGCGCCGCGAAGCTCGCCGCGCTGCTCGGCGACGAGGCGCTCTCGGACCGCCTGAAGGACGAGGCGGACCGGCTGCGCAAGGCCTTCGACGAGGCGTTCTTCCTGCCTGAGATCGGCACCTACGCCATCGCGCTCGACGGCGAGAAGCGCCCCTGCGCCGTGCGCTCCTCGAATGCCGGCCACGCGCTGTTCACCGGCATCGCCTATCCCGAGCGGGCCGAGAGCGTCGCCGCGGTGCTGATGTCGAAGGACGGCTTCAACGGCTGGGGCGTGCGCACCATCGCCAGCGGCGAGGCGCGCTACAACCCGATGTCGTACCACAACGGCTCGATCTGGCCGCACGACAACGCGCTGGTCGCGCTCGGCCTCGCGCGCTACGGCCTGAAGGCCGAGGCGGCGCGCGTGTTCGAGGGCCAGCACGGCGCCTCGCTCTACCAGGAGGGGCGGCGCCTGCCGGAGCTGTTCTGCGGTTTCATCCAGCGCAAGCAGCGCGGGCCGACGAACTACCCCGTCGCGTGCAGCCCGCAGGCCTGGGCGGCGGCTGCGCCCTTCGCGTTCCTGGCCGCCTGCCTCGGGCTCGAGCTGCGCCACGACCGCAACCGGATCCGCTTCCGCGACCCGATCCTGCCGGCCTTCCTCGACGACGTGCTGATCCGCAACTTGAAGCTCGGCGACAGCCACGTCGACCTGCTGATCCATCGCCACGGCAGCGACGTCACGGTGAACGTGGTGCGCCGGACCGGCGACGCGCAGGTGGTCCTGCTGAAGTAGACAAGCGACGGGCCGGGACATGCCCGGCCCTTCGATGCTCCCCGCGCGGGTTTTTCAAGGAGAAGCCCGCGCCCGGAGCGCTCCGTGATCCGCCCCGCGCCTGACAACGCGGACGCGGCGCCGTGCGCTCAGCGCGGCGCCAGGATCATGATCATCTGGCGGCCTTCGAGCTGCGGCTCGCTCTCCACCTTGGCGACCTCCTGCGTCTCGGCCTTCACGCGCTCGAGCAGGCGCAGGCCGAGGTCCTGGTGCGCCATCTCGCGGCCGCGGAAGCGGAGCGTCACCTTGACCTTGTCGCCTTCCTCGAAGAACCGCTGCACGGCCTTCATCTTGACGTCGTAGTCGTGCTTGTCGATGCCGGGCCGGAGCTTGATCTCCTTGACCTCGACGGTCTTCTGCCGCTTGCGCGCCTCGGCCTGCTTCTTCTGCTCGTTGAAGCGGAAGCGGCCGTAGTCGAGAAGCTTGCAGACCGGAGGCGCGGAGTTCGGCGCGATCTCGACGAGGTCGAGGCCTGCTTCCTCGGCGAGCTGCAGCGCCTCGAAGAAGCCCATGACCCCGCGGTTCTGGCCGCTCTCGTCGATGAGCTGGACCTCGCGGACGCCGCGGATGTCCCGGTTGGCGCGCGGCCCGTCCTTCTGCGGGGCCGGCATGGCTCTCATAGGTCTGCGAATGGCTGTAATCTCCTCAGTCACGTCGTCCGGCGGCGGTCCGCGGACCGGATCCCCTTCCGGGCCAGTCCCGAACCACCGCGCGGGCATACTCGGGTGTACGATATCACCTTGGCGAGATCGCCCGGTTTGTCAACTCGCGGATGCCGAACTTGGTTGCCGAAGAGCGAAGCATCCCCGAAGTCTTGGAGCCCCGGTCGCACCGGGACGTCCGCACGCACCTGACGCCTCCCTCAGGGTCCCTCCCCTGTCGCGGGCGGACAGAGCAGCTCGGCGTAGATCGCCAGGGTGTCGGCCAGCATCAGCTCGAGGGAGAAGCGCTCCTCGACGTGGCGGCGGGCGCGGCGCACCAGGGCGTCGCGGGCGCTGGCGCCGAGCTGGAGCGCCTCGGCGATCGCCCCCGCCAGGGCGTCGGGGTCCCCGGCCGGGACGCGCCAGCCGGTGCGCTCGGCCGCCGGCACCTCCGGCGGCGCCAGCACCGTCTCGGGCACGGCGCCGAGATCCGACACGACGACCGGCGTGCCGACGGCCTGGGCCTCGACCGCGGCGCGGCCGAAGGCCTCGGGCTCGGTCGAGGGCACCGCCACCACCGAGGCGGCCCGATAGGCGGCCGGCATGTCGGCGCAGTGGCCGACCCGGCGCACCTGCCCGGCGAGGCCGTGGGCGGCGATCATCGCGTCGAGCTCCCGCACGTAGCCCGTTCGCCCCTGGGAATCGCCGGCGAGCACCACCGTGAAGTCGCCGAGCCCCTGGGCCCGCAGGGCCGCCGCCGCCTCGATCAGGACGCGGTGGCCCTTCCAGGCGGTGAGCCTGGCGGCGAGGAGCACCACCCGCTCGTGCGGGGCGACGCCCCAGGCCCGGCGCAGGGCCTCGACCCGCTGCGGCGCCACCTGGGCCGGCGCGAAGGCGGCGAGGTCGGTGCCCCGGTGGATCACCCGCACCCGGTCGCCGGCCGCCTGCGGGTGCAGGCGGCGGATGGCGTCGGCGGTGAAGTGCGAGTTGGCGATCACCACGTCGCCGCGGGCCATCACCGAGTTGTAGAGGAGCTTGGCCGGCGAGCGGCCGGAATAGCTGCCGTGGTAGGTGGTGACGAAGGGCAGGCGCAGCCGCCGCGCCGCCCCCAGGGCGACCCAGGCCGGGGCGCGGGAGCGGGCGTGGATCAGGTCGACCCGCTCGGCCCGGCAGATGCGGGCCAGCCGCCCGACATTGAGGGCCATGACGAAGGGATTCTTGCTGCGGGCCGGGAACGGCACCCAGGCGCCGCCCTTGGCCTGCAACTCGCCGACGAGGCGCCCGCCCTCGGTGGCGACCAGGGCGCGGGCGCCGACCGCCGCGAGGGCCGCGGCGACGTCGACCGCGGTCCGCTCGGCGCCGCCGGCATCCAGCTCCGGGATGATCTGCAGCACCGTGCGGCCCGCCAGCGGGTGGCTCGCGGCCGGGAACGGCGGGGCCTGGCTCGACGGCATGGAACTCCGGGTCAGAACTCTGATCACAGCTCTCGCGGCAAGACGGTGCCCGCTCCGTGCAGGAATCGGCGACGGGCCGGCGATGCCGGCCGGGTTTTCGCGTGCCCGGCGGCGCCCGATATAGAAGCCGCCGGGTCAAGGTCCGCACCGGGACGATAGCGAAAGGTCGCGCGACCCCGTTGCAGATCGGTAAACCTTGGGCGCCGGCCGCCCGCGACCAGTGCGGACGTTGGAATAACGGGGATAACACCATGGACGAGACGGCACGCCGACCCGCCACGATGCTGACAGTGGGAGGGCGCCGCCTCGCCACCCTGGTGCGCCCCGGCGCGGGGCCGCCGGTGGTCTGGCTCGGCGGCTTCCGGTCGGACATGCGCGCCACCAAGGCCGAGGCTCTCGACGCCTGGGCGGCGGCGCGGGGCCGGGCCTTCGTGCGCTTCGACTACGCGGGCCACGGCGAATCCGAAGGGATCTTCGCCGATTGCACGATCTCGGACTGGCTCGCCGATGCCGAGGCCGTGGTCGCCGCCCTGGCGCCGGAGCGCCCGGTGCTGGTCGGCTCGTCGATGGGCGGCTGGATCGCGCTGCTCGCGGCGCGCCGGCTGCGCCCGGCCGGCCTGGTGCTGATCGCACCGGCGACGGACTTCACCGAAGCGCTGATGTGGGAGCAGTTCCCGGAGGAAATCCGCGCGCAGGTGATGCGCGACGGAGTGTGGCGACGCGAGTCGCAGTACTCGCCCGAGCCGACGCCGGTGACCCGCGCGCTGATCGAGGACGGGCGCCGCCACCTGATCCTGGCTCAGCCCATTGATCCGGGCTGCCCGGTGCACATCCTCCAGGGAATGGCCGACCCGGACGTGCCCTGGCGGCACGCCCTGCGGCTGGTGGAGCGGCTGCCGGAGGCGGGAGTGGTCCTGACCCTGATCAAGGAGGGCGACCACCGCCTCTCCGGCCCGACCGACCTCGACCGCTTGGTCGCGGCGGTCGAGGGAATCGCACCCCCGGACGCGTAAGGTGCCGCGGGCGCTCAGTGCACGCTGAGCGCCTGCAGGTCGTGCGCCCAGGCGTTCGCGAAGGCCGCGTCCCGGCTGTCGGTGAGCAGGATCGGGGCGCCGCTGGCCGAGAGCAGGGCGAACAGGTCGAGGCCGGGGGTGAGGTCGGGCGCCTGCGGGAAGAGGCGCTTGACCTCCTCCGAGCGCATGGCCCGGACGTAGGCGACGTGGCCCTCGCCGAGGGCGGCGAGGGCGCTGGGGTCCATGGCGGTGGCATCCATGGTCAGGGTGGTGTCGGACATGATGCGCCCTCCTCTCAAAGGCAGCAGGACGGGTGATCGGCCGGGCCCCGCAGCGGCCCGCCGACCGGTTGAAAGGGATATGGGGATGCTCAGCCCGCGTCGCGCGAGCCGATGTCGATCCGTCGCACGATGCGCTCCGGCTCGGGCCGGGCGAGGTCGATGGAGAGCAGGCCGTTAGACAGGTCCGCCCCCAGCACCTCCATGCCGTCGGCCAGCAGGAAGGCGCGCTGGAACTGCCGGGCCGCGATGCCCCGGTGCAGGAAGGTCCGGCTCTTGTCGTCGGCCTGGCGGCCGCGGACGATGAGCTGGCTCTCCTCCAGGGTCACGTCGAGCTGGTCGCGGGTGAAGCCCGCCACCGCGAGGGTGATCCGCAGCCGCTCCGGCTCCCGCTCGGTGCGAGGCAGGCGCTCGATGTTGTAGGGCGGGTAGCCGTCGTTGGCGGCCTTGGCGACGCGGTCGAGCGCCTGCTCGATCTCGTCGAAGCCCAGCAGGAACGGATGCCCGAACGGCGAGGGACGCGTCATGGTCTCGGCGAAGCCCTGTTGCGGAGGCACTTCGTAGGCTGTCCGGGCCCGCATCCGCAGCGCCCGTCGGGACCGACCGCAACTCCGCCGGCCCGCTTCCGGATATGAGGGGCGCGGGCCGGCCCATCAAGGGGAGTCCGGGCGCTCCGGAGCGGGCACGGTCAGCGCTGCATCGCCCCGGTGAGCCGCTGGCTGATGCGCTCGCGCAAGGAGCCGGGCAGTTCCAGGTCGACGACGCGCCAGGTCCAGCCCCGCAGGCGCAGGCGCAGGCGGAAGCGGTTCTCGAGCGGCCGGTCCGGCGGGTAGCTCACCACCATGCCGCGGAAGCCCCGCGGCTCGGCCGAGCGGAACAGGGCGAGGAGCTGCCCGACGGTCGAGGCGTGGAAGCCGAGGCCGTTCCTGCCCCTCGGGGTGTCGGACCCCTGCGAGGTGTCGGGCGTCCCGGAGGCCGCCTCGCCGGCGCCGCCATCGCGCGTCAGGCCGGCGCGCACCGGCCAGCCGTCGTCGAGGAGATCGATCAGGGTCTCGGGCGTGACGAGGGACTCGACCAGCGGCTCGGCCAGGGCCCCGCTCGCCTCGGTCAGGATGGTGCGCTCCCGGGCCGACAGGTCGCGGCGGGCCGCGATGGCGTCGACCGCCGCCGCGAGGGCCTGCTTGGTCAGCGACAGGCGCAGGGTGCGGAAGTTCACCCGCTGGGCCACCGCCGCCGTGTCGTGGGCCTGCACGGCGCGCGACAGCTGGTAGAGCGCGACGTAGGGCGAGATCCCGTAGGCGACCCACAGGAGCAGGACCGCCAGGCCCGTGAGCCACCAGCGCATCATGCCCGAGGCCCGCGGGCGGGGCGTCCGGGACCGGTCACGCCGGGCGCGCGAGGTGGGCGAAGGCGGCGATCACCTGCTCGTAGACCGGGCGCTTGAACGGGATGACCAGCTCGGCGAGGTTGGCCAGCGGCTCCCAGCGCCAGCCGTCGAACTCCGCCTTGTGGGCGCCGCCGCCCGGGCGCAGGATGTCGATCTCGCGCTCGTCGCCCTCGAAGGCGAAGGCGAACCACTTCTGGGTCTGGCCGCGATAGCGCCCCTTCCAGGGCTTGCCCGCCGCGAAGGTGGGGAGGTCGTAGGAGTACCAGCCCGGCGCCTCGGCGAGGAGGCGCACCGAGCCCGCGGCGACGTTCGTCTCCTCGTAGAGCTCGCGCAGGGCGGCCTGGAGCGGGGCCTCGCCCTCGTCGATGCCGCCCTGGGGCATCTGCCAGGCATGGGCGCCGAGGTCGGCCGACTCGTGCCGGCGATGCCCGGCGAAGACCAGGCCGTCCCGGTTGAACAGGGCGATGCCGACGCAGGGCCGGTAGGGAAGGTCCGCCAGCGCGGTCTCGGAGGGGCGGTGAAGCGATGCCATGGGGCGACCTTAGAGCAATTTCCCGCTGTATGGACCGAGCACCGGGGGAAAATGCGGCGGGAGCGAAGCGGGCCGGGTGCGCCGGCCCTCATGAGCCCGCTCTCTCATGGGGCGGCGCGCAGGGCCCGGCTCGCCGGGACGAGCAGGATGCCGCGGGATTCCAGGTCCCGCGACCAGCGGGCGATGCGGTCGATGGAGAGCGGCAGGGCGGTCGCCGAGCCCAGCGCGAAGCCCGACTTGCGCGCCGCCTCCTCCAGCCGGGCGAGCTCGCGGTCGATGGCGTCGGGGCGCGGCACCGCGTCGACCACGATCTCCGCCCGGGCCACCGGCGCCTTGACCTTGCGGCCGACCTCGCGGGCGAGCGAGCGGGGCGAGCTGCCGTCGTCGAGGAAGCCGAGGCCGCGGGCCCCGATCTCGCGCAGCACCGGCTCGAGGGCGGCCGCCTCGCCGGTGAGGCGCGCGCCCATGAAGTTCATCACCCCGACGGCGCCCGGCACCCGGCCGAGCACGAAGGCGAGGCGGTCGAGGTTCTCGGCGGGCTTCGCGCCGGCCAGCAGGGTCTGGGGGCCGGGATCGTTGTCGGGATAGTCGAACGGCTCCATCGGCGCCTGCACCATCACCTCGTGACCGGCCTCGCGGGCGCGGGCGGCGCTGCGGGAGACGTCGGCGCCGTAGGGCGCGAAGGCGAGCGTGACGGCGGCGGGCAGGCGCTGCACCGCCTCCTGGGTCGCCGCCTGGCCGATGCCGAGGCCGGACACGACCAGGGCGATGCGCCCGGCCACAGCTCCGCCGCGCTCCAGGCCCGCGGCCTCGGGCCGGGCGTAGACGTCGAGAGGCCGGCTGCCGTCCGGCCCGATCCTGGGAAGGACGCCGTAGCGGCCGCGCTCGCTCAGCCGCGGGTCGGGGGCGGGAGCGAGCTGGACCGGCCCGCTGCCGGGCACCCGGATCACCACCGAATCCGGCGCCGCGGTGCCGTCGGGCCGGCTCACCGCCACGCCGGAGGCGCGCTCGACCTCGCCGGCGCTGCGGCTCGCCGGGTCGGGGCGGGCCGGGACGGCCGGCTCCGGCGGGCCTGAGCTCGGCGCACGGACTTCGATGACCGCGACGGCGTGAGGCTCGCCCGCCAGCGGGTCGTCGTGGAGGGCGAGGAAGGCCACGAGGGCCGCGGCCCCGGCGCCGAGGGAGGCACCGAGGAGCACCCCGGGGCGCAGGGCGGCGCGCCAGCGCGCGGCACGGGCAGTCGCCTCGTCCCGCAGCCCGAGGGGACGGGTCAGGATGGTGTCGGACGCGAGCGGCACAGGCGTGAGGTCCCGCGACCGTGTCGCTGCGAAGAAGCGGAAGGCCCGCAGCGCCGGTCTTTCAACCGGTATTGCGGGCCTTCGTGGTAAACGCGGCGTTAAAGCGCGGCGGACTGCGCGCGCCGGCGCGAGCCGGTCAGTCCGGGTCCTCGACCTAGTTGGGCACGTTCGACTTGGCGGTGTTGGCGGCACCCTTCTGCACGCCGTGCAGGAAGTCGACGGCGGCGGTCAGCTGCTTGTCCTTCGCCGGGTCCGGCGGGACGTAGGCCGACGAGCCGCCGCGCTCCTCGGTGTCCTTCTGCTTGAGGTGGCCCTTCAGGCCGGCCTCGCCCTTGGTCTCGTCCTTGCCCTTCAGCTCGTCGGGCACGTCCTGCAGCACCTCCTGGTCTGGCTCGATGCCCTTGGCCTGGATCGAGCGGCCGGACGGGGTGTAGTAGCGCGCGGTGGTGAGCCGCAGGGCGCCGTTGCCGCCGAGCGGGATGATCGACTGCACCGAGCCCTTGCCGAAGGAGCGGGTGCCGAGCACCGTCGCCCGCTTGTGGTCCTGCAGGGCGCCGGCGACGATCTCGGAGGCCGAGGCCGAGCCGCCATTGACCAGCACCACGATCGGCTTTCCCTTGGTCAGGTCGCCGGACTTGGCCGAGAAGCGCTGCGTCTCGTCCGGGTTGCGGCCGCGGGTAGAGACGATCTCGCCCCGGTCGAGGAAGGCGTCGGAGACCATCACGGCCTGGTCGAGCAGGCCGCCCGGGTTGTTGCGCAGGTCGATGATGAAGCCCTTGAGCTTGTCGCCGGGCAGATCGTTCGAGATCTTGTCGACCGCGGCCTTCAGGCCGTCGAAGGTCTGCTCGTTGAACTGGGTCAGGCGGATGTAGCCGATGTCGCCGCCCTCGGTCCGCGAGCGCACCGGCTTGATCCGGATCAGGTCGCGGTTGAGCGTGACCTCGAGAGGCTCCTTGGCCTCCTTGCGGGTGATCTTCAGCTTCACCGGCGAATTGACCGGGCCGCGCATCTTGTCGACGGCCTGGTTGAGGGTCAGGCCCTGGACCTGGTCGTTGTCGATCTGGGTGATGATGTCGTTGGCGAGCAGGCCGGCGCGGGCGGCGGGCGTGTCGTCGATCGGGGTGACGACCTTGATGAGGCCGTCCTCCATCGTGACCTCGATGCCCAGGCCGCCGAACTCGCCCTTGGTCTGGACCTGCATGTCACGGAAGCTCTTGGCGTCCATGTAGCTCGAATGCGGGTCGAGGGAGGTCAGCATGCCGTTGACGGCCGCCTCGATGAGCTTGGCCTCGTCGGGCTTCTCGACGTAGTCGGTGCGGATCTTCTCGAAGACGTCGCCGAACAGGCTGAGCTGACGGTAGGTCTCGGCCGAGGCAGCGACGGCGCTCGTGCTCGAGAGCAGGTGGGTCTGGGTCGCCACCGTGGCCGTCCCGGCGCCCAGGACGGCTCCGAACAGGACGAGGGAAACTTTGCGCATTATCCGCGAACCTTCTCGCTTGACCCTTTGGCCCACCAAGGATCCGGGTCGATGGAGCCACCGTCTTTTCGAAACTCGACGTACAGGACGGGATCGTTCCGCCCGCCGGCTCCTGCCGAAGGTGCGGAGCCCGTGTCTCCCATCACGGCGACCGGCTCCCCCGCGAGCACGAACTGACCCACCTCGACGTTGATCTGGTCCATGCCCGCCAGGAGCAGATAGTAGCCGTCGCCCGCGTTGATGATCAAGAGACGTCCGTAGGAGCGGAACGCCCCTGCGTAGGCCACCCAGCCGTCGGCCGGAGAGGAGACGACGCCGCGCGGCCGCGTCATGAGCGATATGCCGCGGCTGGTGCCGCCGGCGCCATCCGTGCTGCCGAAGCCGCGCACCACCTCGCCGCTCACCGGCCGCGGCACCAGGCCGCGCACCTGGGCGAAGGGCACCTTGGGCGCGAGGCGGGCGGGGTCGCGCAGGGCGGCCGCCGCGAAGCGCTCGCGGGTCTCGCGGCTCTCGGCCTCCGCCGCCTCCCTGGCCGCCCCGGCGGCGCGGCGGGCCGCCGCGACGTCGCCATCGAGGCGATCGACCAGGTCCTTGAGGCTGCGGGCCTGGCCGGCGAGGCCGGCGGCGCGCTCACGCTCGGCGGAGAGCCCGGTCTCGGCCTCCCCGAGCCGGGACTGGCGGGCCACGATGAGGGCGGTGAGGCGCTGGCGCTCCACGGCCCAGCCCTTGACGTCGCCGCGCAGGGTCTCCTGGTCGGCGGCGATGAGGCCGCGCAGGCGCACGAGCTCGGCAAGGTCGCCTGCCAGGGTCTGGGCCTCGCCCTGCAGCTCGGGGACCACGGCGCCGAGCAGCATCGAGGTCCGGATCGCCGCCAGCACGTCCTCGGGCCGCACCAGCACCGCCGGCGGCGGGCGCCGGCCCATGCGCTGGAGGGCCGCCAGCACCTCGGCGATGACGCCGCGGCGGGCCTCAAGGGAGCGGCGCAGGGCGGTCTCGCTGCCCGCCATGGTCTGGAGCCTGGCCTCGAGCTCGGAGATGCGGGTCTCGGCCTCCTGCGCCTTGCGGGCGGCGTCGATCAGGGCCTGGTTGAGGCGGGTGGCGTCGCCCTTGATCTCGGCCACCTCGCGCTCGAGCTTCGCCCGGGCCTCGGTGCTCGCCTGGAGAGCGCTCTCGATCGCCCGCAGGCTCTCGGCCCGCTGGTCCTTCTCGGCCTGGGCCTTCGCCACCGGATCGGGGGCGCCGGCCTCCTGAGCGCGGGCCTCCTGGGCACGGGCCGGGACGGCGCAGGCGAGGGCAGCGGCGGACAGGAGGGCGGGGAGGAGCGCTCGGGTCACGGGGCGCCGCGGTGATAGGGGTGGCCGGAGAGGATCGTCATGGCCCGGTAGAGCTGCTCCAGGGCCAGGACGCGGACGAGCCCGTGCGGCAGGGTGGCGGCCCCGAACGCGAAGATCAGGTCCGCCCGCGCCCGCACCGTAGGGTCGAGGCCGTCGGCGCCGCCAATCACGATGGCGAGACCGGGCCGGCCGCCGTCGCGCCAGGCCCCGACCTGGGCGGCGAGGTCCGGGCTCGTCACCGCGCGACCGCCCTCGTCGAGCACCAGGGCGGCGGCGCCCGCGGGGATCGCCGACAGGATCGCCGCGGCCTCCTCGGCGCAGCGGTCTGGCGCCCGCCGAGCCCGGCTCTCCGGGATCTCGGTCAGCTGCACGGCGGAGAAGCCGAGGCCTCGCCCGAGGGCGTCGGCGCGGCCGCGATACTCCTCGGCGAGGTCGCGCTCGGGGCCGCGCTTCAGGCGCCCCACCGCGACGAGGGCGAGTCGCATGGCGGCGTGTCCGTCCTTGCGCTTCGTCCTGGGGCGTCAGCCGGCGAGGCGATCGGCCGGCCGGTCGGCGCCCCAGATCTTCTCGAGGTTGTAGAAGTGGCGCACCTCGGGCCGGAAGATGTGGACCAGGAGGTCACCGGCATCGATCAGCACCCAGTCGCAAGCCGGCAGGCCCTCGACCCGGGGATTGCCGAAGCCGCGGGTCTTCAGCTCCTGGATCACCTTGTCAGCGATCGAGCCGACGTGGCGCTGCGAGCGGCCGGAGGTGATGATCATGGCGTCGGCGATCGAGGTCTTGCCGACGAGGTCGATCTCGACGGTCTCCTCGGCCTTCATGTCCTCGAGGCAGGCGAGGGCAACCGACCTCATGTCCGCCGCCTCGGGCGCCTGCGCCTCGGGCTGCGCGGGAAGCTCGCCGTCGTGAGCTTCGTGAGAGATTGCTTCGTTCAGTGCCGACCCCTGTCGATGAGGCACCCGCTGGCGCCACGAGACGATGCTGCCTGTGGCGCGCTCAGCGGCGCCGATGCCGTTCTCAAGGACAGTGGCGTGCCGGTGCGGGATTTTCAAGCTGGACCCGTGCAAATCCCGGGCACGCGCCCGGTCGCCCGGGCCGCAGAGCAGCGCTGGGACTCGCCGTCCGGAGGGCTTGCGGGCGGTGAGCCCGCGCGGAGCGACGAGGACGGCCGGCCAGTCTCCGGCGCACCGGGTCGGGTGCTCCGGATGGTCCGGTCGCCCCGTGCGGACCACGCGAGACGCCAGGCAAGGGCACCGCCACTGCCTCCAGGTCACGGCTTCATGATAGGCTTCCTCACAGGGAGGAGGAATCATGCCCGACGACGCCCCAAGCAGATCGCCGCACTCGCTGGAATATTTCGGGGAGGATCGGGATTATTTCTGGAACGATGACTACCTCGACCTGCTCGCGGCGCGGCTGAATTTCGCGCAGGTGCGGTCGGTCCTCGACGTCGGATGCGGCATCGGCCATTGGACGCGCCTCGTGGCGAAGCGCCTCGCCGACGGCGTCTCGGTGACGGGCATCGACCGCGAGACGGCCCACATCACCGAGTTTCGACGGGCGATGGCGCCGCTCGCCGCACGGGGCATCACGGTCGCGGGCATCCGGGCGAACGCCTACGCCCTCCCCGTCCCCACCGGCACCGCCGACCTCGTGACGTGTCAGACGCTGCTGCTTCACCTGCAGGACCCGTCCAGGGCGCTCGCCGAGATGGTGCGCGCGGCGCGTCCGGGCGGCCTCGTCCTCTGCGTCGAGCCGAACAACCTCGTCGCCCGGCTGCCCGTCACCTGCCTGATGCATGGCATGGAGGATGACGCGGTGGTCCGGCTCGCCGAATTCGCGTTTCGCCACACCATCGGGCGGACCCGCCGGGGCCTGGGCGACGAATGCATCGGCGAGCGCCTGCCCGGCCTGTTCGCCGCCGCCGGCCTCGGCGAGATCCGGGTGTGGCTCTGCGACAAGGCCGCGGCCCTGTTCCCGCCCTACGACTCCCGCGAGCAGGCAGCCGCCTTCGGCGCGTCGTCGCGCTGGCGAAGGGAAGGTACGGGGCCCTTCGACATGGACGAGATGCGCAGGAACGTCCTTGCGGGAGGTGGCGACGCGGACTTCTTCGCGCGGGCGTGGTCGGACCATCTGCGGCTCGACGACATGACCGCGGCGGCGGCCGAGAACGGGACGTGGCACACGGCCGGCGGAGCCCTGCTCTACGTCGTCGCCGGCCGGAAGCCGGGATGACCGCCGGGCGCCCTCACGACTGGACCCCTGCCGGCGCCGCCTGGACCGCCCGCAGGGCCGTCGAGGACAGGCTGGAGCGCGGCCCGTGCAGGAAGACCCAGGCCGGCGGCGCCCGGTCGGCCAGGGTGGCGGCGGCGGCCTCGTCGATGCGGTCGCGCGCGAGCGCCCGGGCGGCGGGCGAGGCCATCGCCCGCAGGGTGTAGCCCGGCCGGTCGATCACCGCGAAGGGCATCCGGGCGGCGATCTCGCGCCAGCCGCGCCAGCGGTGGAACGTCGCCAGGCTGTCCGCCCCCATGATCCAGACGAAGCGGACGTCCGGGTGCCGGTCGGTCAGCCAGGTCAGGGTCTCGCGGGTGTAGCGGACGCCGAGGGCGGCCTCGAAGTCGGTGACGGCGATGCGCGGATCCGCGGCGACCGCCCGGGCGCCCTCGGCGCGGCGCACCGCCTCCGGCAGGTGGCTGCGGTCCTTGAGCGGGTTCCCCGGGCTCACCAGCCACCAAACCCGATCGAGGGCCAGGCGCCGCAGGGCCAGCCGGCTGACATGCCGGTGGCCGGCATGGGCCGGGTTGAACGAGCCGCCGTAGAGGCCGACGCGCAGGCCAGGCGCGAGGGGCGGAAGGCGCACGATCACGGGCGCACCGTTCCTGGTTCCTGCCGCCGCTCGCTCAGGCGATCACGGCCGGACCTGCCCGGTGCCGCGGACCCGGTACTTGAAGGTGGTGAGCTGCTCGACGCCGACCGGGCCGCGGGCATGCATCCGCCCGGTGGCGATGCCGATCTCGGCCCCGAAGCCGAACTCGCCGCCGTCGGCGAACTGGGTCGAGGCGTTGTGGACGACGATCGCCGAATCGACCTCGCCGAGGAAACGCTCCGCCGCCGTCGCGTCCTCGGTCAGGATCGAATCGGTGTGGTGCGAGCCGTAACCCTCGATGTGGTCGATGGCGGCGTCGAGGCCGTCCACCACCCGCACGGCGATGACCGCGTCGAGGTACTCGGTGCGCCAATCCTCCTCGGTCGCGGCCGTCACCCGCGGGTCGACCGCCCGCACCGCCTCGTCGCCGCGCACGGCGCAGCCGGCGTCGAGCAGGTCGGTCACCAGCGGGGCGAGGTGGGTGCCGGCGCAGGCGCGGTCGACCAGCAGGGTCTCGGCGGCGCCGCAGATGCCGGTGCGGCGCAGCTTGCTGTTGCGCACCACGGCGCGGGCCATGGCGAGGTCGGCGGCTGCGTGGACGAAGACGTGGCAGATCCCCTCGAGATGGGCGAAGACCGGCACCCGGGCCTCGTCCTGCACCCGGGCCACCAGGCCCTTGCCGCCGCGGGGCACGATGACGTCGATGGCGCCGTCGAGGCCGGTCAGCATGGCGCCGACGGCCGCGCGGTCCCTGGTCGGCACGAGCTGGATCGCGTCCGCGGGCAGGCCGTGGCGGGTCAGCCCCTCGCTCATCGCGGTCGCGATCGCGGTGGCGCTGCGATGGCTCTCCGAGCCCGCGCGCAGGATCGCGGCGTTGCCGGCCTTGAGGCAGAGCGCGCCGGCATCCGCCGTGACGTTGGGGCGGCTCTCGAAGATGACGCCGACGACGCCGAGCGGCGTCGCCACCCGCTCGATCCGCAGGCCGTTCGGCCGCTCGTAGGTCGCGAGCGTGCGCCCGACGGGATCGGGCAGGCCGGCGATGCTCTCGACGGCCGCGGCGATCGCCTCCACCCGGGCAGGGCTCAGCGCCAGGCGGTCGAGCGTGGCGGCGGGCAGGCCCTTGGCGCGGGCCTCGGCGAGGTCCTCGGCGTTGGCCGCGAGGATGGCCGGGCCGGCGGCGCGCAGGGAGGCGGCGGCCTCGCGCAGGGCCGCATCCTTGGCCGGGCCTGGGACCAGCGCCATCCGACGGGCGGCGGCGCGGGCCTGCCTGCCGATCTCGCGCATCAGCGCGTCGACGTCCTCTTGGCGGGGCTCCTGGCGGGGCTTCAGGCTCAGCACGGACACGGTCGTCACATCCCGGCCGCCGCGATGCGGCGGCTCATCGTCTTGGGGGGCACCCTCATCGCACGCCGTGCCGGAGAGCGGCAAGCGGCGTCAGGTGTCCATCTTGAGGGCGGCGATGAACGCCTCCTGCGGGATCTCGACCTTGCCGAACTGGCGCATGCGCTTCTTGCCCTCCTTCTGCTTGTCGAGGAGCTTGCGCTTGCGGGAGATGTCGCCGCCGTAGCACTTGGCGGTGACGTCCTTCGACAGGGCCCGGATGGTCTCGCGGGCGATGATCTTGCCGCCGATCGCCGCCTGGACCGGGATCTGGAACAGGTGACGCGGGATCAGGTCCTTCAGCTTCTCGCACATCGCCCGGCCGCGGCTCTCGGCGCGGGTGCGGTGGACCAGCATGGACAGCGCGTCGACCGGCTCGGCATTCACCAGGATCGACATCTTCACCAGATCACCCTCGCGGTAATCCGAGATGTGGTAGTCGAACGAGGCGTATCCCTTCGAGATCGACTTCAGACGGTCGTAGAAGTCGAACACCACCTCGTTGAGCGGCAGGTCGTAGACGACCATGGCGCGCTTGCCGACGTAGTTCAGGTCGATCTGCGTGCCGCGCCGGTCCTGGCACAGCTTCAGGACGCCGCCGAGATACTCGTCCGGCGTGAGGATGGTGGCGCGGATCCACGGCTCCTCGATCGAGGCGATCTTCATCACGTCGGGCATGTCGGCCGGGTTGTGCAGCTCCCGCTGCTCCCCGTCCTGCATGTTGAGGTGGTAGACGACGCTCGGCGCGGTCGAGATCAGGTCGAGGTTGAACTCACGCTCGAGCCGCTCCTGGATGATCTCGAGGTGGAGGAGCCCGAGGAAGCCGCAGCGGAAGCCGAAGCCGAGCGCGGCGGAGGTCTCCATCTCGTAAGAGAACGAGGCGTCGTTGAGCCGGAGCTTGCCCATCGCGCCGCGCAGGTTCTCGAAGTCTGCGGCATCGACTGGGAAGAGGCCGCAGAACACCACCGGCTGCACCGGCTTGAAGCCCGGCATCGCCTCCTTGGTCTGGCGCTTGTCCTCGGTGATGGTGTCGCCGACGCGGGTGTCGGCGACCTCCTTGATCGAGCCGGTGAAGAAGCCGACCTCGCCGGGGCCGAGCTCGGCGACGTCCTGCATCTTGGGCCGGAACACGCCGAGGCGCTCGACGCCGTAAGCGGCGTCCGCACCCATCATCCGGATCGTCATGCCCTTCTTGAGCACGCCGTCGACGATGCGCACCAGCACGACAACGCCGAGATAGACGTCGTACCAGGAATCGACCAGCAGCGCCTTGAGCGGCGCGGCACGGTCGCCCTTCGGTGGCGGCAGGCGGGTGACGATCGCCTCCAGCACCGCCTCGATGTTGAGGCCGGTCTTGGCCGAGATCGGCACCGCGTCCTTGGCGTCGATACCGATCACCTCCTCGATCTGCTCCTTGATCCGCTCGGGCTCGGCTGCCGGCAGGTCGATCTTGTTGAGGACCGGGACGATCTCGTGGTTGGCGTCCAGCGCCTGGTAGACGTTCGCGAGCGTCTGCGCCTCGACCCCTTGCGAGGCGTCGACGACGAGGAGCGAGCCCTCGCAGGCGGCGAGCGATCTGGACACCTCGTACGCGAAGTCGACGTGGCCGGGCGTGTCCATCAGGTTGAGGACGTAGTCGCGCCCGTCCTGCGCCTTGTACTCGAGGCGCACGGTCTGCGCCTTGATGGTGATGCCGCGCTCGCGCTCGATGTCCATCGAGTCGAGCATCTGCTCGCTCATGTCGCGCGCCGCCACCGTCCCGGTGATCTGGATCAGCCGGTCGGCCAGGGTCGACTTGCCGTGGTCGATATGGGCGACGATCGAGAAGTTGCGGATGTTGTCGATGGGGGACGCGGTCATCGTGGGGCTGTCTCCGGCGCGCAGGCGCGGCGATGCGCGTGGCGCACGGCGGTGAAGGAAAGAGTCGACGGGAGATAGCAGCGGCACCCCGCCGCGCCAAGACGGCGGCCGGACGCACGCGAGTCCCGGGTGGAGTCGTCGCCCGAAGGCGTGCCCGGCCGCGACCTGCCGTCGACGGCCGAAGCGAGATCAGGCGCCAATCACTTGCTTTACACGAGGTGCCACCCTCGGCGTCATCCCGGGCCCGCGCAGCGGAACCCGGGATCCATAACCGCGGATGCATCAGGACGAGGCGGAACGCAGGTCGTCTTATCCGGCACCGTCAGCGGTTCTGGATCCCGGGCTCTCGCCTTCGGCGAGCCACGGGATGACGATGAGGATTCGAATTCTGTCAGCCGATCGCCGATGAATTCGCGGGATCGCCTCACGCCCCCAACCGGTCCGCCACGTCCTCCGCGAGCGACAGGCTCGAGGTCAGCCCCGGGCTCTCGATGCCGAACAGGTGGACGAGGCCCGGCAGCCCGTGCTCGGCCGGGCCGTCGATGAGGAAGTCGGCGGCCCCTTCCCCAGGTCCGGACAGCTTCGGGCGGATGCCGGCATAGTCGGGCACCAGCGCCCCTTCGGGCAGGCCGGGCCAGTAGCGCCGGATCGCGGCGTAGAACAGGGCGCCGCGGCCGGGATCGACCTCGTAGTCGGGCGCGTCGATCCACTCGACGTCGGGGCCGAAGCGCATCCGCCCGGCGAGGTCGAGGGTGAGGTGGATCCCCAAGCCCCCCTCGACCGGCGCCGGATAGATCAGGCGCGAGAAGGCCGGACGGCCGGTGCAGCCGAAATAGTTGCCCTTGGCGAGCACCAGGCGCGGCACCCGCGCCTGCGGGTAGCCCTCGGTCACCCGGGCGAGGCCTTGCGCGCCGAAGCTCGCCGCGTTGACGACGGCGTCCACCGTCAGCTCGTCCGCGGCCTCGCCGCCGAAGCGGGCGACCCAGCCCGCGGGGGAGCGGGTCAGGCGCTCGATCGGGGTGTTGAAGGCGAGCGCCCCGCCCGCATCCTCGATGTCGCCCTGGAGCGCCAGCATCAGGGCGTGGCTGTCGACGATGCCGGTCTCGGTCGAGAGGAGGGCCGCGTGGCAGGCCAGGTTCGGCTCGAGGCGTCGCGCCTCCGTCCCGTCGAGGAAGGACAGGCCTTCGACGCCGTTCTCGAGCCCCTGCGCGTGGATCGCCGCGATCTTGGCGCCCTCCGGCTCGGTCGCCGCGACGATCAGCTTGCCGATCCGGGCGTGCGGCACGCCGTGGCTGTCGCAGAAGGCGTAGAGCCGGCGCCGCCCCTCGACACAGTGGCGCGCCCGAGCCGAGCCGGTCGGATAGTACATCCCGGCGTGGATCACCTCGGAATTGCGCGAGGACACGCCGGTCCCGATGCCACCCTCCGCCTCGGCGACGATCACCTCGTGGCCGCGCAGGGCCAGCTCCCGACCGATCGCGAGGCCGACCACGCCGGCACCGACGACGAGCACCATCATCGGCCGCTCCTCCCTCTGGTTTCTTCGTTCGTGCTTGTACAACGAAAAGGGCCCCTCTCCGGGGAGAGGGGCCCTCTGGTGACCGCGCCGTTCGTTAGGCCGCGATCGACATGGTCGGCTCGGCGGCCCGCACGTCGGCGTCGACATGGGCCTCGAAGCGCTTGAAGTTGTTCTGGAACATCTCGACCAGGCTCTTGGCCGTCTCGGCGAAGGCCGCCTTGTCCTGCCAGGTCTTGACCGGGTACAGGATGTGCGGCTCGACGCCCGGCACCGAGGTCGGGACCGCGAAGCCGAAATATGGGTCGCGGCGGAAATCCGCCTTGGCCAGCGAGCCGTCGAGGGCCGCGGTCAGGAGCCGGCGGGTGACGCGGATCGGCATGCGCCGCCCGGTGCCGACGCCGCCGCCGGTCCAGCCGGTGTTGACCAGCCAGCAATCGACGTGGTGGCGGGCGATCAGGTCGCGCAGCAGGTTGCCGTAGACCGACGGGTGACGCGGCATGAACGGCGCGCCGAAGCAGGTCGAGAAGGTCGCCTCCGGGCCCTTCAGCCCCTTCTCGGTGCCGGCCACCTTGGCGGTGTAGCCCGAGAGGAAGTGGTACATCGCCTCGGCGCCGGTCAGCTTGGCGATCGGGGGCAGCACCCCGAAGGCGTCGCAGGTCAGCATCACGATGTTCTTCGGGTGCCCGGCCTGGCCGGTGGCGCTCGAGTTGCTGATGAAGGGCAGCGGGTAGGCGCAGCGGGTGTTCTCGGTGCGCGAGGCGTCGTCGAAATCCGGCTGGCGGGTGACCGGGTCGATGACGACGTTCTCCATCACGGTGCCGAAGCGCTCGGTGGTGGAGTAGATCTCGGGCTCGGCCTCCCGCGACAGGCGGATGGTCTTGGCGTAGCAGCCGCCCTCGAAGTTGAAGATGCCCTTCGGGCTCCAGCCGTGCTCGTCGTCGCCCAGCAGCGTGCGGTTCGGGTCGGAGGACAGCGTGGTCTTGCCGGTGCCCGACAGGCCGAAGAACAGGGCGGAGTCACCGGCGTGCCCGACATTGGCCGAGCAGTGCATCGGCATCACGCCCGCCTTGGGCAGCACGTAGTTCAGGTAGGTGAAGACCGACTTCTTCATCTCGCCGGCGTAGGACGTGCCGCCGATCAGCACGATCTTGCGCGAGAAGTCGCAGGCGATGACGGTCTCGCTGCGGCAGCCGTGGCGGGCCGGATCGGCGCGGAAGCTCGGCAGGTCGATGATGGTGAGGTCCGGCTCGTAGGTCGCGAGAGCCTCGCGCTCGGGGCGGATCAGCAGGTTGCGGATGAACAGCGAGTGCCAGGCGTACTCGGTGAAGACCCGGGCGCGGACCCGGTGGCCGACCTCGGCGCCGCCGTAGAGGTCCTGGGCGAACAGCTCCTTGCCCTCGGCATGGGCCAGGAAGTCCGCGAACAGGGTCTCGAACTGCTCGCGGCTGATCGCGCCGTTGTTCTCCCACCAGACCTCGTTCTCGGTGTCCGCGTCGCGGACCACGAACTTGTCCTTGGGCGAGCGGCCGGTGTGGATGCCGGTCTCGGCCACCAGGGCGCCGCCGGCGGCGAGCTGGGCTTCGCCGCGCTGCAGCGCGTGCTCGTAGAGGCTCGGGGCCTCCAGATTCCAGTTGACGCGCTTGAGGTTGCGGAAGCCGATCTTGTCGGCGCCGAACGCCTCGTTGAATACGCCGATGTCGTTCACGCCTGCTCCTCCTGGCACCGACCTTGGGGAAGCCGGGCAGGTGCCGGTCCGGATCGGGCCGATTGACTTGCTCACGTCCGGTGCGGCGACCGCGCCCTGTTCTAGCAGGTCGAGCGCCCCCGCGCCGAGGCCGATCATGGCGGCCTCGCCGGGGTGCTTTAGTAGGTGGCGAAACTTCGCGGTTCAATCGAATTCGCTTATGGGGGCAGTGACAAGCCCAACTTTGTGTCAGGAGCCGGGGACGGCTCGGGCCTGCGCCGCCATCGTCACCAGGGTGGGGCGCAAGGCGGCGGGATTCGCCAGCCGCTCCGGGAACGCGACCCGGGCGGTGCGCTCGCCGGCCACGAGGTCGAGCCCCTCGGGGTCGAACCCGGTGAGGCGCCACGGCCCGGGCTCCTCCCCGGCGAGCCGGGTGGCGTAGAGCGCCACGGCGTCGGCGTGATCCTCGTTCATGTGGGCGACGGCGCCGGGCTCGGACTCGGCCAGGGCCTCGAGCCCGGCGAGGTCGGTGAGGAGCTCGGGCGCGGTCAGGGTGGCGGCCCTGGCGAAGCCGCCGTTGAGGTGCCCGGCCCGGACCTGGAGGCGGAAGAACGCGAAGTCCGGGAAATCGGCGTAGAGCGCGGCCTTCGGGTGGCGGGCGAGGAAGCGGGCCCGCACCCGCGGCTCGGCGCTGCGCGAGGCCTCGCCCGTCACGGTCAGGCGCGGATGGGCGAGCGGATCGCCCTTGCCGCCCTGGCTCAGGAGCAGGGAGCAGCGCGGGTCGGCCTCGAGGTTGAGGGTGTGGGCCGAGAGCCGCGACAGCAGCAGCAGCGGCGTCCCGTCATGGTCCGTCGCCACCGTGACCAGGGAGGCGAAGGGCGCGCCCCCGTCGCGCTCCAGGGTCGCGAGGGCGCCCGCGCGGGTCTTGCGCAGGAGCGCCTTGGCGAGGCCGACGGCGTCGAACGGCGCCTCGGCGGCCGGCAGCGGCGCGGCCCGCTTCCTGTCTGCGTCGGCCATGCCCGGTCACCTCCCTCAGCCGCGGCCGCCGGGCCGCCTCGCCGGCACCCTGGCGCCGGGACAAAAGCCCGTCCAGGCCGCGCGGTGCCGCGGGCGGGGCCATCGGAATCCGCCGCCGCCTGTGGCCCCCTCGCCACGGGTGCTCGCTTTTTCGCCGGGATGGCCTTAAGGGAGTCAGAATCGTGGCGTCGCGGCCACTGTCCAGCCTTTCTTGGGACCGGCCGCGACACCCAAGATCTGCCGGGCCCGGAACCGGTTCCAGTCGGGTGACGTTCAGCAGGGCCGGTGTGTCCTGCGGGCGACGCCCGCGCCCCAGGGAATGCCCATGCCGACCATCGCCCTCGTCGATGACGACCGCAACATCCTCACCTCGGTCTCGATCGCCCTGGAGACCGAGGGCTACCGGATCCAGACATACACCGATGGCGCCTCCGCCCTCGACGGCCTGAAGCATTCGCCGCCCGATCTCGCGATCTTCGACATCAAGATGCCGCGCATGGACGGCATGGAGCTGCTGCGCCGCCTGCGCCAGAAGTCCGACCTGCCGGTGATCTTCCTCACCTCGAAGGACGAGGAGATCGACGAGCTGTTCGGCCTCAAGATGGGAGCGGACGACTTCATCCGGAAGCCGTTCTCGCAGCGCCTGCTGGTGGAGCGGGTCAAGGCGGTGCTGCGCCGCTTCGCCGCCAAGGAGGCGGGGCCGGGCGCCTCGGCCCGGGAGGCGGAGGCCGCCGCGGCGCGCTCCCTCGAGCGCGGCCAGCTGATGATGGACCCGGAGCGCCACACCTGCACCTGGAAGGGCGAGCCGGTGACGCTGACCGTGACCGAGTTCCTGATCCTGCAGGCGCTGGCCCAGCGCCCGGGCGTCGTGAAGAGCCGCAACGCCCTGATGGACGCGGCCTACGACGACCAGGTCTACGTCGACGACCGCACCATCGACAGTCACATCAAGCGCCTGCGCAAGAAGTTCAAGGTGACCGACAACAGCTTCGACATGATCGAGACGCTGTATGGCGTCGGCTACCGCTTCAAGGAAATGTAAGAGATCGCCGGCGTGAGCGAGGGTTCGGCCCTGAGTACCGTGCGCCGCCTGCTCGGCGGCTCGGCCCTGAAACCGTCGAGCGAGATCGATCCGGACGCGGAGGCGGCGCGCGAGCCGTTCGGCCCGCGCACGGTGCGGCGCTGGATCGCCCAGCGCTTCGCCTCCAGCCTGACCCGGCGGATCGTGGTGCTCAACCTCGCCGGGCTGATCGCGCTCCTCCTCGGCTTCCTCTACCTCAACCAGTTCCGCCAGGGCCTGATCGAGGCCCGGGTGCAGAGCCTGCTGACGCAGGGCGACATCATCGCCGGGGCGATCGCCGCCTCGGCCACTGTCGACACCGACGCCATCACCATCGACCCCGACCGCCTGCTCCAGCTCCAGGCCGGCGAGGGCGGGGCGTTCAGCGACGAGGCCCCGTCGGGCCTCGAATTCTCCCTCAACCCGGAGCGGGTGGCCCCGCTCCTGCGCCGCCTGATCACGCCGACCGGCACCCGCGCCCGGGTCTACGACCGCGACGGCACGATGCTGATCGATTCGCGCGGCCTCTACATCCGGGGCGATCTCAGCCGCGATCCGCCGCCGGCGCGCAAGGAGCGCCCGAGCCTGGTCGAGCAGGCCTGGAACGCCGCGCGGGCCTACCTGCCGGGGATCGGCCGCAACCCGGCGGCCGACGAGCCGGGCCCGGCGGACGGCCGCACCCTGCCGGAGGTGCAGCGGGCGCTCGCCGGCGCCCGCGGCACGCTGGTGCGCCGCAGCAGCCCGGGCGAGACCATCGTGTCGGTGGCGGTGCCGATCCAGCGCGGCCGCACGGTCCGGGGTGCCCTGCTGCTGTCGACGCAGGAAGGCGACATCGACAAGATCATCGCGGCGGAGCGCTTCTCCCTGCTGCAGGTGTTCATCATCGCGGCGCTCGTGATGGTGGTGCTGTCGATGCTGGTGGCCGGCCAGATCGTCGGCCCGGTCGGGCGCCTGGCGGAGGCCGCCGAGCGGGTGCGCACCGGCATCAAGTCGCGCCAGGAGATCCCCGACTTCACGCGGCGCACCGACGAGATCGGCCACCTCTCTGGGGCGCTGCGGGACATGACCCAGGCCCTGTACCGGCGCCTCGACGCGATCGAGAACTTCGCGGCGGACGTCTCGCACGAGCTGAAGAACCCGCTCACCTCCCTGCGCAGCGCCGTCGAGACCCTGCCGCTCGCCAAGACCGACGAGTCCCGCGGCCGGCTGATGCAGGTCATCCAGCACGACGTGAAGCGCCTCGACCGGCTGATCAGCGACATCGCCGACGCCTCGCGCCTCGACGCCGAGCTCGCCCGGGCCG
>NZ_LABY01000210.1 GCF_001043975.1 Methylobacterium variabile
TTCACCCGATTGCCCTGGGGATTGCCCTGTTTCCGGTTCTCGCTCACTTTGCGTGGATGGCGGTGGATTGCCTCGGTCGGGTGATGGGCTGACCCAGCCTCCCCATCCTGGTTGACATGAACATTCCCTTTGCCATCCCCGAGTGCCAGGTCGCACGTTTCGTCGAGCGACACGAGGATCACCTCGTCATCCCGACGCGGCTGGACGCGGCTAGCGGTCGATGCCCCGACTGCGGTCATGCCAGCCGATCCGTCCATAGCCGCTATCACCGCTATCCCGCCGATCTGCCAGTATCGACATCGCAGGCCAGGCTCCGCATCGAGGTACGGCGGTTCTACTGCCGCACGCCGACCTGCCGACGCCGGACCTTCGCCGAGGCGCCCATGAGCCTCCTCGCACCGCGCGCCCGGCGCACGCGGCGGCTCTGCGAGGCTCAGGCCAGAGTCGGCATCGCCTGCGGCGGTGCGGGCGGCGCGCGTCTCCTCACTCACCTCCATATGCCGGCGAGCCGCGCGACCGTGCTGCGGCTCGTCTCCCGTATGCCGATCCCCCGACGCACCGGTTCCCGTCCGGGTGGGTATCGACGACTGGGCGATCAGGAAGGGCAGCCGGTACGGCACGATCGTCGTCGATCTCGACCGTCACCGCGTGATCGACCTCCTCCCGGATCGCACAGCGCGCACGCTGGCCGGCTGGCTTGAACGGCACTCCGGCGTCGCACTCGTCGCCCGGGATCGCTCGACCGAGTATGCTCGAGGCGCAAGCCTCGGCGCTCCCCAGGCGCAGCAGGTCGCCGATCGCTGGCACCTGCTCGCCAACATGCGGCAGGCCGTCGAACGCTGGCTCTACGGTGCCCATGCCCGGTTGCGGAGCCTGCCGCCACTCTCTGGCTCGGCCAGTCTTCCCGTCCGGCGCGACCACGCCTTCGCCCGCAGCACGGCGGAACTGGAAGCGGGCACGCAGAACCGGATGCGATGGCAGGCTGTCTACGACGAGGTCCGCCGCCGGCATGCCGGCGGGGAGCCCCTGCTCGGGATCGCCCGTGCCATGGGGCTGGCGCGCGCCACCGTGCGCAAGTACGCGGCAGCCGAGACGTTCCCGGCTCGGCTGCCTCACGGTGCCGGGCCGAGCCTCCTTGATCCGCATGTCGCGTACTTGGCGGGGCGGATCGACGAGGGCTGCGAGAACGCGATGGCCCTGTGGCGCGAGATCCGGGAGCAGGGCTATCCGGGGACGAGCCGGCAAGTGCATCGCTTCGTCGCTGAGCGCCGAACGAGGCCGGTCCGATCAGGCCGCAAGCCCCGCTGCGCGAGGGCCGGTGCCTCGCAGCGGCCTGGGACAGAAGCCCCATTGCCGCCCGCACGACAGCTGGCGTGGCTGCTCGTGCAGCTGATCTCGGTCTTGGATGAGAGCGACGTGGCTGTGGTGAGCCGCGTCGAGCAGGACGGCACCGCGCGAGCCGTTACGGGTCTGGCCCGCCGCTTCACTGCACTCGTGCGCGCCGCCGGAAAGGGCAAGACCGTCGCGGATGATCAGGAAGAGGACGCCGCAGCGGACATCGCCGCCTGGATCACGCAAGCACGGAGTTGCGAGGCTCCTGCCATCGCGACGTTCGCCTCGGGATTGGATGCGGACAGCGCGGCCGTCCGGGCTGCTCTGACGGAGCCCTGGAGTAGCGGCCAGGCGGAAGGCCAGGTCAACCGGCTCAAGCTCATCAAGCGCCAATGCTACGGACGGGCAGGCCTCGATCTCCTGAAACGCCGCATGGTTCTTGCCGCCTAATCCATGCAAAGTGAGCAAAAACCACCGGTCTAGGGCAACCTCATGTCAAGCCTGAACACGCATGCGTCGCAAGTGGCGCATCAATGTGACGAACACCTTGTCACCGGCACATCAATAGCGGGCGCAAAGGCACGACATGACACTGGCAGAATCGCGTTGCAGGGTTTGAACGATCGAAACTCTGCATGATCAGGGCGGCAACGCATGGCGAGTTGGTTGTCGCGTGTCGAGCGAAAAACGGGACACATCTCAACAAATGAACCAAGTCGAGGGCCTGCATGTAGAAAATCATCGTTTCATGTAGAGGCCGGCCACGGCACCCGTGACTTCAGCAACGTTGAGTGCGCGCTTCTTGTCGATCTCTGCGCGGGAAAGGCCAGCCCTGGTACCCAGGCGCTCCGCTTCGGCATTGCGCGCATCAATTTCCTGCACTGCATCATATTTCGCGAGATTTTCACCGAACATCGTATAAAAGAACCAGCTTTCAGTTTTGGCTCTCTCCATCGCTTCATACGGCGTATAATCATGTGAATGATAGACAATCGCGTTAGGTGCGTAAATTTTTCCATAACCTTTTTCGATAATCTTGAATGCCCATGCTTGGTCTTCACCGTATTCTACTTCAGGATATGGAATATCTCGCCAAATTGATTTTCTCAGACAAGAATTGTTATCGCTATAAAATCGCAAAATTTGGCGAAACCCGTTGTCCTTTGAGTTCCACCGTTTAAGATCAAGATATTTTGTAGCCAGGAGAGGCAGGTTATCGAATGTCTTGAAGTGATTTTCTATATCCCGCCGTGTGTAAAAAGACGCATCAGGCCAAGCGAGGTGTTTCCCAAACGCTCCCGCGGCTGTCTCAAAATGTTCCATTGTGGAGACCATATTATAAAGCCAGAACTCATCACTTGGTAGCGCATCTTGAGTTAGAAATAGGACAAACTCACCATTACTTTCCTCGACTCCCAGGTTTCTCGTCCGACCATGTTGGAAATCTTTTTTATTTATTGAAATGCAGCGAGCGCTAGAATAGTTCTTCAATATCTCGACAGTTCCATCAGTCGAACCACTATCGACTACAACAATTTCAAAATTCCAACCCGTCCGCTGCTTGCTGATCTGTTCAACAATGCGCGCGAAAAGCTTTCCACCATTAAGGGTTGGGATAACAATCGACGCTTTTAAGTTTTGCTGCACAGTGCTTCGAGCGAGCGCCGGTGAGGCGGCTTGCCAGGAATGATACTCTAAACGATTCAGGATCGCGGCTTCGACAGATCGAGCGGCACTTTCCCAGGAGTGCTTCTCGACCCAAGCGCTTGCTGCGTGTACTTGCTGTTCCCTTCGTTCAACGTCAAGGAGAAGATTGCCGATCTCAGTTGCGATGGCCTCCGGTATCGGCTTAGTCAGAGTTGCAACCTCTGATGGAAATATGGCCCGTGTGCTGTCTACATCAAGTTCTACGATCGGCAAGCCACAAGCCATCATCTCCTGCGGAACTAATGAATAATTTGTAGCAGAGAAACAGATCCCGATATCGCACTCTCTGTAGAGTTCTCCTAACTCGATCGGATTGAGAACGCCGTAATTGCGTACCGCAAACGGCGCACGTTCGATGCGCTCGTGTGTGCCGAAAATGCTGACCTCGAAACGAACGCCCTTGATGTGGAGCGCTGTTAGGGCCAACAGACCCAATTCCACGCATCTGCGGGCCGAATGTCCGCGACCATAAAGCGCAATGCGAGGCACAGAATTATTCTTCTTCTGCTTTGAAAGAAAGTAGACATCAGGATCAAAGGCAAGCCAAAATGGTGCTGCCCATCGGCTGTATCCTTGCATCTGAGTTGCTAACCATGGACTCGCGCAAAGACAGTCGAGATCTAGATCATAAGTCTGCTCCGCCAAAAGGGTTCTCGATCCTCTCGGATAGAAATACGGTTCAAAATCTTGGACAAAATAAAACTTGCGCTTGAAGCCCGTTGTTTTATCGACGTGATAGGCCGTGTCCCATGATGTTGCAACGATTACATCCGCGGACGTTTCATGCAATTCTCTGCCGTACTGTTTTACATCCGCTTTGACAAATTGGTAATAGGATAGTATCTTATCGTATCTTTCATTCGGGCAAATTTTATTATCGCTCTGAATCCATATTGTGCATTTATGACCAAAATATTCAAGCCAATGAATCATACGAAATATTGTCATGTGCCCCCCACCGCCTATGTCAAAGTTGGGGATGAGCCAATGAATGTCGAGCGATTTAGGATTGTAGTAACTATCCGGAGCAATATCGGATTCGCCTAGATCCATCTCTTCAATTGCACCCGTGATCATGTTGTCATGCACAATTACGGCATCACTATCGATTGTAGCTTCAGTGACGAATTCAGAGTCGAAGGTTCGAAAGCTATTCTGCTGGCCCCAAATAAGAAAATGCGTCAGCGGGTCGATTCCGTTATACAGGCTGGCGTGTGGATACTTTGTCCGATAATATTCTGTAGAAAACCACGGATTCGGATCTCGGCCCTCCTTGTAGCCAAAATGTACATAATGCATAATTGGTTCAATATTATTATTTTTGATGTCGGAATAACGTTCCCGATAGAATTTTTCATCGAAAGACTCTCGAATAATTTTCTGCACAATGAACTGACGTTCTTCCTCATTCTGAGCCAGCAGAATGGGATGGACAATATTTGGAATGCTGCCGTATTTCTTGCCTTCTTTAATATAATGGTAAAGAGGATTGATAATATTAAAATCAACATGACGATGCGTTTCTTTGTAGAATCTTGTATTGAACCAAGCACAAGGATCAAGATTCATATGAGATCCGAAATAAATATAATGCTTCAGCGGATTCACATTTTCTGATAGTGGGACACCGCTATTCCTAAAATAATACGATGCATCGAAATATCTTCTAATAGTGACCTCCACATCAGAAACATCGTCATATGAATATCTTTCTAAAACTGTTTTTTCTGGATGCCCAGGTCGACCTTCCAGTTTCCCCCACTTGATATAATGCAAGAAAGGATTGATATTTAAATTTTTTACATCCGAATTCTGATTTAGATAATACTCCGTAGAAAATTGTCTCGTGGGGTTGTATCCGAGATGCCAGCCATACGCTATGTAGTGTAGAACAGGATCGATGTGATTGGCAACTATGTCTGGATGTTGAAAAATATAGTACTCAGTATCGAAATTAGCACGTATCAACTTGGTATCAGCGTCATCACTTATCGCGAACACAGAATTGCGCTCTTGATCAGGGTGCGTTCGTCGACCCTCGTTACGACCCCAAGCGGCAAAATGAATCAAAGGATTCATACCAACGCATAAAACATCGGGGCTGCGTGACAGATAATAACTACTTGAAAAATATGGAGAAGGATCAAGCCCGATTTTCCATCCATGTTCAAGGTAATGCGTGAGAGAATTCACTTTATCAAGATTTAGATTGGCGCGCTTATTGTAATAAACTTCGTCGAAAAACAGGAGGCACGCTTCAAGATGATCAATATTGTTGACGCGCTCCTCTGCGTCATCATTATGATATACTTCAGACAATTTAGAACCCCCGAAATTTGAAACTCTGCTTCAGCTAATTCTTACTGATGAAAGCGGGATTTTGTCATTTGTGTTGCCCGTACTTATTCTTTCAAGACAGTCGAAATATTATTTGCATGGGCCGCCTCTCTGCTCCGAGCCATGGGAGTGCCTGACTCACTTGATCGCGAGCCTGATAGCGCGTTAACCAGAAAATTGCAACGACGCGAGATATAACAAAATATGATTGTAAATTATTCAAAATGCATTTTGATTTTGCACTGATAGCAACAGATCACACAGCATAATAATGCTTTTTACTACCTTTTATCGTAATTAAATTGATGACAAACGAGGCAAATTGGCTTCTAGCATGAAAAACTATATAAAATCACACCCCGCTTAACAACCGTTCGTATTTTGCAAATTAAAATGATCCATAAATCATTTTGCAATCTAGATAAGATAAAATGCCATTTTTTCTATAAATTATTTATCAAAAAAATTCTATACATCAAATATTACCCACAAATTGGCATAAAAAATATTTAAATATTAATAAACATTAGATTGAGATGGCGTATCAAGCGCTTTCGCGCAGCGACCTGCCAGCCCACGTCAACTTTAGCACCGGACATAGCTGTCATGGAACCGTGCTCGCCCAGAGATCCAAAGGCACGTGTCGGCGCCGAGAATGACGAAAGAGATGATACCATGAGCGGTATAAGCGGGCACGTATCCAGTCAGTACGACCTTCCACCTGAGCATGTTACTTCCAATCACAAAGTCCACGCTCTGTGACATTGCAGGGCGACGGGTTCAGCTGTTGTTCCGAGTAGCCGCTTGGCTCTCGCCCATCTCAGTTCTCCTTTACTAACGGAAACGGCCGCTGATGTTGAAAGGTTGCACGTGGCGCTTGAGCGTCATGCGATCGGTCTGCAGCGGCCGAGTTGAGTGGTGCGTCTGTTGGGTGGAGGAGCCAGCGATGACCTCACCTCTGTCCGTCGATCTGAGTGAGCGAGCCGTGTCAGCCGTCATGGCGGGCGCTTCCTGCCCCCAAGCCGGCGAGCGGTTCGGCATCAGCGCCGCCAGCGTCAGTAGCTGGCACGCCCGCCATCTCCGGGACGGCCACGTCCGCTCCGAGCCCATGGATCGCACGTCATCGAGGCCCACGCGGTGCGTATCCTGGGTCTATGCGAGGAGCAGAGCAACATCGTGCTGGCGGAGTTGCGCGGCGAACTGTTGCGGTAGTGAGCGTTTCCTGGCTTTGACCGAGGAGCCGCGTGCTCACGCACGTGCAATCGGGCGAGTTGGAACCGCTGATCGATGCCTGCCGCCCGAGAGGTAAGACGCCGCCCCAGGACCTGGACCGCACCATCTCTGCCAATCTCTGGCGGCATTCAGAACGGCGCCGCTTGGCGCGCCGTCCCGGTCGAACCGCTGGCAAGCACGGCGTTGAGCGTGACGAGCAGTTTGCGGGCAGTGGCAGTGAGTGCCGCCTTGGTCGGCTTGCCGGCCAACTGGAGCCGCTGGCGGAAGTCCCGGAATACGGCACAATGCCGCGAGGCCTGCTGGGCTGCGAGGTAAAGGTGGGATTGCCCCGGGATTTGTGGAGACCAAGATCGCTTTCGCGTGAGGTGTTTTTGCCATGCCGAGAACTCGTCCCCCGTACCCGGCGGAGTTCGGCCGCCAGATGGTCGAGTTGGTCCGCGCCGGACGCGATCCGACCGATCTCGCCCGTGAGTTCGAGCCGTCGGTCCAGGCGATCCGCAACTGGGTGGCCGAGGCCGACCAGCAGGAAGGACAGCCTCCTGCCGCTGAGGCTGTCCTGTCGGCGAGCGAGCGCGAGGAGTGACTTCGGCTGCGGCGGCGCGACCAGCGCCCATTCTTCATCGCTGACATCGGAGGGGGAGGAGCGGCGCGACTGCATCCCACCGAAAATGGCGCACACGCCGGTCCGTAACAGCCTCTAACTCTGCCAACATCCGCGCGTCGACGCGCTTGGTTTTCCCGATCACTCCCATGGCACAGGCAAAGTCTCGCGCCTGACGGGGGTTCACGCGGCTGAGCCGGACATTGCAAGTTTCGAGAGCATCGCGCAGCACGCGATCATAATCACCGCTTTCTTCGAATATTACCCATGCCGCCTGCTTTGCGTATGCAACTGCGAAGCTTCGTGCTGCAGCATCCGTATTTGCGATCCTGCGTGCGCCGCTGAGTACATGGTGAACGTCGAGCCAGTACTTGGCGACATCAACTCCGACGAAGATGTCTTACATCATGATCCCTACTCCTGTCCTGCGGGATAGGCCGAAGCTGTCCTAATCAACTGTTCAGGCTGATGCTTCATGGCGCGGACGGCTCCCGATCCGGGAACTGGGCTCAGACACCCTGGAGGCTCGCCGGATGCCGCCCGCGGGCGCAGAGTAGATCAACCGCGACAGACAGGAGGCTCCCCCTTCTGAGAGGATGGAGCCATGACGAAGCGAACAGCCCCTTTTTCGCCTGAAGTGTGCGAGGGTGCCGTGCGGATGGTGCGCGACCACGAGGGCGAGCACGGCTCGCCATTGTCAGCGATCCAGTCGATTGCTGCCAGGAGCGGCGGCTCGGGCGAGACACTGAGGAACGGGGTCCGCCAGTCCGAGCGAGAGAGCTGCAAGCTGCGCCAAGCTAACGAGATCCTGCGCAGGGCGTCGGCGTCTTTTGCTCGTGCCGGGCTCGGCCGCCGGTCGCGGCCATGATCAGCGTCATCAACGAGCGCCGGGAGGTCTACGGTGTACGGAAGAGCTTGCCCCGGACTTGATCCGGGTCATCCATCGGCACGCCGTGGCGTTCCGTCGAGGCGGTCGAGTACGCCACCCTGGAGTGGGTTGACTGGTACAATCATCGCCGCCTGCTCGCACCGATCGGCAACGTCCCTCCCGCCGAGGCCGAGGCGCGCCATTATGCTCACGTCGGCGACCAAGCCCTGGCCGCCTGACCCAAGACAAGCAGCCTCCGAGAAACCCGGAGCGGTTCAGGTCGGCCTCTCCGGCGTGTCGCCCCACATCCTGAGACACAGCGCGGCGGTCTGGATGGCGGAAGCCGGCGCGCCCATCAGCGAGATCGCCGCGTACCTCGGGCACGGCGACGCCGCATCGGCCACGAAGCGGTACGCGCGGTTCACGCCCACGCACCTGCGCCGGGCCTTCCAGGCCCTGGCGGTCGGACGGCTACGGGTTCACGCGAACCTGTGAGCACATCCTAAACGGACCGGGGCGCATTGCCTAAGTATCTGATTTTCTGGGAAGAAGATGGTGCCGCTGGGGAGGATTGAACTCCCGACCTCATCATTACCAATGATGCGCTCTACCACTGAGCTACAACGGCCCGTCGGCTCCGCTTCATCGAACCTGCCCCGTGGCCTGGAAGGCCGGGCGGTCCGCGGCGGGGCGCCGAAGACGAGCGGGGGGATAGCGGATCGTTCGGCGCATTGCAACAGCCCTGCGGCGGAAGAATCGCCGGAGGGCGGATCGCGGCGTCCCGGCGGCGTCTGGCCCGCGCCTTGCTAACTCCATCCACCAAGGGGAGTGCGCATGGACATCGAACTCGTCAGCCTGACCAAGCGCTACGGCGACACCGTCGCGGTCGATGGGATCAACCTGAAGATCCGCTCCGGCTCGTATTGCTGCCTGCTCGGGCCCTCCGGCTGCGGCAAGACCACGACGCTCCGGATGATCGCCGGGCACGAGACCGTCTCGTCGGGCGACGTGGTGATCGGCCCGAAGGCGGTGGGCGACCTGCCGCCGGCCCAGCGCGGCACCGCGATGATGTTCCAGAGCTACGCCCTGTTTCCCCACCTCACCTGCCGCGACAACGTCGCCTTCGGGCTCAAGATGCGGGGCGTGCCGAAGGCGGAGCGGCTGAAGCGGGCCGAGGCGATGCTGGCGCTCGTGCAGATGGATAAGCTCGCCGGGCGCCTGCCGGCCCAGCTCTCCGGCGGGCAGCAGCAGCGGGTGGCGCTCGCCCGCGCCCTCGTCACAGGGCCGAAGGTGCTGCTCCTCGACGAGCC
>NZ_LABY01000211.1 GCF_001043975.1 Methylobacterium variabile
CCGCCTCCTTTCGTCCCGCCGGGGCCCGCGCTACCGGGGCCTCGGCGGGACGAAAGGAGGCGGCGGAGGGGGCCGCGGGAGCGGCGGCCCGGGCCCGTGCCTCGGCCCGCAGGCGCTCGGCGACCTCGGCGATGCGCTGCTCGGTCTGGGCGATCTCCGGCGAGCCGATGGCGTTGGCGTTGATCAGGGCCGGCTCGATGCCGGTGGCGACGACCGAGACCCGGATGATGCCGTCGAGGCTCTCGTCGAAGGTGGCGCCCAGGATGATGTTGGCGTCGGAATCGACCTCCTCGCGGATGCGGGTGGCGGCCTCGTCGAGCTCGTAGAGGGTCAGGTCGTTGCCGCCGGTGATCGAGATCAGCAGGCCGCGGGCGCCCTTCATCGAGACGTCGTCGAGGAGCGGGTTGGCGATCGCGGCCTCCGCGGCGCGGTTGGCGCGCTTCTCGCCCGACGCCTCGCCGGTGCCCATCATCGCCTTGCCCATGCCGCGCATGATCGCCCGCACGTCGGCGAAGTCGAGGTTGATGAGACCTTCCTTCACCATCAGGTCGGTGATGCAGGCGACGCCCGAGTAGAGCACCTGGTCGGCCATCGCGAAGGCGTCCGCGAAGGTGGTCTTCTCGTTGGCGACCCGGAACAGGTTCTGGTTCGGGATCACGATCAGGGTGTCGACGGCCTGCTGCAGCTCGTTGATGCCGGCCTCGGCGGTGCGCATGCGGCGCACGCCCTCGAACTGGAACGGCTTCGTGACGACGCCGACCGTCAGGATGCCCATGTCGCGGGCGGTGCGGGCGATGACCGGAGCGGCGCCGGTGCCGGTGCCGCCGCCCATGCCGGCGGTGATGAAGCACATGTGGGCGCCCGAGAGCTGATCGCGGATCTCGTCGATCACCTCCTCGGCGGCGGCGCGGCCGACATCGGGCTGCGAGCCGGCGCCGAGCCCCTGCGTCACCCCGATGCCCATCTGGATCACGCGCTCGGCCTTCGAGGAGGTCAGCGCCTGGGCGTCGGTGTTGGCGACCACGAACTCGCAGCCGAGGAGCCCCGACTCGATCATGTTGTTGACGGCGTTGCCGCCGGCGCCGCCGACGCCGAACACGGTGATGCGGGGCTTCAGTTCGCGGATGTCCGGAGCTTGCAGACTGATGGCCATGATGCGCGAGCCTCTGATGATCGTTTCTGTGAGCGCCTCATCGGCGCCGTTTGCCGTCCCGCCCGCCCGGCGCGGCCCGTTTCCGGGGCCCGCGCCGGGAGGCGATCTCGTTAAAAGCTCTCCCGGATCCAGCGTCCGACCTTGGAGAGGTAGGTGTCGGGGCTGAGGCCCGCGCTGCCGGACTGGCCGCGCGGCTCGAAGTGCTCGACGTGCGAGACCTGGGGGTAGACCAGGAGGCCGACCGCGGCCGAGAAGGCCGGGCCCTTGGCGGCCTCGGGCAGCCCCTTGATGCCGAGGGGCCGGCCGATCCGGACCTGGCCCTGCAGGATGCGGCGGGCGACCTCCGGCAGGCCGACGAGCTGGCTCGCGCCGCCGGTCAGCACCACCCGGCGCCCGGCCTGGGCCGCGAAGCCCGCATTGCGCAGGCGGTCGCGCACCAGCTCCAGCACCTCCTCGACCCGCGGGCGGATGATCCGCACGAGGTGCGACTTCGGGATGTGGTGGGGCAGGTCGCGCTCGTCCTCGTCGACGCCGTGGACCGCGATCATGTCGCGCTCGTCGGAGGCGGTCGCCATGGCGGCGCCGTAGAGGGTCTTCAGCCGCTCGGCCGCCGCCACCCGGGTCGAGAGCCCGCGGGCGATGTCCATGGTGACGTGGTGGCCGCCGACCGCGAGCGCGTCGACGTGGACGAGGTGGCCGCCGGAGAACACCCCGACGCTCGTCGTGCCGCCACCCATGTCGACGACCGCGACGCCCATCTCGGCCTCGTCGTCGACCAGCGCCGAGAGGCCCGAGGCGTAGGGGGTGGCGATCACCGCCTCGACCCGCAGGTGGGTGTTCTCCACCGCCAGCATCAGGTTGCGGGCGGCGGCGATCTCGGCGGTCACGACGTGCAGGTCGACGCCGAGGCGCTCGCCGAGCATGCCGGAGGGATCGACCACCGCGCTCTGCTGGTCGAGGGAGTAGCCGGTCGGCAGGGCGTGCAACACCGCCCGGCCGGGGCTGATGCTGTGGGTGCTCGCCGCCTCCAGCACCCGCTGCACGTCGGAGCCGGTGACGGTGCCGGTGCGCACCGGCACCTTGGCGTCGAAGTGCTGCGAGCCGAGCCGCCCGCCCGAGAGGCTGACGATGACCGACTGCACCTCGACCCGGGCCATGCGCTCGGCGGCGTGGACGGCGTGGCGGATCGCGGTCTCGGCCGCCTCGAGGTCGACCACGGCGCCGCCCTTGAGGCCCAGCGAGCGCTGGTGGCCGATGCCGATGATGCGGGCGAGGTGGGTGCGGCCGCGCAACGTCGCCAGCGTCTCGACCGGCTGCAGCTCGGCCACGAGGCAGACGATCTTGCTGGTGCCGATGTCGAGCACCGAGAGGGTCGCGCTGCGGCGGGCCGAGAGCGGCTTTAAGCGCGGCGTGAGACCGTGCTGGAGGAGACTCATGACGCGACGCTCACCGGGGAGAAGGAAACGGGGATCGGAGGGTGGCCGGAACCGGACCGACCGGCGGGCGTCACGTCTCGCGCGCGGGTCATGTCTCGGTCCCCTTCGGTTTCTTCTGCTGCTTCTTCTGGGCCTCCAGGCGCGCCGCCGCACCCTCCTCGGTCAGCCGCACCACCACCCGGTCGGGCAGCCGCAGGTCGACCGCGATGATGTCCTTCTCAAGCAGGCTCGACTCGGCCTCGAGCCGGACGAGGCGGGCCACCGCCTCGCGGGCGCCGGTCTCGGGCAGCCGCACGTCGATGCCGTCGAGCTTGAGGGTCCAGCGCCGGCCCGACACCAGGGTGCCGGCCCGGATGCGGTCCTTGAGCGGGCCCGCGGCGTCCAGGAGCGCGAGGTAGTCCTTGGTGCGCAGGTTCGCCTCCTCGCCCACCACGAGCGGCAGGTTGGCGAAGCGGCCGTCGCGCATCTGGTCGATCACCGTGCCGTCGGCGGCGATCACGGCGATCTCGCCGTTGCGCTGCCACAGAGCGCTCGGCTCGCGCTCGGTGAGCGTGACCAGGAGCTCGCGGGGATAGATCTTGCGCACCGAGACCGCGCCGATCAGCGGCACGGTGGCGAGGCGGTCGCGCACGTCGACCACGCTGAGGAAGGGCAGCGAGTTGCGCTGGTCGATGCCGGCGGCCTTCAGGATCTCGGAGGAGTGCAGCTGCACCAGCCCCGAGATCGTGACCTTGTCGAGGCCGAAGCCGAGGGCCCGGGCGGCCATGTCGACGGGGGTGCCGTAGCGGGCCGAGATCTCGGCGTAGCCGCCGCCGGACACGAAGCCGGCCGCGGCGACGAGGCCGAAGAACCCGAAGGCCAGGCCGGTGCCGAGGTGCCGCGGCATCCGCCGCTCGATCGGCACCGCCACCGAGGCGCGGCGCGGGCGCAGGAACCGCGGCAGGACGCGGGCCAGGAGCGACTCGCCCGACCGCGACTCGCCCAGCCGCGCCTCGCGCGCAGGACCGCCCCGGGCCGGCGCCGCCCCCGGCGGGGGGACGGGCATGCCGGCCTCCTCGCCGGCATAGCCGGCGGTCAGCGGCTCAGGGAAGCGTCCACCACCATCCATTGGACGAGTTCACCGAAAACGATACCCGGCAGGGCTGCGATCTCCGGCGCAGGGCTGGTCTCGGTCGTCCGGGGCGTCGCGTGCCGGCCCGCCGCACCACGAGCGCACCGGTCGCAAGAGCCGGTGGATCGTCGTCGCGAGAGGTCGGCACGGCTCACCTCCGGCATCCAAGTGCTTGATGCGCCGTTAACGCCAACTCTCGAACTCGCTGGTAAATATCCGGTAAAATTTTCGCCCCGGGCACAGGGATCGCGCACCCCTCGGCGGGCCGCGTCGCCGGGGTGCCACGCCCCCGCGGCGGGCGGGATCCGGATCGCCGCGCGGTCGGATCGCCGCCGGGAAGCTCCGCCTCTTCAAGGGCTTACATGCCGGTCCGGCGGGACCGGCTCCCGGGACGGGGGCGGTCCCGGTGCGTCCCGGCCCCTCCCTGACGGCGCAAGGCCGGGACGGCGCAAAGGTTACCAACCCGGCCCTGCGGCACGCGCCGCCGGCTGATTCGCGAATCAGCGCGCCGGCACGCCGATCCGCTTGATCTCCCAGTGCAGCGCGACGCCGGAGGTCTCCCGCACCCGCGCCCGCACCTCCTCGCCGAGGCCCTCGATGTCGGCGGCGGAGGCGCCGCCGCGGTTGATCAGGAAGTTGCAATGCATCTCCGAGACCTGGGCGCCGCCGCGGGTGAGCCCGCGGCAGCCGGCAGCGTCGATGAGCTGCCAGGCCTTGGCCCCGTCCGGGTTCTTGAAGGTCGAGCCGCCGGTGCGCTCGCGGATCGGCTGGGCCGCTTCCCGGGCCGCGGTGACCCGCTCCATCTCGGCCTCGATCGCCGCCCGGTCGCCGGGCCGGCCGCGGTAGAGCGCCTGGGTGAAGATCAGGTCGGCGGGCGCCCCGCTGTGGCGGTAGGCGAAGCCCATGTCAGCATGGGTCAGCACGTGCAGGGCGCCGGAGCGGTCGACGGCCCGGGTCTCGACCAGCACGTCGGTGGTCTCGCCGCCATGCGCGCCGGCGTTCATCCTGAGCGCGCCGCCGACCGAGCCCGGGATGCCGCGGTAGAAGGCGAGGCCGTCGAGGCCGGCCTCCGCGGCGGCGCGGGCGAGCTTCATGTCGGGCACGGCGGTCCCGGCCCGGATCGTCTCGCCCTCGACGAGGATCGACCCGAAGGCCTTGCCGCCGAGGCGGATGACGAGCCCCGGCACGCCGCCGTCGCGCACGATCAGGTTCGAGCCGAGGCCGATCACCGTGACCGGAACCTCCGCCGGCAGGGCCGCCAGGGCGGCGGCAAGGTCCTCCTCGTCGGCGGGCGTGAACAGCACGTCGGCGGGTCCCCCGACCCGGAACCAGGTCAGGTCGGCGAGGGGATGGTTGGGCAGGAGGCGGCCGCGCAAGGCGGCGGGTTCCAGGGCGGCGAGGATGGCGGCGGAGGTCATGGTTCGGTTCCGGCTCGACGCCCGGGGGCGGAGCGCTCTAGGGTTGACGCTAGGGTACTCGGAGGCCGGCGCGCTCGGCCAGGACCGTCGTCTACACGCGCAAGACGGCGCGGGCGCTCGCCCGGATGCCGGCCGATGCCGAGGCGCTGGTCCGCGCCAAGCCCGATCAGGTCGCCCGGGATCCCGGCTCGCTCGCCAACAACATCCGGGCGATGAGGGGCGTGCCGGGCTTCCGGCTGCGGGTCGGGGACTGGCGCGCCCTCTTCACGAGCGAGGACGCACGGATCATTGTGCACGATGTCGGGCCGCGCGGCTCGATCTGCGAGTAGGGCTCCGGGCATGACCATCGTCCGCACCAGGACGCCCTCCGGCGAGGCAATCGTGATCCTGCCGGAGGCCGAGTTCGAGCGGCTGCGCGACCTCGCCAAGGAGGCGGTCGATGCTCGCACCCTCGCCGCCTCGCTCGCGCGCCTGCAGGCCGGCGATGAGGAATTGCTGGGCGAGAACGACCTCGACGCCTTGCGCGCCGCGCCGACCCCCCTCGCCTTCTGGCGCAGCAAGCGGGCCGTGAGCACATCGGACCTTGCCCGGCAAGCGGGCGTGCCGGAGGAGCTTGTCAACGCGGTCGAGCGCGGCGAGAGCATCGGCGACGTCCGCCTCTACCGGCGGCTCGCCCGGGCGCTCGGGATCGAGGATCTCGTCCCGGACACGCCCTGAAGGAGGCGCCTCACGCCGCCTTCTCGCCGAGCGCGGCGAGCTCGCCCGGCAGGGCGTAGGCCCACTGGGTGATGTTGCCGGCGCCCAGGCACACCACGTAGTCGCCCGGGCCGGCGAGCCCGCCGACGATGCCGGCGAGGTCCTCGGTGCGCTCGAGCGCGATGGCGTTGCGGTGGCCGCGGGAGGTCAGGCCCGCCACCAGGGCGTCGCGGTCGATGCCCTCGATCGGCGCCTCGCCGGCGGCATAGACGGGGGCGACGATCACCGTGTCGGCGTCGTTGAAGCAGGTGCAGAAATCGTCAAACAGCGAGGCGAGCCGGCTGTAGCGGTGCGGCTGCACCACCGCGACGACGCCGCCGTCGGTCGAGGCGCGGGCGGCCTTCAGAACCGCCCGGATCTCGACCGGGTGGTGGCCGTAATCGTCGAAGATCTGCACGCCGTTCCACTCGCCCGTGCGGGTGAAGCGGCGCTTGACGCCGCCGAAGGACGCCAGCGCCTTGCGGATCGCCTCCGGCGACACGCCGAGCTCGTGGGCGACCGCGAGCGCCGCGGTGGCGTTGAGCGCGTTGTGCTTGCCCGGCATCGGCAGGACGAGATCCTCCATCTCCAGGCGGAAGCCGGGGCGGCGGTCGCGGATCATCACCCGGAACCGGCTCTGGCCGCCCTTCAGGTCGACGTCGATCAGGCGCACGTCGGCCTGCGGGTTCTCGCCGTAGGTGACGATGCGCCGGTCCTCGATGCGCCCGACGAGGTCCTGCACCGTCGGGTGGTCGATGCACATCACCGCGAAGCCGTAGAACGGGATGTTGTCGATGAAGGCCCGGAAGGCGTCCTTGATCGCGTCGAACGAGCCGAAATGGTCGAGGTGCTCGGGATCGATGTTGGTGACGATGGCGATGTCGGCCGGCAGCTTCAGGAAGGTGCCGTCGGACTCGTCGGCCTCCACCACCATCCAGTCGCCCTCGCCCATGCGGGCGTTGGTGCCGTAGGCGTTGATGATGCCGCCGTTGATGACCGTGGGGTCGAGGCCGCCGGCATCGAGCAGGGTGGCGACGAGCGACGTCGTGGTGGTCTTGCCGTGGGTGCCGGCCACCGCGACGCAGGACTTGAAGCGCATCAGCTCGGCCAGCATCTCGGCCCGGCGCACCACCGGCAGGCGGCGCTCGCGGGCGGAGACCAGCTCCGGGTTGTCGCGGCGGATCGCCGTCGAGACCACCACCAGGGCGGCGTCGGCGAGGTTCTCGGCCCGGTGGCCCACGAAGGTGCGGATGCCCTTCTCGGCGAGGCGGCGGACGTTGGCGTTGTCGGACGCGTCCGAGCCCTGCACCGTGTAGCCGAGGTTGTGCATCACCTCGGCGATGCCGGACATGCCGATGCCGCCGATGCCGATGAAGTGGATGGGTCCGAGCTTGTTCGGCAGCTTCATGGAGTCGGGGTCCTCAAGGTCTTCTTGTTCGTAAGGCGGCCGTCAGCGGGCCGCCGCGACGGCGGTCTCGACCACCAGGGCGGCAAGGCGCTCGGCGGCGTCGGGCAGGCCGGCGGCCTTCGCGGCGGCGGCGGCCTTGGCGAGCCGGTCGGGATCGCCGAGCAGCGCGCCGAGATCGGCGGCCAGCCGCTCAGGGGTGAAGTCCGTTTGTGGTCTGGGAAAGGCGGCGCCGATTCGCTCGAGCACCGCGGCATTGGCGGCCTGGTCCTGGTCGAGCGAGCCGGGCAGCGGCACCAGGATCGAAGGCCGGCCGATCACCGCGAGCTCCGCTACCGTCGAGGCGCCGGAGCGCGCCACCACGAGGTGGGAGGTGGCCATCTTGGCCGGCAGGTCCTTGAAGAACGGCGCCGCCGTGAAGGCCGCGAGCCCCGCTCCTTCGTAGAGCGTCTGCACCCGGGCGAGGTCCTCGGGCCGGGCCTGCTGGATCACGGTGAGGCGGGCGCGCAAGCCCGCCGGCAGGCGCACGACGGCGTCGGGCACCACGTCGCTCATCACCCGGGCGCCCTGGCTGCCGCCGAAGGCGAGGAGCTGGAGGGCCGCGTCGGGGCCCACCGCCGGATAGGGCATCTCGGCCGCCGCCAGCACCGCCGGGCGCACCGGGTTGCCGGTATGGACGCGGCGCGCCCTCGCCTTCCCGGGCACGCCGCGCACCTCGGGGAAGCCGGTGGCGATCACCGTCGCGCCGCGGGCCAGGAAACCGTTGGCGCGTCCCATGACGGCGTTCTGCTCGTGCAGCAGGGTCGGCACCCGCAGCATCTGGGCGGCCAGCAGCGGCGGCACCGTCGGATAGCCGCCGAAGCCGACGACCACCGCCGGGTTGAGGCGGCGGACCTCCCGCACGGCCGCCGCGAAGCCGCGCCCGAGGGTCGCGAGGGCGGCGGCGCGGCGCAAGGGGGAGCGCCCGCTCGACGGGGTGGCGGAGGGGATCGACACGATCTCGGCGGCCGGGAACTCGCCGGAGAGCGCCGCCACCCGGCTGTCGGTGGCGAGCACCACCCGGATGCCGCGCTCGCGCAGGCGCAGGGCCAGGGCCTCGGCCGGGAAGAGGTGGCCGCCGGTGCCGCCGGCCGCGAGCAGGACGAGGGGCTGGGCGACGGTCATCGGGCAGTGCGGGGCTCGGGCATGCGGTCTCCGGTCAGGTCGGCGGCTCCCCCTTTGTCACGGCGGAGCCACCAGGTCACCCCTCGGGGGCCGGCGCGGGATCTCAGTGCGCCAGGCCCTCGTCGCGGTTGAGCAGGGCCGTGCGCGGTCGGCGCCGGGTGAGGGCGACGAGGAAGCCCATCCCGAGGGCGAGCGAGATCAGCGAGGAGCCGCCGTAGGAGATGAACGGCAGGGTCATGCCCTTGGCGGGCATCAGCCGGGTGTTCACCGCCATGTTGATGCAGGCCTGGAGGCCGAACAGGGCGGTGAGGCCGGTGATGGCCAGGCGGCAGAAGATGTCGTCGCTGCGCCGCGCCAGCATCAGGCCGCGCATCACGATGAAGGCGAACAGGAGCACGATGCCGATGCAGACGATGACGCCGAACTCCTCGCCGGCCACCGAGAAGATGAAGTCGGTGTGGGCGTCGGGCAGGTGGCGCTTGGCCACGCCCTCCCCCGGGCCGGTGCCGAACCAGCCGCCGACGTTGAAGGATTCCTGCGACCAGAAGGTCTGGAAGTTGTCGCCCGATTCCTTGTCCATGAAGCGGGTGATGCGCGCCCGCACGTGGGGCAGGAACTCGTAGGCCGCCGCGACGCCGAGGAGGCCGGCGCCGCCGAGGCCCGCGACCCAGAACCAGTGCAGGCCGGCCACGAACACCATGCAGCACCACACCATGGTGACCAGCATGGTCTGGCCGAAATCCGGCTGCAGGATCAGCGGCACGATGGTCATCGGCAGGAGCATCACCGCCAGCGTGCCGCCCGGCATGTCGCGCCGGCGCGCGCCCTCCGCGAAGGCCCAGGCGGCCAGGATCACGAAGGCGGGCTTGACGAACTCCGAGGGCTGGACGCCGATGGAGCCGAGCTGGATCCAGCGGTGGGCGCCCTTGATCTCCGGCCCGTACTTGATGGCCGCGACGCACAGCACGATGCCGATGGCGTAGGTGACGAGCGCCATGCGCCGGATGTGGCGCAGGGACAGGAACGACACCGCCAGGATCAGCGCGATGGTCGGCAGCAGGTAGAGCACCTGCCGGTTGAGGAAGTGGAAGGTCGGCAGGCCGAGGCGCTCGGCCACCGGCGGGCCTCCCGCCATCAGGAAGACCAGGCCAGCCGTCATCAGCGCGCCGAGGCCGGCGAGCAGGGCCCGGTCGACGGTCCACCACCAGTCGCCGAGATGCGAGCGTTCCGCGCGGGACATCATGGCTTGCTAGGGCCCTCGTTCACCAGCCGCGACCATCGGACGGAATGGTAAACCGAGTGTTGCCGCGCTGCCTCGACGGGCCGGAAAGCGGTGTCGCCCCGAGGGGTTCGGGCCCCGCGCGTCAGCCCTGGAACATGCCGTGCGGCGCGAGCTCGAAGTGCCGGGCGTACTCCTCCTCGAGGGATTCCCACGGCATCAGCATCACGCCGTGCAGCGGCGGCGACCCCGCCGTGAGGGCGCCGAAGCGCCGGAGGATCAGGGCGAGCTCGTAGGCCGTGATGTCGGGCTTCGGCTCGAACTTGTAGAAGTGGGTCTCGTTGTCGACCGGATCGGCGCCGATGCTCTTCAGGAGCGAGTCGAACATCACGAAGGTCCCCCGTTCCGGCGCGACGGGCGTCGCGCCGGAACGGGATGCTAGGGGGTTCCGCCGGGCATCGGCAAATAAACTTGCCGGGAGGCGTGAGCTCACCGGCGCCGGTGTCCGCTGCGGCCGGCGGTGCCCTAATCCTCGTGCGGCCCGCACCAGCCCGGCAGGTACACCGCGTCCTTGGAGCGGGCCAGCGCCAGGGCCTCCTCGAGGGCATCGGAGAAGTCGTCCTTCACGTCCTTGCGCTTGATGCGCCGGCGCAGGAAGTCGGCCCACAGGAACTCGCTGAACGGCGTCGTGTCCTTGGCGAAGCCCCCGGCGCGGCGCAGCTCGCCGGCGAGGCTGCGGAAGGGGTCGTCCGCCAGGTCCTCGATGCGCTTGGGGAGGTCGCCGACGTCCCGGCGCACGCCGTCGGAATCGTAGGGGTGGACCCAGGCGCGGTGGTCGGCGACGACCCAGAACGCGTCCTTCTCAAGGTCGTGCAGGTCGGCCACCACGGTGGTGAGCACATTCTCGACGCCCTCCTCCTGCAGCGCGCGGGCGAGGTGGTGATGGTCGATGACGTAGCGACGCTTCTTCGGCCCGAGCAGGACCGGAATCATGTGCGAGCCGAGGAACTTCTCCCGGTCGCCGTCGCCGATCTCGCGCCAGCGCCGGCGCTTGGCCTCCACCTCCCGGTAGCCCACGGTGATCTGGGTCGGACGCAACTCGGCGATCGGTACGCTGTGGAGAATCGGGTCTCGAACGGACATTCGAACCATCGGGGCTGCGCGCGGGGCACCCGCGCCGGGCCGGAGAAACTCGGCCACGCCCTTCCCGAGGTCAAGGATCCGGGCCGATGCCTCATGATCTAACGAACCGGCCCAGTCCCGTCCGGATGGATTAATCCATATCGCAGAAAATATTGTTCTGCACCCCTCAAGACACTCACGAGAAAGAGGCTTTTGCCACCGAAAGCCCGTCCCGTCGGGTCCCCGGACGGTGCCGCCGCGGCGGGCGAACGGGCACCCGGGCGTCCTTGACTCGGGTTCGGTTTGCTCGCCAAGAGACGGCCACGGGTGTCGCCCGCGAGGCGCGGCGCCCGGGCCCGGATCCTGCCTCATCATCCGTCCCTGTCACGGAATTGACGCAGGGGCACGGCAGGACGCCCGGTGGGCCCCGGAATCGAGGCATCAGGCAGGGGTCGGTCGGCTCGAGACGTCTCGGACGCGACCCCGCATGCCGGGGCCGGCCGTGGGGCCTCCGTCGAACCGGCCGCAGCCCGGCGACATGGTCGACGCGCGATGGACACCAACAACCCTCTGACCACGGAGGCGCCGGCGCGACGGCGCCGCGGCCTCGGCTGGGGCGTGGCGCTCCTGCTGGCAGTGGGGGCGGGCCTGCTGGTCTGGTTCGCGCCCGCCCTCGCGCCGGTGCGCGAGCGCCTCGCCGGGCTCCTGGTGCAGCGGCAGGACGTCGAGGGCCAGGCGCCCGAGGCCGGCAAGGCCGCCGCCGAGCCGGTCTTCCGGCCGAGCAAGCAGCAGCGCGCGAGCTTCGGCATCGAGGCCGTGCAGGCCCGGGACTTCCGGCCCGAGGGCTTCGCGGAGGGCCGGATCGGCGTCAACGAGGACGACAACGTCCCGGTCTACACCCCCTACGCGGGCCGGGTAACCAGGGTGCTGGCCCGGGCCGGCGACCGCGTGAAGGCCAACCAGGTGCTGTTCACCCTGGAGGCCGCCGACATGGTCCAGGCCCTCAACGACTACCAGGCGGCGGCGAACGCGCTCGCCAAGAACGCCGCCCTGCTCAAGCTCAACCAGACCGTGGCGGCCCGGCTCCAGGAGCTGTTCCAGGCCAAGGCGGTGGCGCTGAAGGACTGGCAGCAGGCGCAGAACGACGTGATCGCGGCCCAGAGCGACCAGCGCTCCGCCGAGGCCGCCCTGCAGGCGGTGCGCAACCGCCTGCGCCTTCTCGGCAAGTCGGACCAGGAGATCGATGCCTTCGCGCGGAGCGGCGCGATGAGCCCCGAGACCGAGATCCGCGCGCCGATCGCCGGCACCATCGTTCAGCGCAAGATCGGGCTCGGCCAGTATCTCGGCGCCGGCAGCGACCCGGCCTTCATCATCGGCGACCTCTCGACCGTGTGGCTCGTCGCCAACGTGCGCGAGAGCGAGGCGCCGCGGATCCGGCTCGGCCAGGAGCTCGAGGCGAGCGTGATCGGCTTCCCCGACCGGGTGTTCAAGGCGCGCATCAGCTACATGGCGGCCGCCCTCGATCCGGCGACGCGCCGCCTGCCGGTGCGGGCCGAGATCGACAATGCCGAGGGCCTGCTGCGCCCCGAGATGTTCGCGACCTTCACGATCCTGACCGGCCGCGACGAGAGCGCGCCGGCGATTCCCGCATCCGCGATCGTCTACGAGGGCGCCCGGGCCCGGGTCTGGGTCGAGCGGCCGGACGGCACCATCGCGTCGCGGAACGTCACCCTCGGCCTCACCGGCGGCGGCCTCGTCCAGGTCGTGGACGGGCTCACCGTCGGCGAGCGCGTGGTGACCCGCGGCAGCCTGTTCATCGACCGGGCCGCCTCCGGCGACAAGGCTTCCTGAGGGACGGCGCCCGCATGAACCGCCTGATCGACTTCGCGCTGCGCCAGCGGGTGCTGGTGCTGCTGCTGTTCCTGGCGATGCTCGGGATCGGCTATGCCAGCTTCCTTCAGCTCAACATCGAGGCCTATCCCGACCCGGTGCCGCCGCTCGTCGACGTCATCACCCAGAACCCGGGGCAGTCGGCCGAGGAGATCGAGCGTTACATCACCATCCCGCTCGAGGTGCAGCTCGCCGGCATCCCCAACGCCAAGGTGACGCGGACGATCTCGGTCTTCGGCCTCTCGGACGTGAAGATCCAGTTCACCTACGACTTCACCTACCAGGAAGCGCTGCAGCGGGTGCTCAACCGCCTGTCGCAGCTCGCGCCCCTGCCGAACAACGCCCAGCCGCAGATCTCGCCGACGAGCCCGATCGGCGAGATCATGCGCTACCAGGTGGCCGGGCCGCCGGGCTACTCCTCGACCGACCTGAAGACCCTGCAGGACTGGGTGCTGCAGCGCCGCTTCAAGGCGATCCCCGGCGTCGTCGACGTCTCGGCCTTCGGCGGCAAGACCAAGGAGTTCGAGGTCGCGGTCGACCTGCGCCGGCTCCAGGCCCAGGGGCTGACGCTGGTCCAGCTCGTCACGGCGCTCAACAACTCGAGCACCAATGTCGGCGGCCAGACCCTCAATGTCGGCGAGCAATCGGCGGTGGTGCGCGGCATCGGCCTGATCCGCGACATGGACGACATCCGCAACACCATGATCACGCAGGTCAACGGCGTGCCGGTGCTGGTGCGCGACGTGGCGGAGGTGACGGTCAGCAACGCGCCGCGCCTCGGCATGGTCGGGCACGAGAATGACGGCGACATCGTCGAGGGCATCGTGCTCCTGAGCCGCGGCGGCCAGAGCCTGCCGACGATCCAGCGGGTCCAGGCCGAGATCGAGAAGATCAACTCCTCCGGAGTCCTGCCCCCCGGCGTGCAGGTGGTGCCGCTCTACGATCGCAGCGCGCTGATCCACACCACCACCCACACGGTGATGCACAACCTGGTGTTCGGCGTGGTGCTGGTGTTCCTGGTGCAGTGGCTCTTTCTCGGCAGCCTGAAGAGCGCGATCATCGTCGCCGCCACCATCCCGTTCGCGCTGGGCTTTGCCATCACCATCATGGTGGCGCGGGGCGAGTCGGCGAACCTCCTGTCGCTCGGCGCGATCGATTTCGGCCTCATCGTCGACGCGACGGTGATCATGGTGGAGAACATCTTCCGCCACCTCGCCGAGCACCAGGGCCCGGCCCAGCGCGGGTCCTCGGTCAAGATCGGGCTGATCGCCTCGGCGGCGCGCGAGGTGAACCGGGCGATCTTCTTCTCCGCCTCGATCATCATCGTGGGCTTCCTGCCGCTCTTCACGCTGACGGGAGTCGAGGGCCACATCTTCGGCCCGATGGCGAAGACCTACGCCTACGCGCTGATCGGCGGGCTCATCGCCACCTACACGGTGTCGCCGGCGCTCAGCGCCCTGATCCTGCCGAACCAAGTCGAGGAGCGCGACACCATCGTGGTCAAGGTGTTGCGGGCGCTCTTCCGTCCGCTCCAGGGCTTCACCCTGAAGAACCGGGTCCTGACGATCCTGGTGACGGTCGCGATGCTCGGCTGCACCGGGGTGGCGATGCGCACGCTCGGCCTCGAGTTCCTGCCGACGCTGGAGGAGGGCAACCTCTACATCCGCGGCACCATGCCGGCCTCGATCTCGCTCGAGGCCGGCAACCCCTACGTCGAGCGGATGCGCAAGCTGATCGGCTCCTACCCGGAGGTGACCACGGTCGTCTCGCACCAGGGGCGGCCCGACGACGGCACCGACGCCACCGGCTTCTTCAACGTCGAGATCTTCGCGCCCCTGAAGCCCGCCGAGCAGTGGCGCCCGGGCCTCACCAAGGAGAAGCTGATCGAGGAGATGTCGGCCCGCCTGCGCGAGGAGCTGCCCGGCATCGAGTTCAACTTCTCGCAGTACATCCAGGACAACGTCCAGGAGGCCGCCTCGGGCGTGAAGGGCGAGAACTCGGTCAAGATCTACGGCACCGACCTCGGCGAGATCACCCGCACCGCCAACGACGTGAAGGCGGCGCTCGCCACGGTGCCGGGAGTGACCGACCTCGCGGTCTTCACCTCGCTGGGCCAGCCGACGGTGCGGATCGACATCGACCGGGCGCGCGCCGCCCGCTACGGCCTCAGCCCCGGCGACATCGCCACCACGATCTCGGCGGCGATCGGCGGCCAGGCCGCCGGCGACCTCTACGAGTACGGCAGCGACCGCCACTTCCCGATGCGGGTGCGGCTGGCGCCGGAATACCGCCGCTCCCTCGCGACGATCCGCAACATCACGGTCGGGGTCGCGACGCCGAGCGGCGGAGTGATGCAGGTGCCGCTCTCCGAGATCGCTCGGGTTCAGCTCGTCTCCGGCGCGGCCTTCATCTACCGCGAGAACCAGGAGCGCTACATCCCGGTCAAGTTCAGCGTGCGCGGGCGCGACCTCGGCGGCGCGGTGATCGAGGCGCAGAGGCGGGTCGCCGAGCAGGTCGAGCTGCCGGCCGGCTACCACCTCGAATGGGTCGGCGAGTTCAGCAACCTGCAGGGCGCGATCGAGCGGCTGAAGCTCGTGGTGCCGCTGACGATCGGGCTGATCGCGCTGCTGCTCTACGTCAACTTCGCCTCGCTCACCGACACGCTGCTCACCTTGAGCGTGATCCCGATGGCGCTGATCGGCGGCATCTTCGCCCTGGTGCTGACCGGCACCGCCTTCTCGGTCTCGGCGGCGATCGGCTTCATCGCGCTGTTCGGCATCTCGACCATGGAGGGCGTGATCCTGCTCTCCTACTGCAACCAGCTGATGGACGAGGGCTGGGCCCGGGCGGAGGCCATCCATCATGCCGCCGACGTGCGGATGCGCCCGGTGATGATGACCTGCGTCGCGGCCTGCGTCGGCCTGCTGCCGGCGGCGGTCTCGACCGGCATCGGCTCGCAGGTGCAGAAACCCCTCGCGCTGGTGGTGGTGGGCGGCATCCTGCTCGCCCCGATCCTGATCCTGGTGGTGCTGCCGGTGCTGATCGCGGCCTTCTCGCGCCACCGTCCGCGGCACCCTGTGGCCGCGGCGCGACAGCCGGAGCCGGCGGAATGAGCCAGATGCAGGCCCGACCCGGCGCGCCCGCAGCGCCCTCCCCTGCCGCAGCGACCGACCCTCCCATGCGCGCCCTCCTGCGCCTCCCGATCCGCCCCGCATCCGGCCCGCCTGCCGCCGAGCCGATCGTCGTCGCGCGGCCGGACGGCGGGGCATCGGGCGGCGCGACGGCGGCCAGCGCGGCGCCGGACGGTGCGGCGGCGGGCACCGCCGGGACGCGGCCCGCCTCGCGCACCGCCGCCCGCATCCTGGCGGCGGCGCTCGCCGCCGCGTCGGCCTCGGCCTGCATGGTCGGGCCCGACTTCCAGGGCGCGACGCCGCCGGTCGCCCGCTACACCCGGGAGGGCCTGCGCGACCCCGCGGTGGGCGCCGAGGACCGCCGGAACGGCGCCGTCGCCCAGGCCTTCGCGCCGGGGCGCGACGTGCCGGGCGAGTGGTGGACGCTGTTTCGCTCGCGCGCCCTCAACAGCCTGGTCGCGGAGGCGCTCGCCCGCAACCCGACCCTCGAGGCCGCCCAGGCGGCGCTCCGGGCGGCGCGGGCCACGACGGAGGCGCAGCGCGGCGCGCTCTTCCCGCAGGTCGCCTTCGCGGCGCAGTCCTCCTACAACAAGGCCCCGGGCGGCGAGCTGCAATCGCCCCTCAACGACAACTCGCTCCTCTACAGCCTCGTCACCCCGCAGGTGACGGTGAGCTTCGCGCCGGACGTGTTCGGCGGCACGCGCCGGGCGCTCGAATCGCAGGCGGCGCAGGAGGAGGTGCAGCGCTGGCAGCTCGAGGCCGCTTACCTGACGCTCACCGCCAACGTGGTGGCGGCGGCGATCCAGGAGGCGGCGCTCCGGGCCCAGATCGCCGCGACCGAGAAGGTGATCCAGGCCCAGACCGAGCTCCTGAGCCTGATCACCAAGCAGTCCGATGCCGGGCAGGTGGCGGGCGCCGACGTGGTGCAGCAGACGGCGCTCCTGGCCCAGTCGCAGCAATTGCTGCCGCCGCTGCAGCGCGCGCTGGCGCAGCAGCGCAACCTCCTGACGGCGCTCGCCGGCCGCTTCCCGAGCGAGGAGGTGAGCCAGACCTTCACCCTCGCCTCGCTGCACCTGCCCCGCAGCCTGCCGGTGAGCCTGCCCTCGCGGCTGATCGAGCAGCGCCCCGACGTGAAGGCGGCGGAGGCCGCGGTGCACGCGGCGAGCGCCCAGGTCGGCGTCGCGGTGGCCAACCGCCTGCCGCAATTCACCATCTCGGGCGCGGTCGGCGCCAGCGCCACCAATTTCGCGGCCCTGCTCAACCCGGCGGCGAGCCTGTGGACCATCGCCGGCGCCGTGGCCCAGCCGCTCTTCGATGCCGGCACCCTGTTCCGGCGCCAGCAGGCGGCGGAGGAGAACTTGGGTGCGGCCCAGGCGCAGTACCGCGCGACCGTCATCGCGGCCTACCAGAACGTCGCCGATGCGCTCCGCGCCCTCCAGGCCGACGGCCGCGCGGTGGCGGCGGCCAACGCCGCCGTCAAGGCGAGCCAGCAGAGCGTCGAGCTGGTGCGCAAGCAGTTCGGCCTCGGCGCGGTCAGCAGCGCCTCGCTGCTGATCACCCAGTCGGCCTACCTCCAGGCCGTGGTGACACAGGCCCAGGCCCAGGCCAGCCAGTACGCCGACACCGCCGCCCTGTTCCAGGCGCTCGGCGGCGGCTGGTGGAACCGCCGCGACGTGGCGCCGGCGCGGGACCCGAAGGACCCGGCACCGTTCCTGTGAAGGAGCGGCGGGACGATTGATCGTCGGGGGCGGCCGCGTTCGGCCCTCCCGGAGCGATGACGACGCCTCCACCAGGACCGGCACAGGAGCGATGGACCGATGAACGCACCTTTCCCGCTGACGGCGCTCGCGGCCCTCCTCGTCGGCATCGCCCTTCCCGTCCGCGCCGCGGAGCGGCCGGTGCCGCTGCGGGTGCCGCCCCCGATCGGCAAGGACATCGCCGCCATGCCGCAGATCGTCGAGCCGGCCGACGACGCCGAGCGCCGGATCAACGCGGCGCTGCAGCGCCTCGACGCGGCCGTCCGCAAAGCCGCCGCGACGTGCAAGGCCGAGGGCGGCCCGAACAGCTCGTGGGAGCGGGGCGTCGACGCCACCATGCGCGGCCCCCGGTTCCTGAGCCTCACGATCACCGACAGCGTCTATTGCGGTGGCGCCCATCCGAACGCCAGCACGATGTCGATCGTCTACGATCTCACGACCGGCGCGCCCGTCGACTGGACGACGCTCCTCCCGCCCGCGCTGACCGGCACGGTGTCCCTCGCGACCGGCGCGGACGGGACCAGGATGGTGACCCTCGCCTCCAAGCGGCTGTACGCCCTCTACCTCAAGGGCTACCGCCCCCGGACGGGCAACCGGAAGGTCGATGCCGACGACAAGGAGTGCCGGGACGCGGTGGCGGGCGCCGACGGTCCCGGGCCGCCGGCCATGATGGCGTGGCTCGACGCCAAGGCCGGCGGCCTCGCCGTCCAGTTCGACCTGCCCCACGCGGTCCAGGCCTGCGCGGACCCCGTGGTCATTCCGGCGGCGACGTTACGCCAGGAAAGCGCCAAGCCGCTCCTGACCGACGCGCTGGAGGCAGCGCGCGCCAAGTGAGCCCCGAGCGAGCGCCGAGCGAGCCCCGGCCCACCGTGTCATGAACGTGTGGCGGCGAAACCAGGGCGTTGCGCCCCCAGTCCGGCAAGGACATCCTGCATGACGCGGATCGATAAACCGTCTTCGTTCGTTCTCAGCGAAGCTGTGATGTGTCAGGGGGATCTGTGAGCGTCGGATTGATCGCGTTGCTGGATGATGTCGCGTTCATGGTGAGGACGGCGGCGGCGTCCCTCGACGACGTGGCCGGGCAGGCCGCGAGAGCCGGGACGAAGGCCGCCGGCGTCGTCATCGACGACGCGGCGGTGACCCCGCGCTACGTGGTGGGTTTCGCGGCGGAACGCGAACTTCCGATCGTCGGCAAGATCGCGCTGGGGTCGCTCCGCAACAAGCTCCTGTTCCTGCTGCCAGGCGCGCTCGCACTCAGTGCCTTCGCACCGTGGGCGATCACGCCGCTCCTGATGCTGGGTGGCCCTACCTCTGCTACGAGGGTGCCGAGAAGGTCTACGAGGCTCTCTTCCCGCATCCCTCGCACGCGCACGAGGAGCAGCGCCAGGCCGGCACGGGACATGATCCGGCGCTGGAGGAGCGCCGGGTGGCCGGTGCCATCAAGACCGACTTCATCCTCTCGGCGGAAATCATGGCCATCACCCTGGCCGCCCTGCCGGAGGGCAGCTTCTGGATGCGGGCGGCCGTCCTCGCCATCGTCGGCATCGGCATCACCGTGGCCGTCTACGGCGTTGTCGCGCTCATCGTGAAGGCCGATGATGCCGGCCTCGCCCTCGCGCGCAGCAACGCGGGCCCGCCCTTCGGCAACGTCATCCGGGCCGTCGGACGAGGCGTGGTCAAGGGCATGCCCGTCCTGCTCACGATCCTGGCCATCGTCGGCACGGCCGCGATGATCTGGGTCGGCGGCGGCATCCTGATGCACGGGCTGGAGACCTACGGCCTGTCGGCGCCGGCCCACGCGGCCCACGCGGCCGCCGTGAAGGCGGCGGCGCTGCTTCCGCCGGCCGGAGGCTTGATCGAGTGGCTCGTGACCGCGGTCGCGTCGGGCCTCCTCGGCCTGCTCGTCGGAGGTCTGCTCATCCCGCTGTCGAACCTCGTCATCGCACCGGCGTGGCAGAGCCTGTCACGCGCGCGAGGCCGCGCGGCCTGAGGCATCGCGACTCAAGTGGCAGGACGCACGCGCGGAACGACCGCGCGTGAAAAGCTGGCAATCCCGCTCCGCCCCTTCCGCCGACTCCATCGCCCCCGCCGGCGAAATGCGGCAGGATCAGCCCGAGCCGGCGGCAGGACGGGGACCCGGAATGGGAGCGCGCACGAGACCGATGAGCCGGCGCCGCCGGGCCGGCCTGGCCCTCGCCGGCCTCACCGCCGGCCTCGCCCTTACGGCCTCTGCCGGGCTCTGGACCGTCCGCGCCGCTCTCCCGCCCCTCGACCTCGCCGCGGCGGAAGCCCGCTCGTCCATCGTCCTCGACCGCGCCGGCATCCTGCTGCGGCCCTTCGCGACGGCGGACGGGCGCTGGCGGCTGCCGCTCGCGCCCGAGGCCGTCGATCCGCGCTTCCTCGCCATGCTGACGGCCTACGAGGACCGGCGCTTCCGCGCGCATCCGGGCGTCGACCCGGCGGCCTTGCTGCGGGCGGCCGGGCAGTGGCTCGCGGCCGGGCGGATCGTCTCGGGCGCCTCGACCCTGTCGATGCAGGTGGCGCGCCTCGTCGAGCCGCGGGGCGAGCGCTCGCTCTCCGCCAAGCTGCGCCAGATCGCCCGGGCGGTCGAGCTGGAGCGGCGCCTCGGCAAGGACGGGGTGTTGCGGCTCTACCTGGCGCTCGCGCCCTATGGCGGGCCGATCGAGGGCGCGCGGGCGGCGAGCCTCGCCTATTTCGGGCGCGAGCCGGCGCGGCTCACCCTCGCGGAGGCCGCCCTGCTGGTGGCGCTGCCGCAGGCGCCGGAGGCGCGCCGGCCCGACCGCTTCCCCGAGGCCGCCCGCCGGGCGCGCGACAGGGTGCTCGACATCGCGGCGGCGCGCGGCGTCGTGCCGGCGGCGGACGCTCAGGCCGCCAAGGCCGAGCCGGTGCCGCACTCCCGAAAGCCCTTCCCGATGCTCGGCCCCCACGCCGCCGAGGCGGCCCTGGCGTCGCAACCCGCCCGGGGCGTCCACCGCCTGACCCTCGACGCCCGGCTCCAGGCCCGGCTCGAGGCGCTGGCGGCCGAGCGGGCGGCGGCGCTCGGCCCCGGGCTGTCGGCGGCGATCCTCGTCGTCGACAACGCGACCGGCGAGGTGCGGGCCCAGGTCGGCAGCGCCGGCTACCTCGACGCCGCCCGCGCCGGCGCCATCGACATGACGGCGGCCATCCGCTCGCCGGGCTCGGCCCTCAAGCCCTTCGTCTACGCCCTGGCGTTCGAGGCGGGCCTCGCCCATCCCGAGACCCTGATCGAGGACCGCCCGTCCCGGTTCGGCGCGTCCTACGCGCCGGAGAACTTCGACCTCACCTTCCAGGGCACCGTGACGGCGCGGCGCGCCCTCCAGCTCTCCCTCAACGTGCCGGCGGTGGAGCTGATGGAGGCGGTGGGGCCGGCCCGCTTCATCGCCCGCCTGCGCGCGGCCGGCGCGAGCATCGTCCTGCCGCGGGACGCCGCACCCGGCCTGCCGGTGGCGCTCGGGGGCTTGGGCATCACGCTCGCCGACCTCGCCCGGCTCTATGCCGGGCTCGCCCGCGGCGGCAGCGTGCCGGCGTTGCGGCGGCGCCTCGACGGCCCGGCGGAGCCCGAGGCGGTTCTGCCGCGCATCACCGAGCCGGTGGCGGCGTGGTACGTCGCCGATTCCTTGCGCGGCACGCCGCCGCCGGAGAGCGCGCTGCCGAACCGCCTCGCCTACAAGACCGGCACGTCCTACGGCTACCGCGACGCCTGGGCGGTCGGCTTCGATCGCCGGGTCACCGTGGCGGTCTGGCTCGGGCGGCCGGACGGGGCCGGGGTGCCGGGCCTCGTCGGGCGGGTCGCCGCCGCACCCCTGCTGTTCGACGCCTTCGCGCGCACCGGGGCCGAGCCCGAGCCGGTGGCGCGGCCCCGCGACGCCCTGGTGGCGACGACCGGCACCCTGCCGCCGCCCCTGCGCCGGCTGCGCCGGGAGGCGGCCGGCCCGGCCGACCGCCTGCGCATCGCCTATCCGCCGGACGGGGCCCGGATCGACCTCGGCGCCGCGGAGGGCGCGCCCGCCGGCCTCGCCCTCAAGGCGCTGGGGGGCAGCCCGCCGCTGACCTGGCTCGTCGGCGGCCTGCCGGTGACGGAATCAGACCGGCGCCAGGCCGAGTGGCAGCCCGACGGGGCCGGCTTCGTGCGCATCTCGGTGCTCGACGCCGCCGGCGCGAGCGACAGCGTGATGGTGCGGATCGAGTAGGGCCGCGCGTTTTTCTGCGCCGTGGCCCTGCGTCACCCCGGGATCGTTTCGGCCCCCGCTCCGTTCCTCACCCGTGGAAGCGTGGCGAAACACGGCCGCCGCGCACGGGTGAGTTGAGTCGCATGGCGAACGGGCGAGACGATCGCAGGCGGGTGGTCCCGGCCAAGCCGGCCCGGATCCAGGCCGCGGAGACGCCCGGCGACGGCCTCGCGGCGCCCCTCGTCATCGCCGCCGTGATCGCGGCGGCCCTGTATTTCGGCCGCGAGATCCTGATCCCGATCGTCATCGCGGTGCTCCTGAGCTTCGTGCTCGGGCCGCTGGTGGCGCTCCTGCGCAAGCTCAGGATCGGGCGGATCGCCTCCGTCGGCGTCGCGGTGCTGCTGCTGCTCACCGTGGTGGCGGGACTGGGCGGCCTGATCGGCATGCAGCTCGCCGACCTCTCGACCGGGCTGCCGCGCTACCAGCGCACCATCGCCCAGAAGGCCGAGAACCTGAAGGCCGGGCCGCTGGGCGACATCGCCGGCTACGTGCGCAGCATCAACCACCAGATCCAGCAGGCCGGCGCCCCCGACCAGAAGCCGGAGCAGAAGCCGGAGCACAAGCCCGAGGCGAACCGGCGCGCCGAGCCCGCGGTGCAGAATCCCGACAAGCCGGTGCTGGTCGAGGTGCGCGACCGCGACCTCAGCCCCTTCGAGCTCGCCGAGAAGGTCCTGGCCCCGGCGATCTCGCCGCTCGCCACCCTCGGCATCGTCTTCGTGGTGCTGATCTTCATCCTGGTGCAGCGGGAAGACCTGCGCGACCGGATGATCCGGCTCGCCGGATCGAGCGACCTGCACCGCACCACCGTGGCGATGGACGACGCCGCCCGCCGCCTGAGCCGGTTCTTCCTGGTCCAGCTCGCCCTCAACGCCGGCTTCGGCCTCGTCATCGGCGTCGGGCTGTGGCTGATCGGCGTGCCGAACCCGATCCTGTGGGGCATCTTCACCGCGCTGATGCGCTTCGTGCCCTACATCGGCGCGTTCCTGTCGGCCCTGCTGCCGCTGGCGTTGGCGGCGGCGGTCGATCCGGGCTGGAACATGGTGCTGGCGACCGCCATCCTGTTCATCGTGCTCGAGCCCCTGGTCGGCCAGTTCATCGAGCCGCTGCTCTACGGCCACTCGACCGGCCTGTCGCCCTTCGCGGTGCTGGTCTCGGCCCTGTTCTGGACCTGGCTGTGGGGCCCGGTCGGCCTCCTGCTCTCGACCCCGCTCACGGTCTGCCTGGTGGTGCTCGGCCGGCACGTCGACAAGCTCGAGTTCCTCGACGTGCTGTTCGGCGACCGGCCGGCCCTCACCCCGGTCGAGAACTTCTACCAGCGCATGCTGGCCGACGACCCGGACGAGGCGCAGGAGCTCGCCGAGGCGATCCTCGCCGAGTGCTCGCTCTCCTCCTACTACGACGAGGTCGCCCTCAAGGGCCTCCAGCTCGCCGCCTCGGACGCCCGCCGCGGCGTCCTGACCGAGGACCAGCTCGAGCGCATCCGCATCGGCATCGCGCAGCTGATCGAGGACCTGGCCGACCGGGACGACGCGGCACCGGCCACGCGCCCGACGCTGGCCGGGCGCCTGCTGCCGAGCCGCGCGGAGGAGATGCCGTGCGAGGCCGCGCCCGCGGTGCCCGACGCGCCGGCCCCGGACGCGCTGCCGGAGGCCTGGCGGCGCGAGGGCGCGGTCCTGTGCGTGGCCGGCCGCGGTCCCCTCGACGAGGCCGCCTCGATGATGCTGGCCCAGCTGCTCGCCAAGCGCGGCTTCGGCACCCGGGTGGTGCCGTTCGAGGCGGTGTCGCGCTCGGAGATCGGCTCGCTCGAGGCCGACGAGGCGCGGATGATCTGCATCTCCTATCTCGAGATCAGCGGCACGCCCGCCCACCTGCGCTACCTCGTGCAGCGGGTGCGGCGCCGGGCCCCGAAGGCGCAGATCCTGGTCGGGCTGTGGCCGACGGACGACGCGGTGCTGAGCGATCCCGGCGCCCGCGCCTCGCTCGGCGCCGACCACTACGCCGTGTCCCTGCGCGAGGGCATCGAGGCCTGCCTGGAGGCGGTGCGCGACGCGCCGGCCGCAGGACGTCCTCCCGCGGCGGATCCGTCCCCCGCGCCCCCTCCGGCCCGGGACGTCGCCCGGAAGCCGGAGCGCGCGGAGGTCTGACCCGTCCGGGCGCTCCGGGGCTTGACGCCAGGGCCGCGGCGCCCTTTCGATCCGGCGGGAGCGGGCCCGCGCCGGACGGCCCGCCGAGCGGGAATCGGGGACAGCATGAGCGTGGTGGATTTCGCGCGGTTCGTGGACGAGCTCGCCACCCAGTCGGGCCAGGCCATCCTGCCCTTCTTCCGCGCCGCCTTCGCCACCGAGGACAAGGCCAAGGGCGCCGCCGCCTTCGACCCCGTCACCGAGGCCGACCGGGCCGGCGAGGCGGTGATGCGCCAGCTGATCAAGCGCAGCTTCCCGGACCACGGCATCCTGGGCGAGGAGTTCGGCTCCGAGCACGAGGACGCGGAGTACGTCTGGGTGCTCGACCCGATCGACGGCACCCGCGGCTTCATCGCCGGCCTGCCGATCTGGGGCACCCTGATCGGGCTCACCCGCGGCGGGGTGCCCTGCTACGGCCTGATGAACCAGCCCTTCACCGGCGAGCGCTTCTTCGGCGACGGCGAGGCGGCCCACTACAAGGGCCCCCACGGCAGTCGCCGCCTGCGCACACGCCGGAAGGGGGACATCGCCGAAGCGATCCTGCACACCACCGACCCGCGCCTGTTCGGCGAGGGCACGAACCGCCAGGCCTACGACCGGGTCGAGCGCGCCGTCCGCCTCAGCCGCTACGGCGCCGACTGCTACGCCTACGCCATGCTGGCGGCCGGCCACATCGACCTCGTGGTCGAGGCCGAGCTGAAGCCCTACGACATCGTGGCGATGATCCCGGTGATCGAGGGCGCGGGCGGGATCGTCACCACCTGGGAGGGAGAGTCCGCGGCCAAGGGCGGACGGATCGTGGCGGCCGGCGACAAGCGGCTGCACGAGGCGGCGCTGGCGCTGCTGAACGGGTAGCGGGCTCCCGCTCGGGAGACCGGCCGGCAGCGGGCGTTCCTGCGCGGCCCCTCGGCTTCCTCGGGAGTGGCGGGGGGGCCGCCCCGCCGCCTCGCGGCGCCGGCGGCGGGGGACACAAGGGCGCCCGGAGGGGGGGGCGGGGGGGGGGCGGCCGGGCGCGCGGGGTGCTCTTCCCGGCGTCCTACGGGGGGGGCCGGGGGCTCCGGGGCGAAGCTCTCGTGGGTGGGTTCCT
>NZ_LABY01000212.1 GCF_001043975.1 Methylobacterium variabile
GCCCTCGAGGCCGTAGGTCTTGGCGACACGGACGCCGGCCAGGCTCTCGCTGATCAGGCTCGCCGTGGCGCCGACCTGCTCCTGCGTCGAGGTCGAGACCCGGCGCAGCTTCTTGCCGATGCGGGCGATCGGCCCGGCGACGAACGGCACCGTGACGCCGGCGACGAGCGTGAGCCACGGGTCCATCCACACCATGGCGCAGACGAGGGCGATCAGCATCGCCACGTCGCGCAGGAGCACGGTGGAGATGCGGGTGAGGGCCTCCTTGATGAAGGCGAAGTCGGTGGTGAAGCGCTGGGTCAGGCTCGCCGCGCTCTCGCGGCCGAGCTGGGCGAGGTCCTGCTCGATCAGGTGGCCGTAGAGCGCCGCCTGCATGTCGGCCTCGACCCGGGTGACGACCCGGTTGGTCAGCACCGTCTGGCCCAAGAGCGCGAAGCCCCGCACCGCCGTCACGGCGATCACCAGGACGGGTCCGTAGGCGAGCGCGGCGGCATCCTTGGCGTCGAAGGCGTCGAAGGCGGCCTTGATCAGGGTCGGGTAGAAGCCGGTGGCGGCGCCGATGACGGCGATCAGCGCCAGCACGACCGCGAGGGTGCCGGCATGCGGCCGCAGCCAGTCGCGCCAGAGCCGCAGGAGCAGCGGCAGCATGTCGCCGGAGATGAGGGGGCGCCGCGCCATGATGCTCGCTTCGTCCGTTTCTTGAGACGTCGCGCTAGCACGGGGCCGAGGCCCGCAGCAACGCGGGGCGGCGCGCGGCTGGGCTGCGGGCCGGCGAGCCGGGGCGAGGGGAGCGTCGGGCAGGCGCGAAGGTTGCGCTTAATTGAACAATTGCCGCATGCATGTAAATTTCGTGTCAAAACCGAGGCGTGCAGGATGCGCGGCGACACGGAGGCGGGCGGAGCAATGTGCGG
>NZ_LABY01000213.1 GCF_001043975.1 Methylobacterium variabile
GAAGGCGTAGCCGCCGGCGACCCGCGCCAGGGTGACGCCCCGGGGTGCGAAGAAGCGGGCGATCTCGGCCAGCGCCCCCGGCACGTCGGTGCCCGGGGGCAGGCGGGCGGCGATCTCCGCCTCGGTGAGGGGCGCGGGCGCGCAGAAGATCAGTGCTTCGACGAGGCGCGCGGCCGCGGAGGGGGCAGGGCCGGGCGCGCGGGCGGACCGGGCCACGCTCAGGCTCCGGCGGCGCGGATCTGGATCGGCGCGAAAGGCCGCTCCTGGCGCAGCAGGAGCTGACCCTCTCGGGCAAGCTCCAGCACCGCCGAGAGGGACGAGGCCCGAACCGTGGCGCGGCGCTTCGGATCGACGAGGTACTGCGCCAGGTAGGCATCGAGGTCGGTCCACTCGTCCCGCGGGCCGATCAGCCGCTCGAGGGCCTCCCGGGCATCGACCAGGGACCAGACCGTGCGGGGCGGCAGGGTGACCTGAGCCCGGGCCCGCTCCTGGCGCTGGCGGGCATAGGCCGCGATCAGCTCGTGCAGGGTCGTCCCGAAGGGACCGGGATCCGCCGCCGCGGGCGCGGACGCCGCCGCGCCGCGGGCTAAGACGTCGCGCCCGAGCTGGGCCCGCTCGGAGAGCAGGAGGGCGGCGGCGCGGATCGCCTCCAGGCGGCGCAGCCGGAGGGCGAGGGCCTCGGCGAGGTCGCCGGCGGCGGGCTCGGGGCCGCGGGGCGGCGCCGGCAGCAGGAGGCGCGACTTCAGGTAGGCGAGCCAGGCCGCCATCACCAGGTAGTCGGCCGCCAGCTCCAGCCGCAGGCGGCGGGCCTCCTCGATGAAGGCGAGGTACTGCTCGACGAGGGCCAGGATCGAGATGCGGGAGAGATCGACCTTCTGGCGCCGGGCCAGTTCCAGCAGCAGGTCGAGGGGCCCCTCGAAGCCGTCGACGTCGACCACGAAGGCCGCCTCGGCGGAGGCGTCGGGACCGGCCTCCGCGAAGTCGTCGCCTCCCGCCACGGCGGTCCGCACCGTCAGGCCGCGGCGGCGAGCCCGGCATCGAGGCGGGCGCGGGCCTCGGCCGGATCGAAGGCCGCCGCGTCCGGCACCAGCCGGGCGAGCGCGCCTTGCGCCCGGCGCAAGGACGCGCCGGCGAGGACCGGGGCGGCGGCCACGACCTCCTCCATCTCGGCGCGCACGCCGTTGCAGTGCAGGCCGACGTCGCAGCCGGCCCGGAAGGCGGCGGCGGCACGGTCCCGGAAGCTCCCCGAGAGGGCGTTCATCGACAGGTCGTCGGTCATCAGCAGACCGTCGAAGCCGATGCGACCGCGCACGATCTCGCCGATCACCCGGGCCGAGGTGGTGGCCGGGTTGTCGGGGTCGAGGGCCCGGAACACCACGTGGGCCGACATGGCCATCGGCAGGTCGGCCAGCGCCCGGAAGGGCTGGAAGTCGTGCGCCTCCAGCTCGGCCCGGCTCGCCTCGACCACCGGCAGGGCGTGGTGGCTGTCGGCGCCGGCGCGGCCGTGGCCCGGCATGTGCTTCATCACCGGCAGGACGCCGCCGGCCATCAGGCCCTCGGCCACCGCCCGCCCGAAGGCCGCCACCACGCCCGGATCGGTGCCGTAGGCCCGGTCGCCGATGACGTCGTGGGCGCCGGGCACCGGCACGTCGAGGACCGGGGCGCAGTCGACGTTGATGCCGACCATCGCGAGGTCGTGCGCCATCAGGCGGGCGCCGAGGCCGGCCAACGCCGGCCCGCCCTCGGGACCGCCGGCGCGGAGATAGGCCCGGCCCGACGGGTAGGGCCGCCAGTGCGGCCGGGTCATGCGCTGCACCCTCCCGCCCTCCTGGTCGATCAGGATCGGAGCGTCGGCCCGGCCGACGGCCTCGCGCAGGGCGGCCGTCAGGGCCCGCACCTGCTCGGGATGGTCGATGTTGCGCTTGAACAGGATGAAGCCCCAGGGCCGCACCTCACGGAAGAAGGCAGCCTCCTCGGGGCTCAGGATCGGGCCGGCGCAGCCGAGGATCAGGGCAAGGCACGTCATCGACGGCGGCTCTCGTCGCTTGAAAAGGGGGGCCAGGGAGAGCGCGATCCCGCCCGGCGCCCATGCGGGCACCGGCTGCGCGGAATCGCAAGCGGAAAGTGCGGAGTGTAGGAGATCCGCCGCCGCCCGGCTGTCGGCGGGGAGCCACAGCCGGCGGGTTTCTCGGACCGTCAGACCTCAGGAGGGTCTATTCCGGTCGTTCGTCAGTTCTTGGCGACGAAGCAGGCAGCGCCCGCGGCCTTGAGCTTGCCGCACAGGCCGTCGGCGCTCTCCTTCGACATCGGCCCGACGCGGACGCGGAAGATCGACTTGCCGTTGACCTCGGCCTGCCGGATCAGCGGCGACTGGCCGCCGAGCACGGCGCCGTAGCGCTCCTGGGCCTGCTTGAAGGCGAGCTCGGCCTCCTTCTCGGTGGCGCGCACCGAGAGCTGCACCGAGAACCCGCCGACCGGCGCCTGCGGCGTCGGCACCGCCTGCGTGGTGACCGGGGGCTCGGCGGAGGCGACGCGCTGCACCGGCTTCGGCCGCGGCGACTCGGCGACCGGCGCCGGGGTCTCGGCCGGCGGGGTCTGGGCGGCCGGGGCGGTCGGGACGACCCGCGTCGAGCGGGGCGTGACTGGGGCGGGCGTCGAGCCGGTCGCCTCGGTCGGCAGGGTCATGGTCGGGATCGGCGAGACTTCGGGCCGGGCGGCCGATTGCTGGGCGGCGGCCTGCGCCGCCCGCTGGGCCTCGGCCGGCGAGGGCTCGGGCCGGACCGAGACCGTGCGCACCCGGCGCGGCTCGCCGAGGGACTCGGTCAGCGCGTTGCCGGGGGCGGCGGGCGGCGCGGACGGGCCGGCCTCGGCGACCAGCGAGCGGGCCGCCTGCTTGACGTCGAGCGGCTGCTCCTCGCGGTTGACGATGCGGATCTGCGCGTCCTTGGCGTTGCGCTCGTAGATCTGCTTGTTCTGGTCCGGAATCTCGACGCCGCCGGCATTCTGGGGCGCCACCTTCAGGGGCGCCTGGTCGGCCATCACCAGAATCGGCGCGCCGGAGCGGCCGGGATGGAGGGCGCGCCAGGTCAGCGCCCCGCCCACCGCCACCGCGACGATGCCGAGGGCCGTGCCGACGAGCGCGATGCGCCGGCGGCCCCGCGGCCGCGGCTCGGCGGGCGGCGCAGCCTCCGCCTCGTCATGGGCCGGGGCCGGCTCCGAGACGGTCTCGCGCTCGACCGCGGCGAGGTACTGGTTGAACGCGGCGGCCGGGGTGTACGCCGGAGGCGGCGCGGAATGCTCCGGCGCGCCCATCGTCGGCTCGCTGCGGGAGGCGGACAGGCCGCCCTCCGGACCGGGGGCCTCGCCGTAGCTCGGCAGCACCGGCTCGACGCGGCCGCGGGGCTCGGCGGTGCGGCTCGCCTCCTTCGCTTCCTTCGCCTCGAGCAGGGCGCGGAACGGATCGTCCTGGCCGACGATGCGGGCGAGTTCGGCGAGGGGATCGGGCCGCGCGCCCTGCCGGACCTGATCCTGGCGGGCGGGGGCCGGCTGCCGATCCTGCTCGTAGCCGTCGTAGTCGACGGGAACCCGGGAAGCATTCGTCGTCATGGCAGCACCATATCCTGTTCGCCCTCGCGTCACCTCGCCGCGCTCAGGCCCGGCTCGGAGACACCGGCGCCGCCCCCGATATGGGTTCGGCGACCGTCAGATCCCACGCTCGCGTCCCGCCGCGGCGGCGCCCGAGGCACCCCGCGGCGTCAGGTCGCGCCGGACATCCGGCGCCGAGGCCTCAGCGCATCTCGTCGGGGGCGGACACGCCGAGGATCCCGAGATTGGCCGCGACCACGCCCTTGAGGGCGCCGACGAGAGCCAGCCTCGCCAGCGTTGACTTTCTGTCGGTTTGATTAACAAACCGTAATTGCGGCAAGTCTTTGCCCTTGTTCCAGAAACTATGGAACGCGCTGGCCAGCTCGTAGAGGTGGAAGGCGAGCCGGTGCGGCTCGTGGGCCGCCGCCGCCGCCTCGATCACCCGCGGCACCTGGGCGATCCCGCGCATCATCTCGATCTCGCCCGGATCGGTCAGGCCCGACAGGTCGGCCCCGGCGAGGGAGGCCGGCGACAGGTCGAGGTCGGGGAAGGCCTCGCGGGCCTGGCGGAACACCGAGGCCGCCCGGGCATGGGCGTACTGGACGTAGAAGACCGGGTTGTCCTTCGACTGCTCCACCACCTTGGCGAGGTCGAAATCGAGGGTGGCGTCGTTCTTGCGGTACAGCATCATGAACCGCACGGGGTCGCGCCCGACCTCGTCGATCACCTCCCGCAGGGTGACGAACTCGCCCGACCGCTTCGACATCTTCACCGGCTCGCCGTCGCGCAGCAGGCGCACGAGCTGGCACAGCTTGGCGTCCAGGACCGCCTTGCCGTCCGAGACCGCCTTCACCGCCGCCTGCATCCGCTTGACGTAGCCGCCGTGGTCGGCGCCGAGCACGTCGATCAGCTCCACGGCGCCGCGCTCGACCTTGGAGCGGTGATAGGCGATGTCCGAGGCGAAGTAGGTGAAGCTGCCGTCGGACTTCAGCAGCGGCCGGTCGATGTCGTCGCCGAAGGCGGTGGAGCGGAACAGCGTCTGCTCGCGGTCCTCCCAGTCCTCGGGAAGCTGGCCCTTCGGCGGGGGCAGGCGGCCCTCGTAGACGAGGCCCTTGGCGCGGAGGTCCTCGATCAGCGCCGCGACCGCGCCGCCGTTGCCCCCGCCCTGCAGGGTGCGCTCGGAGAAGAACACGTCGTGGCGGATGCCGAGGGCCGCGAGGTCCTCGCGGATCCGGTCCATCATCCGGTCGATGGCGAAGTCGCGCACCAGGGGCAGCCACTCGCTCTCGGGCTGGCTGAGGAGCGCGTCGCCGTACGTCTCTTTCAGCGCCTCGCCGACGGGCTTGAGGTAGTCGCCCGGATAGAGCCCCTCGGGGATCGTGACGGTCTCGCCCAGCGCCTCGCGGTAGCGCAGGAAGGCCGAACGGGCGAGCACGTCGACCTGCGCGCCGGCGTCGTTGATGTAGTACTCGCGCGTCACCTGCCGGCCGGCGGCGACGAGGAGGTTGGCGAGGGCGTCGCCGAACACCGCGCCGCGGCCGTGCCCGACATGCATCGGCCCGGTCGGGTTGGCCGAGACGTACTCGACGTTGACCCCGCCCGGCACCTTGGCGCCCCTTCCGTAGGCCTCGCCCTCGCGGAGCGCCGTCCGCACCACGTCCGCGTAGACCGCGGGGTCGAGCCGCAGGTTGATGAAGCCCGGCCCGGCGACGCTGGCCTCCGTGACGCGCGGATCCTGGCGCAGCTCGGTCGCGAGCGCCTCGGCCAGGGCCTTCGGGTTGGTGCGCGCCTCCTTGGCCAGAACCAGGGCGGCGTTGGTGGCGAGATCGCCGTGGCTCGGATCGCGCGGCGGCTCGACCACGACGCGGGCGCGGTCCAGCCCCTCCGGCAGGGTGCCGGCGCGGGTGAGCGTCTCGAGCGCCTCGCCGATGCGGGCCTCGAAGGCGGCGAAGATGTTCATGCGTTGACCAGTTCTGCAAAGTTCGGGCCGGAGGCGGCGCGGGGCCGCGACCGGCGCGCCGGGCTCTTCTCACGGCGGGGCGGCAGCCTGCAAGCGAAGCCGTTCGGAAGGGGCGCGGGCTCCTCCCTTGTCGCCGCCGGGCCGATGCTGCAAAGCGTCCGGGCGTCACCGGCCGGAGCTCCGGCCCTTCTGAAAAACGATTCGGACCGCGCCATGCACGACATCCGGGCCATCCGCGACAACCCGGCCGCCTTCGACAAGGGTCTGACGAGCCGCGGGCTGGAGCCGCTCTCGGCCGAGCTGATCGGCCTCGACGATGCCCGCAAGTCCGCGATCTCGGCGGCGCAGGGCGCGCAGGAGCGGCGCAACGCCCTCTCGAAGGAGATCGGCGCGGCCAAGAAGGCGAGGGACGAGGCGCGGGCGCAAGCGCTGATGGCCGAGGTGGCCCGGCTCAAGGAGGAGGCGCCGGCGCTCGACGCGGCCGCCGACGCCGCGGCCAAGGCCCTGACCGAGCGCCTGGCGGGGATCCCCAACATCCCGGGCCCCGACGTGCCGGAGGGCCGCGACGAGCACGACAACGTCGAGAAGAGCCGCTTCGAAGGACGGGGCCTCGCTCAAGGTGGGCGCCAGCACTTCGAGCTCGGCGAGGCCATGGGCCTGATGGACTTCGAGACCGCCGCCAAGCTCTCGGGCTCGCGCTTCGTGGTGCTCAAGGGACAGCTCGCCCGTCTCGAGCGGGCGCTCGGCCAGTTCATGCTCGACCTGCACACCGGTGAGCACGGCTACACCGAGGTGGTACCGCCGCTCCTGGTGCGCGACGAGGCGATGTTCGGCACCGCCCAGCTGCCGAAGTTCCGCGACGACCAGTTCGCGGCGATCCAGGGCTCGCCCGAGATCGCCCAGGAAAGCGGGGCGCCGAACCGCTGGCTGATCCCCACGGCGGAGGTCCCGCTCACCAACCTGGTGCGCGAATCGATCCTCGCCGAGGACGAGCTTCCCTTGCGCTTCACCGCCCTCACCCCCTGCTTCCGGGCCGAGGCCGGAGCGGCGGGGCGCGACACCCGCGGCATGCTGCGCCAGCACCAGTTCAGCAAGGTCGAGCTCGTCTCGGTCACCGCGCCCGAGCGCTCGGCCGAGGAGCACGAGCGGATGCTGTCCTGCGCGGAAGCCGTGCTGAAGCGCCTGGAGATCCCGTTCCGGGTCGTGACGCTCTGCACCGGCGACATGGGCTTTTCCTCGACCAAGACCTACGACATCGAGGCCTGGCTGCCGGGCCAGAGGACCTACCGGGAGATCTCGTCCTGCTCGGTCTGCGGCGAATTCCAGGCCCGCCGGATGGAGGCGCGCTACCGCCCGAAGGAGGGCAAGGGCGTGGCCTACGTCCACACGCTGAACGGCTCGGGCGTCGCGGTCGGCCGCGCGCTCATCGCCGTGATGGAGAACTACCAGAACCCCGACGGCAGCGTCACGGTCCCGTCGGCCCTCGCGCCCTACATGGGCGGGCTCACCCGAATCGACGGCATGGGTGGACTCACCCGAAACGAAGGACAGCGGAGCTGATGCGCATTCTCGTCACCAACGACGACGGCATCCACGCGCCGGGCCTGCGCTGCCTGGAGGAGATCGCCCGCGAGCTGTCGGACGACGTCTGGATCGTGGCGCCCGAGACCGACCAGAGCGGCGTCTCGCACTCGCTGTCCCTCAACGATCCCCTGCGCCTGCGCCAGGCCGGGGAGAAGCGCTACGCCGTCAAGGGCACGCCCTCCGACTGCATCATCATGGGGATCCGCCACATCCTGAAGGAGCACGGGCCCGACCTCGTGCTCTCGGGCGTCAACCGCGGCCAGAACGTCGCCGAGGACGTGACCTATTCGGGCACCGTCGCGGGCGCCATGGAGGCGACGATCCTCGGCGTGAAGGCGATCGCGCTCAGCCAGGCCTACGGCGCCGGCGGACGGGCCAACGTCAAGTGGCAGACCGCCGCGAAGCACGGGGCGCCGGTGATCCGGCGCATCCTGGAGATCGGGATCGAGCCCGGCATCCTGGTGAACGTGAACTTCCCGGATTGCGAGCCCGAGGCGGTGCGGGGCGTCGCGGTGGCGGCGCAGGGCGTGCGCAACCAGCAGCTCCTCTCGATCGACGAGCGGCTCGACGGGCGCGGCAACCCATATTTCTGGCTCGCCTTCGCCAAGGCGCGCTTCGAGCCCGGCAACGGCACGGACCTGAAGGCGATCGCGGAGGGCCGCATCTCGGTGACGCCCTTGCGCCTCGACCTCACCGACGAGCCGACGCTGACGCGGTTCGCCCAGGCCTTCGCGTGAACGAGGACGGCGCGCCGGAAGCCTCCGGACCGGATCCCGCCGAGGAGGCCTCCGGCGCGGTCGAGACGGCGGCCTTCGTGCTGGGCCTGCGCGCCCGCGGGGTGCGCGACGCCGCCGTGCTCGGCGCGATGGAGCGGGTGCCCAGGGAGGCCTTCGCGCCGCTCGCCTTCCGCGACCTCGCCCGGCGCGACCTCGCCCTGCCGCTGCCCTGCGGCCAGACCATGACGGCGCCGAGCGTGATCGCCACGATGCTGGCGGCGCTGAACCCGCAAGGAGCGCGGGTGCTCGAGATCGGCACCGGCTCGGGCTACGCCACGGCGCTCCTGCTGCGCTTAGGCTGCGCCGAGGTGGTCAGCCTCGAGCGCTACGCGACGCTCGCCCGCAACGCCCGCTCGCGCCTCGACGCCCTCGGCTTCGGCGCCGCGATGGTGGGCCTCGCCGACGGCTGCGCCCCGCCGGAGGAGGCCGGCGGCTTCGACCGCATCCTGGTCAACGGCACGCTCCGCGACCTGCCCCAGGCCCTCATCGCGCGCCTGAACCCGGGCGGACGCCTCATCGGGGCGCTCGCCGGCCCGGCCGGCCCCCGCCTCGTCGCCATCGCGCAGGAGGCGGACGGCCCCTGGCGCCAGGTCCGCGAGACGCCGCTGCGCATCGGCCCGCTGACGCCCGGCCTCGCGGCGATCCTCTGAGCGCCGCGCCCCCGCCACCTCCCGGCCCTCACGGTGAAGCCGGGAGGCCGCCCCGCAACGGAAGCTTAACCTGAATCCGCTTTGAATCCGCATCAGACGGTTGCGTGGATGTACGGGTGCGTCGATGCGGGAACGCGGGGCAGGCAAGGGGATGCGGACGCTGTCGCGCTTCGCCCTCATCGGGCTGATCGGGGGCGCTTCGGCGGCCTGCAGCACCGATGCGGTGCGGCTCGACCCGTTCTCGAACCCGTTCTCATCGAGCGCGAGCGGGGAGCCGGGAGCCACCGGAAGCCTGCCGGAGGGCGAGGCGGTGGCGGCACCGGTGCGCTCGGCGCCGATCCAGTCGCGGCCCCTGTCGGCCCCGGCGGCGGCGATGCCGCTGTCGAGCCGGCCGGCGGCCTCAGCCCCGGTGCAGACGCCGCGGGTCGCGGCCGCGGCCCCGGTGACCGGCGGCCCGGCCGGCTGGTCCGCCGCCGGCGGCACCACCATCACGGTCGGCGCCAAGGACAGCCTCAGCCAGATGTCGACCCGCTTCGGCGTGCCCGCGGCGGCGATCCTCCAGGCCAACGGCCTGTCGAGCGCCGCGCAGGTCACCCCGGGCCGCCAGCTGGTAATCCCGGTCTACCACGCCGGCGGCGTGCCGGCGATGAGCGCCCGGGCGGTGCCGGCCGCGCCGGCGCCGCGGGTTCCGGTCGCCGAGACCCGCACGGCCGAACCGGTGCGCCGGGTGGCCGAGGTGGCGCCTCGTCCCGAGCCCGCGCCGGAGCCGGCCCGCAAGGCGCCCGCGCGCCCCGGCCAGGCCGAGGCGAAGCCGGTCTCCCCGGCGGCCGCCGAGCGCGCCGCCAAGCTGACCACGCGCAAGCCGGAGCCCCGCGAGGAGGAAGCGGCCAAGCCCCATCGTCCCGACCCGAGGCTCGCGGCGAAGCCCGAGCCGAAGCCGGTCGCCCGCGTGGCCGCGCGCCAGGCCCAGGACGACGAGGACGAGAAGGTCGCGGCCAAGCCGCAGCGGCCCGAGCCGAAGGTCGCCGCCAAGCTGCCCGAGCCCAAGGCGATGGCCAGGCAGCCCGAGCCCAAGAAGCCGGAGCCGAAGCCCGTCGAGAAGGCGGCGAAGCCCGAGGTGAAGAAGGTCGCGGAGGCGCCGAAGCCGGAGCCCAAGAAGGTCGAGGCCAAGCTCGAGATCCGGAAGCCCGAGCCGAAGCAGGCCGAGGCGCCGAAGCCCGAGGTGAAGAAGGTCGCGGAGGTGAAGCCGGCGCCGAAGCCCGAGCCGGTGAAGCCGGTGAAGGTCGCGGCCCTGCCGGAGAAGGCGCCCGAGCCCGCTCCCGCGCCGGCCGTCGCCCCCGCAGCCCCGCCGCCCGACCCGCAATCGTCCTTCCGCTGGCCGGCCCGCGGCCGGGTGATCTCCGGCTACGGCTCGAGCGGCAACGAGGGCATCAACATCGCGGTGCCCGAGGGTACGCCGGTGAAGGCCGCCGAGGAAGGCACGGTCGCCTACGCGGGCAGCGACGTGAAGGGCTACGGCAAGCTGGTCCTGGTACGCCACTCCAACGGCTACGTCTCGGCCTACGCCCATAACGGCGAGATCGAGGTGCGGCCCGGCGAGAAGGTGAAGCGCGGCCAGACCATCGCCAAGTCGGGCGCGTCGGGCAACGTCACCTCGCCGCAGCTGCACTTCGAGATCCGCAAGGGCGCGACCCCGGTCGACCCGATGCCGCACCTCGCGAGCAACTGAACCGGGACCGATCGCGAGAGGGGAGGCGGGGCGCACGAGCGCTCCGCCTCTTCGCGTTGAGAGGCAGTGTCGGCGGCGCGCCTCTCCCCGACCGACTGGAATCCGCAACGTCGTTCCGGGGCCGCGAAAGCGGAGCCCGGAATGACTCGGTGGAGGTCAGGGTCGATCGAGGAACCGGACGGCGCTAATCCAGCCGCTGCCCCAGCCGCCCGGCCAGATCCTGGATGTACTGGAACGCCGTGCGGCCCGAGCGCGCGCCGCGCGTCGTCGACCACTCCAGCGCCTCGGCCCGGAGCCGCTCCGGCGCGACCGCGAGGCCGTAATGGGCCACGTAGGCGTCGATCATCGCCAGGTACTCGTCCTGGCTGCACTTGTGGAAGCCGAGCCACAGGCCGAAGCGGTCCGAGAGCGAGACCTTCTCCTCCACCGCCTCGCCCGGGTTGATCGCTGTCGAGCGCTCGTTCTCCATCATGTCGCGGGCGAGCAGGTGGCGCCGGTTCGAGGTGGCGTAGAACAGCACGTTGTCGGGCCGGCCCTCGATGCCGCCGTCGAGCGCCGCCTTGAGCGACTTGTACGAGGTGTCCTCGGCGTCGAACGAGAGGTCGTCGCAGAACACCACGAAGCGGTGGGGATCGGGCCGCAGCAGCCCCATCAGGGCGGGCAGGCCCTCGATGTCCTCGCGGTGGATCTCCACCAGCTTCAGCGGCCGCTCCGCCGTGTCGCGGGCGTTGATCTCGGCGTGGACGGCCTTGACCAGGGACGACTTGCCCATGCCGCGGGCCCCCCACAGGAGGGCGTTGTTCGCCGGCAGGCCGCGGGCGAAGCGCTCGGTGTTGTCGAACAGGATGTCGCGCATCCGGTCGATGCCGCGCAGCAGGCCCATCTCGACCCGGTTGACCCGCGGCACCGGCTGCAGCCGCCCGTCCGGCTGCCACACGAAGGCGTCGGCCGCCGCGAGATCGGGTGCGGGGATCGCCGGCGGAGCGGCGCGCTCGAGGGCCGCGGCGATGCGCAGCAGCACGGGGAGCAGGTCGGAGGCGGGGAGGGGCGTGTCGGTCATCGGCGTGTCGGTCATCGCGGGGGAACGGGCTCCTTGCGCAGGGGCGGACGTGCGGGTGGCGCCTCATAATCCCAAGGGCGCGCGGACGAAAACCCGCCGGGATCGGGCGGGGACGCGCCGTTCCCCGCCGTTGCTTTCGGGTCGTCCCTGGCTATAGTCCGCGCGCTTTTGCAAGGCCGCCGGAGACCCGCGCGGCCCGTTTCCGCCTTGTTCGGGAGACCTTGAGAGTGATCACGCCCGCCTTCGCGCAGGGAGCCGGGGCGACCGGCGGCACGGACATCCTCGTGCAGGTCGTCCCCTTCATCCTGATCTTCGTGATCATGTATTTCCTGATCCTGCGCCCGCAGCAGCGCCGGGCCAAGGACCACCAGGACATGATCAAGAACGTGCGCCGCGGCGACACCGTGGTGACCACCGGAGGCATCCTCGGCCGGGTCACCAAGGTGACCGAGGCGCCGGAGATCGAGGTCGAGATCGCCCCGAACGTGCAGGTCAAGGTGGTCCGCACCATGATCGCCGAGGTCAGGGCCAAGGGCGAGCCGGTCAAGGCCGCCTGATCCCGACGCAGGGAGAGGCCCGGACGGATGCGCCGGGCCGCCCTATCTGAAGCACACTGAAAGACCGGTTGGGACGCCGCGGATGCTCCGTATCTCCACCACGAAGGCCATCGCGACGCTCGCCGTGATCCTCGTCGGCCTGATGCTCGCCGTGCCGAGCTTCTTCTCGGCCGAGCAGCGCACCGGCTTCGTCAAGTCGCTGCCGTCCTGGTTCCCGACCTGGATCGTGCCGACCCGCGCCATCGTTCTCGGCCTCGACCTCCAGGGCGGCTCGCAGATCGTGCTCGAGGTCGACCGCAACGACCTGATGCGCTCGATGAGCCAGGGCTTGCGCGACGACGTGCGCGGCGCGCTGCGCGCCGAGGGCGTCCAGGCCGACGGCGGCATCCAGCTCACCCCCCGCGGCGTCCAGCTCCGCGTGTCGGACGCGGCCAACCGCGCCAAGCTGATGCCGAAGCTGCGCGCCCTGTCCCAGCCGGTGACCGACGCGGTGATGGGCCAGACCGGCGCCAGCACCCTCGACGTCCGCGAGGAGCCGAACGGCACGATCCAGCTCGCCTTCACGGATGCCGGGCTCAACGCCCGGACCCGGCGGGCGGTGGGCCAGGCGATCGAGGTGGTGCGCCGCCGCATCGACGTGACCGGCACCACCGAGCCGTCGATCCAGCAGCAGGGCGCCGACCGGATCCTGGTCCAGCTCCCCGGCGTGCAGGACCCGCAGCGGATCGAGACCCTGCTGCAAGGCACCGCCAAGCTCGAGTTCCGCCTGCTCGCCGACAGCCCGGCGGGCGACGTCGACATGTTGCCCTCCCGCGACGCCAACGGCCAGAAGGTGCCGGTGGAGCGCCGGGTGCTCGCCGACGGCGCCGACCTGACCGACGCTCAGCCGGGCTTCGACCAGAAGTCGAACGAGCCGATCGTCAACTTCAAGTTCAACCTGCGCGGCGCCCAGCGCTTCGGCCAGGCAACGAGCGAGAATGTCGGCCGGCCGATGGCGATCGTCCTCGACAACGAGGTCGTGTCGGCGCCCCGCATCCTGCAGCCGATCACCGGCGGCCAGGGCCAGATCTCGGGCCGCTTCACGGTGCAGCAGGCCAACGACCTCTCGGTGCTGCTGCGCGCCGGCGCCCTGCCGGCCAAGCTCACCATCATCGAGCGCCGCACCGTCGGCCCGGGCCTCGGCCGCGACTCGATCGAGGCCGGCAAGAACGCCACCATCGTGGCGACGGTCCTCGTCGTGGTGCTGATGTTCGCCGCCTACGGGGTGTTCGGCCTCTTCGCCAACATTGCGCTTCTCGTCCACGTCGGCCTGATCCTCGGCCTGATGTCGGTGCTCGAGGCCACGATGACGCTGCCCGGCATCGCCGGCATCGTGCTCACCATCGGCACCGCGGTCGATTCCAACGTGCTGATCTATGAGCGCGTGCGCGAGGAGGTGCGGGCCGGCCGCTCGATCCCCTCGGCGCTCCAGGCCGGCTTCGACCGCGCCTTCGCCACCATCGTCGACTCGAACTCGACCATGGCGATCGCCGCCGTGATCCTGTTCTTCCTCGGCTCGGGCCCGGTGAAGGGTTTCGCCGTGGTGTTCATCCTCGGCATCCTGACCACGGTCATCACCGCCGTGACGCTGACCCGGATGATGATCGCCCTGTGGTACCAGCGCCTGCGGCCCAAGACCCTGCCGATCTGATCGTCTTTGGCGGGTGGCGACACGCCGCCCGCCCTACGCGCTGCGTCCGACCGGGGCGCGCCGACACCCTTCTCCGAGACCGACGATGCGCCTCCTCCGCCTCTGGCCCGACGAATCCCACTTCGACTTCATGCGCCTGCGGCGCTTCAGCTTCCCGCTCTCGGCGTTCATCTCGATCGCCACGGTGGTGCTGTTCCTGCAGATCGGGCTGAACTTCGGCATCGACTTCAAGGGCGGCACCCTGGTCGAGCTGCGGCCCAAGCCCGGCGTGACCTCCGACGTCGGCACGGTGCGCCACACCGCCAACAGCTTCGGCTTCGGCGAGACCGAGGTGCAGGAGTTCGGCCAGGGCTCGATCTCGGTGCGCTTCCCGCTCCAGGCCGGCGGCGAGACCGGCCAGACCCTGGTGATGCAGAAGGCGCACGAGGCCTTCGACAAGGACTACGCCTTCGACCGGGTCGAGACCGTCGGCCCCCGCGTCTCGGGCGAGCTGGTGCAGTCGGGCACGATCGGCGTCGTGCTGTCGGTCGTGGCGGTTCTGCTCTACCTGTGGTTCCGGTTCGAGCGCGAGCTGGCGCTCGGGGCCATCGTCGGCACCCTGCACGACATCGTCATCACGGTCGGCCTGTTCGTGATCACGCGGATCGAGTTCAACATGACCTCGATCGCCGCGATCCTCACCATCGTCGGCTACTCGCTGAACGAGACCGTGGTGGTGTTCGACCGTACCCGCGAGCTGATGCGGCGCTACAAGACCATGCCGACCGAGCAGCTGCTCAACCTGTCGATCAACTCGACCATGTCGCGCACGGTGATGACCGCGATGTCGACCGCCCTGTCGCTGCTCGCGCTGGTGCTGTTCGGCGGCGAGGCGATCAAGGGCTTCTCGGTGGTGATGCTGGCCGGCGTGGTGATCTGCACCTACTCGGCGATCTTCGTCTCGACCCCGTTCCTGATCTATATCGGCCTGCAGGCCGGCGGCACCCGGACGTCGGGGCGAGACAGCTCGGCCCTGCCGCAGGCGGCCGAGTAGTGGCCGGGCCGACGCATGACGGCTTCGTGCCGGGGCGGTACCCGATCGACGCCTACGGCGGCGGCGGCTTCCGCTTCGCCGACATGTCGCATCGCGGCTCGATCCTGGCGCTGCCCTCCGGCGTCCGGGCCTGGGACGTGACGGAGCCGGGCGGCATCACGCCGGAGAGCTTGAGCCCGCTCCTCGCCGAGGCCGGCGCGGTCACCCTGCTGCTCCTCGGCACCGGGGCCGACATCGTGTTCGTGCCCGATTCCCTGCGCCAGTACCTGAAGGGTGCCGGCATCGGCCTCGACGTGATGCAGACCGGCGCGGCGGCGCGGACCTACAACATCCTGATGGCCGAGAACCGCAAGGTCGCGGCCGCCCTGATCGCGGTGCCGTGACCCGATGAGCGAGGCCGAGCCCCGAGACCCGGCCTGGGCCTATGCCCATTGCGAGGCGCTGGTGCGGGAGAGCGACCCGGACCGCTGGTATTCCAGCCTCTACGCCCCGGCGGAGAAGCGTCCGCACCTCCACGCGCTCGCCGCCTTCAGCCTCGAGGTCGCGCGGGTGCGCGAGGCGGTCTCGAGCCCGATGCCGGGCGAACTGCGCCTGCAATGGTGGCGCGACGCCCTCCAGGGCGAGGCGCGGGGCGACGTCCGCGCCCATCCGGTCGCGGCGGCCCTCGACGACACGCTGGTCAAGGCACGCCTGCCGCGCCAGCCCCTCGTCGACCTGATCGACGCCCGGGTGTTCGACCTCTACGACGACCCGATGCCCTCGACCCGCGACCTCGAAGGGTATTGCGGCGAGACCGCCTCCTGCCTGATCCGCCTCGGCAGCCTGATCCTGGCGGGCGGCTCCGAGCCCGGGGGGGCTGCGGCCGCCGGCCATGCCGGCGTCGCCTATGCGGTGACGGGCCTGCTCCGGGCGCTGCCCTGGCACGCCCGCAGCGGCCAGGTCTACCTGCCGGCGGACGTGCTCAAGGCCCATGGGGTGACCCGCGAGGACATCGTGGCGGGGCGCGGCGGCCCTGGGCTGCTCGGCGCCTGCGCCGACATGCGGGCGCTCGTGCGCCGCCACCTCGCCGCCTACGCGACCGAGCGGGCGACCATCGCCTCGGTGGCCGCCCCCGCCTTCCTGCCGGTCGCCCTGGTCGAGGGATACCTCGCGCAGATGGAGCGGCCGGGCTACGACCCGCTGACCAGCGTGATCGAGGTGCCGAACTGGCGTCGGATCTGGCGGCTGTGGCGGGCGGCGCAATCGGTCAAGTAATCCTCCACAGGCCTCGCGCTCGCTGTGCGCCCCTCCACGTCATCCCGGGTTCCGCTGCGCGGCCCCGGAATGACGTGGAGGAAGTTGAGGGCAGTCCCTGCGCAGCGCCGTTGCGCGCCTTTCCGAGCTACTCAGCCGCTGCCGGCAGCGGCGCCGGCTCCTCGCCGAGCCACGCCCCCAGATCCGCCCGGGCCCGGTCGGTCATCGCCCGCTTCTTGGCCTGCGCCTTCTCGGTGCCGCGCAGGCGCTTGCCGTCGGGGGCCTTCGGCGCCCGGTCGAGGGGCGGGAACAGGCCGAAATTGACGTTCATCGGCTGGAACGAGCGCGGGGTGCCGGCATCCTCGGCCGAGACATGGCCGCCGGTGATGTGGCCGATGAGGGCGCCCAGCGCCGTGGTGACCGGCAGCGGCTCCAGCGTGCGGCCCTGGCGCTCCGCGGCGGCGAAGCGGCCGGCCATCAGCCCGATCGCCGCGCTCTCGACGTAGCCCTCGCAGCCGGTGATCTGGCCGGCGAAGCGCAGGCGCGGCTCTGCCTTGAGCCGCAGGGTGGCGTCGAGGAGGCGGGGGCTGTCGAGGTAGGTGTTGCGGTGCAGCCCGCCGAGGCGGGCGAACTCGGCGCCCTCGAGGCCGGGAATCGTGCGGAAGATTCGCACCTGCTCGGCGTGGCGCAGCTTCGTCTGGAAGCCGACCATGTTGTAGAGCGTGCCGAGCGCGTTGTCCTGGCGCAGCTGCACGATGGCGTAGGCCTTGACCGTCGGGTTGTGCGGGTTGGTCAGGCCGAACGGCTTCATCGGGCCGTGGCGCAGGGTCTCGGGGCCGCGCTCGGCCATCACCTCGATCGGCAGGCAGCCGTCGAAGTAGGGAGTCGAGGCCTCCCACTCCTTGAACGAGGTCTTCTCCCCCTCGATCAGGGCGCTGATGAAGGCGGCGTACTGCTCCCGGTCGAGGGGGCAGTTGATGTAGTCCGCCCCCGTGCCGCCAGGACCCGCCTTGTCGTAGCGGGACTGGAACCAGGCCTTGCCCATGTCGATCGAGTCGCGGTGGACGATCGGCGCGATCGCATCGAAGAAGGCGAGGGAGTCCGCCCCGGTGAGGCCGCGGATGCCCTCGGCGAGGCCGGGCGCGGTGAGTGGGCCGGTCGCCACGATCACGCTGTCCCAGGAGGCCGGGGGCAGGCCGTCGATCTCCTCGCGGGCAATGGTGACGTTCGGATGCGCCTCGAGCGCCGCCGTCACGGCGCGGCTGAAACCCTCGCGATCCACCGCGAGCGCTCCGCCGGCCGGCACCTGATGGGCGTCGCCGCAGCGCATGATCAGCGAGCCGAGGCGGCGCATCTCCTGGTGCAGCAGCCCGACGGCGTTGAGCGCCGCATCGTCGGAGCGGAAGGAGTTCGAGCAGACGAGCTCGGCGAGGCCGTCGGTCTGGTGCGCCTCGGTGCCGCGCAGGGGCCGCATCTCGTGCAGCACGACGGGCAGGCCGGCCTCGGCGATCTGCCAGGCCGCTTCCGAGCCGGCGAGGCCGCCGCCGACGACGTGAATGGGATCTGATCCGGACATGCCGCGGCATATCGGATCGCCCGCCGCCGATGCAACACCGTCGACATGCGGGTCGGGGCCTGACGTCAGGGCCCGGACATGCGAACGCCCGCCGAGGGGGGCGGGCGCGCGAGACGATGGGCGGCCGGACAGGCCTTCGATCGACTTGGGTACGCAGTACTCGTGATGCGGGTACGGGGTACGCGTGCGGACGCTTACGCGACCGAGCGGGCGATGCCCTGGATCTCGAAGCGGCTGATGCCGAGATCGTCGAGCTCGCGGTCCGACAGGCGCGACAGCTCGTGGACGGTCTCGCGGTAGCGGAGGTAAGCGCGGATCTTGCTGAGGATGAGGGAGACGAACATCGGATTTGACCTCTAAACAGGCAGCCGGTGCGAACCGTTTCGTCAGCGACCGCCTGTTTCTGTTGCAACGCACCATATGGGAAATGGCTGCGCTGGTGGGAGGCGGGGTCGCGTAAGCCAGCCATGCGCGATTCACATGCAGCGCGCAGGGAATCGTCAACCATCCCCCGTGCTCGCCGATTTGGCAGCACTCTGGCGCATGAATCGCGGCGATTTCAGCGCTTTAGGCACTATGCTGCACACGCGAAGGGCAAGGCGCGCAGAGTATGGTCGGGCGCTGCGGAAGGGGCGCACGCGCAACGGCGCGGCAGCCCCTGGCGCGTCGGTGTGCAGTGCGGCGATGGGCGCTTTGGGCCCTCGCTCCCGGAACCGGCCTGGAGCCCGATGAGGCGCGAGCGTCCTTCTCTCCCGGCGGGCGGGGAGAGAAGGATGATGCGTGATCCGAAGCCGGGCCCCAGGTCAGTGCAGCCGCGGCGCGACCAGGAAGGTGGAGCGGTCGGCGGAGACGACCGGGATGCTCAGGGTCCGGCCGTCGCGGTGCACGGTCAGCGGCACGGTGACGCCGGCGGGCCCGAGGGCCCAGACGCTGCGCAGGAAGCCCGCGAGGTCCTTCACCTCCGCTGGGCCCACGGCCAGCAGGATGTCGCCCGCGCGCAGGTCGGCGGTCTCGGCGGGCGCGCGGGGCGACAGGCCCATCACCACGACCTGGTCGTCCATCTCGGTGGCGTAGAGGCCGAGCCAGGGCCGGGGCGGGCCGGCGACGCGACCGAGGGTGGTCAGGTCGGCGAGGATCGGCTTCAGAAGGTCGATCGGCACCGCCATGTTGATCGCGCGGCTGTCGCGGCCGCTCTGCTGGAGCTGGAGCGAGCCGATGCCGACGAGCTCGCCGGCCGGGCCGATCAGCGCCGCGCCGCCCCAGTGCGGGTGCGAGGGCGCGGTGAAGATCGCCTCGTCGAGGAGATACTCCCAGTAGCCGGCGAATTCCTGCCGCGCCACCACCTCGGCGGCGACGGCGCGGGAGCGGCCGCCGGCGCCCGCCATCACCAGCCGGTCGCCGATGCGCAGGGACTCGGCGCTGCCGAGGGGCAGGTGCGGCAGGTCGAGACGGCCGAGGGCCTGCACCAGGCCGAAGCCGGTGGCGGCGTCGTAGCCGACCACGTGGCCCGGGGCGGTGCGCCCGTCATGAGCGGTGAGCCAGACGCTCTCGGCTTCCGTGATCAGGTAGCCGATGGTGAGCACCAGGCCGTCCTCGCCGATGAGGACGCCGTTGCCGGCCCGCTCGGTGCCCAGGATCTCGGCCGTGTAGGCGGCGTCCGGCACCCGCGACGACAGCGCGACGACGGCCGTCAGGGTCTGGTCGAGGTCGTAGGCGTAGGCGGCCGGGCGGGGCTGCACCGCCGAGGGGATCTTCCAGTCGCCGGGCGCCGCCATGATGGCCTCCTGCCGGGGCTCGTGCGCCCCGTGCCTCGTCTCGTCCGGCGGGGCTGACATCCGCCCCGCCCGTTCGCTCCCGTTATAGGTCGCGGACCCGGGCCCGACAGGCGGTGCGGCCCCGGCAACGAAGAACGCCCGGCTCGATGAGCCGGGCTGAGGGAGGAGGGTCTCGACGGGGGGAGGGTGCGCTTCAGTACTTGCGCACGAGGGGCGCCGGGATCGGCGGCTCGGGCGCCGCCGCGACGGTGTAGAGCGGGGCGATGACGCGGAACCAGCCCTCGGTCGAGTAGGCCTCGCGGTTGGTCGGTAGGCCGGTGGCGGGCGAGACCTGCCGCACCGAGGTGGCGACGTCGCGGGCGACCCAGGCCTGGACCGAGAACTTGCCGAAATCGTAGCCGACGAGGCCGCCGAGGGCGAAGCGGCCGCCGCCGCCCGGCACCACCGAGCCGCAGGTGGCGAAGTTGCCGGCGCAGGGTGAGCCGAAGGCCAGGGGGCCGCGGTTCGGCAGGTTGGTGGTGCCGTACCCGATGGCGCCGATCTCGAACTTGCCGAACTTCTTGGTCGCCGTCAGGTCGAGGTTGAGGGCGTCGGTGGGATACTGGCTGCCGTAGAAGCCCGGGATGCCGTTGGGACCGCCGAAGCGGGCGGGAACGTCGTAGAAGTTGTAGGTGAGGTTGGCGGTGACGTTCCAGCCGTCCCCGGTGTAGCTGATGGCGAAGCCCTGGCGGTAGGTGTTCGAGGCGAGGAGCGGGATGCCGGCGCCCCGGCCGCCGTTCAGCTCGTTGAGGTAGACGCCGGCCAGGTAGCTGACGCCGACGTTGTTGCCGAGATCCCAGGCGAAGATGCCGCCGACGAAGGTGCCGACGTTGATGCTGGTATCCCGGGCGCCGGCGGCGCGGCCGAAGGTGAAGATGGTCGGCGGCGCGACCACCGCCTCGAAGCGGGCGCCGAGGACCTTCCAGGGCGTCGACCAGACCAGGACCGGCACGTTGACCGCGGTGTCGGTCGAGGTCGCGTTCGGGCCATCGGGGCTGCGAAAGGTGAAGGTGTCGATCGCGTAGATGCCCTCAGGCAGCGGCGCCCCGACCGCGAGGCCGACCTGCTCGCCCGGCACCGTCGTGGTCTGTGCGTAGGATGCGGTCGCCGAGACGCCCAGCGACAGGGCAGCCGCCCCCGCGGCCAGCCAGTACTTGCCCATGATCTTTCCTTCCAACCACTCTCGAGGCTGGTCCGTGCAGATCGCCTGGCCGAATTCGCCCGCTCTTGTTGCGCGCTTGACTCGGCGCGGTGTCACACCCGGATCCCGCCTTCCGGCACAGTCTGAACAGCACCGATGTTCCGACAGCTACGCTCGGAAGGCGAGTCCTTTGCTCGGGATGGAAGCAGATGTTGTGCAGTCGTTGCGCAAATGACGCATTTTCGTCATGCGGCAACGCCTTTGTACTTTGGTGGTACATGAGGTGAAGCTGGACGAAAACGCGGACTTTGTGCGTTGCACAGGCGGGTTCCCCGCCCGTGCCGTCGTGATTCGCGGGTGTTTTCGGCGGGAAGCTATTCGGCCGCCTGCTTGCTCGCCGCCGGCTTGCGGGTCCGGGAGGCGCGCGGCGCCGCCTTGGATCCTCCCTGGGGCGCGGCCGGGCGGCGGGCCAGGACCTCGCGCAGGAAGCGCCCGGTATGGCTCTTCGCCGAGGCGGCGATGTCCTCCGGCGTGCCTTCCGCCACGATGGTGCCGCCGCCGTCGCCGCCCTCCGGGCCCATGTCGATCACCCAGTCGGCGGTCTTGATGACCTCGAGGTTGTGCTCGATCACCACGACGCTGTTGCCCTGGTCGACGAGCTCGTGCAGCACCTCCATCAGCTTGGCGACGTCGTGGAAGTGCAGGCCGGTGGTCGGCTCGTCGAGGATGTAGAGGGTGCGGCCGGTGGCGCGCTTCGACAGCTCCTTCGACAGCTTGACGCGCTGCGCCTCGCCGCCCGACAGTGTCGTGGCCTGCTGGCCGACCCGGACGTAGCCGAGGCCGACCCGGGCCAGGGTCTCGAGCTTCTCGCGGATCGCCGGCACCGCCTTGAACAGCTCGGCCGCCTCCTCCACCGTCATGTCGAGCACGTCGGCGATCGAGCGCTCGCGGTACTTCACCTCCAGGGTCTCGCGGTCGTAGCGCTTGCCCTTGCAGACGTCGCAGGTGACGTAGACGTCCGGCAGGAAGTGCATCTCGATCTTGATGACGCCGTCGCCGGAGCAGGCCTCGCAGCGCCCGCCCTTGACGTTGAACGAGAACCGGCCGGGCTGGTAGCCGCGGGCCTTGGCCTCGGGCAGGCCGGCGAACCAGTCGCGGATCGGCGTGAAGGCGCCGATATACGTGGCGGGGTTCGAGCGCGGGGTGCGGCCGATCGGCGACTGGTCGATGTCGATGACCTTGTCGAGGTGCTCAAGCCCCTCGATGCGGTCGTGCGGCGCCGGGTGCTCCAGGGCGCCGTTGAGCTTGCGCGCCGCCGCCTTGTAGAGCGTGTCGACGACGAGGGTCGACTTGCCGCCGCCCGAGACGCCGGTGATGCAGGTGAAGGTGCCGAGCGGGATCGCGGCGGTCACGTCCTTCAGGTTGTTGCCGCGGGCGCCGACGAGGCGCAGGGTCTGGCCCTCGGACTTCTCCCCCTTGGCGGACGGGATCGTCTTCGCCGTGCGCCGGCTCTTCGGCACCCGCACCGAGAGGGCGCCGGTGAGATACTTGGCGGTGAGCGAGTTCGGATCGGCCAGGAGCTCGGGCGGCGTGCCCTGCGCCACGATCTGCCCGCCATGGATGCCGGCGCCAGGGCCGACATCGACGACGTAGTCGGCCTGCAGGATCGCGTCCTCGTCGTGCTCGACCACGATCACCGAGTTGCCGAGGTCGCGCAGGCGCTTGAGGGTGCCGAGCAGGCGCTCGTTGTCGCGCTGGTGCAGGCCGATCGACGGCTCGTCGAGCACGTAGAGGACGCCGGTGAGGCCGGAGCCGATCTGCGAGGCGAGGCGGATGCGCTGGCTCTCGCCGCCCGACAGCGAGCCCGAGCCGCGGGCGAGCGTGAGGTATTCCAGCCCGACATCGACCAGGAAGGTCAGGCGGTCGCGGATCTCCTTGAGGATGCGGACCGCGATCTCGTTCTGCTTCGGCGTCAGGTGCTCGGGCAGCTCGCCGAACCACCGGTGGGCGTCGCGCACCGAGAGCACGGTGGCGTCGCCGACGTCGAAGCCGGCGATCTTCACCGCGAGCGCCTCGGGCTTCAGCCGCTTGCCGCCGCAGGCCGAGCACGGCGTCTCGGCCATGAACCGGCCGATGTCCTCCCGCGCCGCGTCGCTGTCGGTCTCCTTGTAGCGCCGCTCGAGGTTCGGGATCACGCCCTCGAAGGGCTTCGACACCTCGTAGGCGCGCAGGCCGTCATTGTAGGCGAAGCGAACCTCGTCGCCGTCCGAGCCGTAGAGCACCACCTGGCGGGCGGCCTCGGTGAGCTTGCCCCACGGCGTGTCGGTGCGGAAGCGGTAGTGGCGCGCCAGTGCCTCCAGGGTCTGGCCGTAATAGGGCGAGGTCGACTTCGCCCAGGGCGCGACGGCGCCGCGCGACAGGCTCAGGGCCTCGTCGGCGATGACCAGCGTCGGGTCGATCCGCATCTCGTGGCCGATGCCGCCGCAGGTCGGGCAGGCGCCGAACGGGTTGTTGAACGAGAACAGCCGCGGCTCGATCTCGGGAATCGTGAAGCCGGAGACCGGGCAGGCGAAGCGCGACGAGAAGGTGATGGGCTCCGGCGCCGGGCCATCGTCGGGCGCGTCCGCGAAGGCCACGACCGCGATGCCGTCGGCGAGCTCCAGCGCGGTCTCGAACGAGTCGGCCAGCCGCGAGGCCATGTCGGCCCGCACCACGATCCGGTCGACCACCACGTCGATGTCGTGCTTGAGCTTCTTGTCGAGCTTCGGGACGTCGTCGATGGCGTAGTACTCGCCGTCGACGCGCAGGCGCTGGAAGCCCTTCTTCTGGAACTCGGCGATCTCCTTGCGGTACTCGCCCTTGCGGCCGCGCACCACGGGAGCGAGCAGGTAGAGGCGGGTCTTCTCAGGCAGGGCCAGCACCCGGTCGACCATCTGGCTGACGGTCTGGCTCTCGATCGGCAGGCCGGTGGCCGGCGAGTACGGGATGCCGACCCGCGCCCAGAGCAGGCGCATGTAGTCGTAGATCTCCGTGACCGTACCGACCGTCGAGCGCGGGTTCTTCGAGGTGGTCTTCTGCTCGATCGAGATCGCCGGCGACAGCCCGTCGATCTGGTCGACGTCGGGCTTGGCCATCATCTCGAGGAACTGGCGGGCATAGGCCGAGAGCGACTCGACGTACCGGCGCTGCCCCTCGGCGTAGATGGTGTCGAAGGCGAGCGACGACTTGCCGGAGCCGGACAGGCCGGTGAACACCACGAGCTTGTCGCGGGGGATCGTCAGGTCGACGTTCTTCAGGTTGTGCTCGCGGGCGCCCCGCACCGCGATCACGCGGCCCTCCGCGGAACGGTCGAACAGCTTGTCGAGAGAGGCCATGCAGGAAAGGCTCCGGGCCGACGACGATGGGGCGCGGCCAGGCTTGATGGGACCGGGGACCGGCCGGGAGCCCGCGATGCCGAGAACCCTGTCGACCGTGCTGGTGACCAGATGGGGCGCCGGGGGTCCCGGGCCAAGGCTCCGGGAAAGTCTCGGATCAGGACTAGAACAAACTGCGTACAGCGGCAACCGTCGCGTTCTCACAAGCTGAGCGGCGCGTTGTCGATCACCTCCTTCATGACGAAGAAGGTCCGGGTCTGGCGCACGCCGGGCAGCGCGATCAGGGTCTCGCTGTGCAGCCGGTTGAAGTCGGCCATGTCGGAGACGCGGATCTTGAGGAAGTAGTCGAAGTCGCCGGCGACGAGGTGGCAGTCGAGCAGCATCGGCATGGCGAGCGCCGCCGCCTCGAAGGCGGAGAAGCTCTCCGGTGTCGAGCGGTCGAGCACCACGCCGACGAGGACCAGCGAGCCGCGGCCGACCTTCTCCGGCGCCACCACGCCGCGCACGCCGCGCAGGTACCCCTCGTCGAACAGGCGCTGCGTGCGGCGGTGGCAGGTCGCCGGACTGGTGTTCACCCGCTTGGCCAGTTCCGCGTTGCCGATTCGGCCATCCTCCTGCAGCAGACGGAGAATTTTTAGGTCGATGCGGTCGAGCCCGGCGGCCATGAGAGATCCTTCCGCTCTGGCTCCTTGATATGGATGATCGTAGCACGCTGACGCGCAGAAGGCGCATTCTGGTGTCAAAGATCGCGCAAGTTCGAGAGCACCTTCCGCCACGAGCCTGCTAGCTTGGAACGGCCTTCCATACGGGACCCCCGGCGATGCCCTCATCGATGCTGTCGCAGTTCGAGCGCTACCCCCTGACCTTCGGCCCGACCCCGATCGAGCACCTGCCGCGCCTGACCGCCCATCTCGGCGGTGACGTGCAAATCTACGCCAAGCGCGAGGACTGCAACTCGGGCCTGGCTTATGGCGGCAACAAGCTGCGCAAGCTCGAATACATCGTGCCGGACGCGATCGCCTCGGGCGCCGACACCCTGGTGTCGATCGGCGGCGTGCAGTCGAACCACACCCGCATGGTGGCGGCGGTGGCGGCCAAGATCGGCATGAAGTGCCGGGTGATCCAGGAGGCCTGGGTGCCGCACGAGGACGCGGTCTACGACCGGGTCGGCAACATCATGCTGACGCGGATCATGGGTGCCGAGTCGCAGCTCGTCGACGACGGCTTCGACATCGGCATCCGCGACAGCTGGAAGCAGGCGATCGAGGACGTGAAGGCCAAGGGCGGCAAGCCCTACCCGATCCCGGCCGGCGCCTCGGTGCACAAGCTCGGCGGCCTCGGCTATGTCGGCTTCGCCGAGGAGGTGCGCCGGCAGGAGGCCGAGATGGGCCTCCGCTTCGACTACATCGTCGTCTGCACCGTCACCGGCTCGACCCATGCGGGCATGCTGGTCGGCTTCTCGGCCGACGGCCGGGCCCGCAATGTCATCGGCATCGACGCCTCCTGCACCCCGGCCCAGACCATGGCGCAGGTGCTCGAGATCGCGCGGAACACCGCCGCCCTCGTCGGCGCTGGCGAGATCGTCGCGGACGACGTGGTGCTCAAGGAGGACTACGCCTATCCGGTCTACGGCGTGCCCTCGAAGGAGACCGTGGAGGCGATCCGCCTCGCGGCCCGGCTCGAGGCGATGATCACCGACCCGGTCTACGAGGGCAAGTCGATGCAGGGCATGATCGACCTCGTCCAGAAGGGCTTCTTCCCCAAGGGCTCGAAGGTGCTCTACGCCCATCTCGGCGGAGCGCCGGCCCTCAACGGCTACAGCTACACCTTCCGCAACGGCTGACGGGGCCGGGGGCGCTCGGCGGGGGCGCTCGGCAACGCGTCGTTCGCCGAACGGACCCCGGACCTGCCACCCTCCGCGTCGTCCCGGGGCCGCGCAGCGGAGCCCGGGATGACCCGGTGGATTTCAGGTCTGTTCGCGAGCTTCCATCGAAGCCAAAAGAAGAAGCCCGGCCGCTCGTCGCGGGCCGGGCTTCGTCGTCTCCGTCACTGCGGTGCGACTACTTGTCGGTGCACAGCCCCGCCGCCGAGAGCCGGCGATGGTGGCGCGGGTCGCAGTCGGTGGCGAGGAACGAGGCCCACTCGGCCTGGGTGCCGTAGAAGGCGTTGCGGTCGACGTCGCCGCGCACGCCCGGCACCCGGCCGGTCGAGGTGAACTGCCACAGCATCCAGTCGCGGTTGACGTAGCGCTGCTCCGGCTCGGCGGCGGTCGAGCGGACCCAGTGCGGGTAATCCGGCAGCTCGCCCTCGAGCACGTCCTTGTGGAAGGTGATGTCGGTGTAGATGATCGGCCGCTTGCCGGTGTAGGCCTCCATCTCCCGCAGCATGTACTCGGTCATGGCGAGGGCCTGGGCCTTCGGCAGCTTCTTCGGGCAGAGCTGCGAGTGGCCGTTCCACTCGACGTCGAGGACCGGGGGCAGGGCGGTCGGGTCGTTGGGGACGTTGCGCTTGAACCAGTCCATCTGGTCCTTGGCCGAGCGGCACCAGAACACGAAGTGGTAGGCGCCCCGGGGCACGCCGGCCCGAGCGGCGCCGTCCCAGTTCTCGCGGAAGCGCTCGTCGATGTGGTCGCCGCCCTCGGTCGCCTTGATGAAGGCGAACTGGGTGCCGGCGCCCTTGACCGAGGCCCAGTCGATCGGCCCCTGCCACTTCGAGACGTCGATCCCGTGGATCGGGTGGCGCTTGGCCCGGGCCACGCCCGGATGGGGCTTCACGTCGCCCTTGGTCGGGTAGAAATCGGCCCCGCCGCCGGCGCAGGCCGCGAGGGCGGCCAGGCTCGCCCCCACGAGCAGGCGTCTGCCCCAGGACACCCCCCAGGACAAACCTCGCGACAGGGCGGAGGGGCTCTTCGACTCCATCGGCATCGGGGCGCGACCTGACTTGACGCGGAACACTATGGCTATTCGATGCGGTGGGGCCGGTTAATGGAAGCTTGACGGGACCTGAACGGAATTCCGAAACGCGTGGCACGAAAGCCACGTACGCGGCCGCGAGGCTCGCCCGGGCCTCGACCATCGGGCATAAGCCCCGACTGGGGCTGATGTTTGTCGGGGCGTCGCGTGGCCAAGGTTCTGTTTACCATAGGGTACGAAGGCGCCGATTCCGAGCGCTTCACGGCGGCCCTGCGCGGGGCCGGGGTGGCGACCCTGGCCGATGTGCGGGCGGTGGCCCTGTCGCGCAAGCGCGGCTTCTCGAAGAGCGCGCTCGCCGCCGGTTTGGCCGAGGCCGGCATCGCCTACGCGCATCTGCGCGCGCTCGGCACGCCCAAGGCCGGCCGCGAGGCGGCGCGGGCGCACGATGCCGGGCTGATGCGGCGGATCTACTGCGAGGAGGTGCTGGACACCGGCGCCGGCGAGGCCGCCCTCGACGAGCTGGCGGCCCTCGCCGCGGCCGGGCCGACCTGCCTGCTCTGCTTCGAGCGCGACCCGGAGCGCTGCCACCGCCGGGTGCTGAGCGAGCGGCTGGCGGGGAGGGGGTTCGACATCGTGGACCTGTTCGCCTGAGGGGCGGTCCGCGCCCCGCTCAGGCGGCGACGGGGGCTGCCTCGGGCCGGCAGGCCGCGACGCAGGACCGGGCCAGGGCCTCGGTGGCGTCCACCAGGCCCGCGCGCACCGGGCCGTCCGCCGCCGCGAGGGCGACCGGGATCTCGGTGCAGGCCATCACGACCTCGCGGCACCCCGCCGCGGCGAGCGCCTCGGCCTCACGGCGCAGGATCGCGGTCGCCTCCGGGAGGCGTCCGGCCTTCACGAGCCGGATCGCCCGCATGACCTCGGCCTGCGCCGCGTCGTCGGGGATCCGGCAGGCGTAGCCGCGCAGGCCGAGACGGCTCTGGTAGATCCCGGCCCGGACGGTGCCGCTGGTGGCCGGAACGCCGATGGCGGCGCCCGGCGGTCCGGCGAGCGTGTCGGCCACCGCGTCGACGATGTGCAGGATCGGCAGCGGCGTCCCGGCCTGCAGCGCGGCGTGCCAGTGATGCGCGGTGTTGCAGGGGATCGCGATGCGGGTCGCGCCCGCCGCCTCGAGCCGCCGCAGGGCGTCCCGCATCGCCGGGAGGGGATCCGCCCCCTCGCCGAGGATCGCGGCCGTGCGGTCGGGAATGTCGGCGGCCGAGCAGACCACCATCCGGACGTGGTCCTGGTCGCGGGAGGCCGGTGTGTTCCGGACGACCTTGGCCATGAAATCGACGGCCGCCATCGGACCCATCCCACCGAGAACACCGAGCATCGCGACCTCCTGATGCCGGAGACGATGCGCGGCACGGCGGGGACGGGTCCAATGCCGTGTCAGTCCACCCCATTCGCATTTCGCATAGTTTGGTCGGCGATGGCCTCCGCCGCCTGCCACACCGCCGCGACCGCGGCGCGCCGATGCGCGGCGTTGCGGTACAGCCGGATCTCGAGCGGGAGCGACTCACCCGAGGCGAGGAGGCGGCCCTCGGCCAGGTCGCGGGCGACGAGGCTGCGGGGCAGCCAGGCGAGCCCATGTCCCTCCAGCGCCATGACCTTCAGCGCCTCGGCCATCGCGTTCTCGTTGGTGTGGACGGTGACGGGAGGATCACTGCCTCCTCGGGATTGCGCGACGGCCGCCACCCGGCCGAGGAAGGAGTTCCGGGCGTGGCTGAGAAGCGGCAGGCCGGCATCCGTCTCCGCCAGCACCGCGCTCCGCACGGCGACGAGGCTGTCGGTTCCGACCACGCGGTGCGGGAAGAACCCGGGGTCGAGCAGGGTCCCGACGCTCGGATGGTGGAAGGTCAGCAGGAAGTCGTAGCCGCCCTCGACGAGGGCCTGGAGGCAGGCGTGGAAGTCGTCGGGCAGCAGGCGGCTGCCGAGCGGGCCGGTGCGCTCCTCGACCTGCCGGAACCAGCGCGGGAAGAAGGTCAGGGCCAGGGTGTGCAGCGCGGCGACGGCCACGCTCTGCGGGCTCGGCCGGGCGCTGGCCTGCAGCGCGGCGCGGCTGCCGTGGAGCAGCCGCACCGTCTCCTCGGCCGTCTCGCGAAACTCCCGGCCGGCGGCCGTCAGCGTCGTCGGGTAGGTGCTGCGGTCGATGAGGGCGACGCCGAGCCACGCTTCGAGGGCCTGGATGCGGCGGCTGAAGGCGGATTGCGTGACGTGGCGCTCGTCGGCCGACCGCGAGAAGCTGCCGGTCCGGGCGAGGCTGGCGAAATCCTCAAGCCATTTCAGCTCCATGATGGCGCCAACCTAGAGCAGCACGCGACCGCGGTGCAACCGGGCGGCGGCGCACGGGATCCGGCTATCCCTCGCCCGCCCGCGACAGCGGTGAGGGCGCCTCGCCCGGCAGCGCCCGCAGCAGGCCCGGCCGCCAGCGCCGCTGCGCCGGCAGGCCGTCGGCGTGGGCGATCTCGATGTTGCCGTAGAACTGGTCGGCGCTCGCCTCCCAGGTGTAGCGCAGGGCCTCGGCGCGGCAGGCCGCCCGGGGAATCGCCAGGGCGGCGCGGGCCGCCGCGCCGAGGTCCCGGTCGAGGATGCCGGCGCTCGTGCCGCCGACGACGTCGAGGGGGCCGGTCACCGGATAGGCGGCCACCGGCAGGCCGCTCGCCAGGGCTTCCAGCAGCACGATGCCGAAGGTGTCGGTGAGGCTCGGGAAGACGAAGACGTCGGAGGCGGCGTAGACCCGCGCCAGCGCCTCGCCGGTCAGCGTGCCGAGGAACCGCGCGCCCGGGTCGATCCCAGCGAGCCGCGCGCGGTCCGGCCCGTCGCCGACGACGAGCTTGGTGCCGGGGAGATCGAGGCGCAGGAACGCCTCGACGTTCTTCTCGACGGCGAGCCGCCCGACGAACAGGAAGAACGGGCGCGGCAGGCCGGCGAGCGCGTCGGGCGCCGCCTCGCCGTCCCGGGGGCGGA
>NZ_LABY01000214.1 GCF_001043975.1 Methylobacterium variabile
AAAACGGGGGAGGATCACAGGCGCGGTCCTACGCGATGTCGGCCTTGCCGCGTCGGTGATCGTGGTCGGCGATGACGCGGCTCAGGAGTTCTGCAAGGCACTTGCGTTCCGAGGGGGTGAGAGCTGCCACAGTGAGGGCGTGCGCCGAGCGCGCCGCCGGCTCCATGGTGCCGTGAAGCGCCTCGCCCGCTTCTGTGAGGCGGCAGATCTGAGCGCGGCGATCCGTCGGCGATGTCGTGCGGCTGACCAGCCCGCGAGCAGCCAGCCGCTTAAGGGCACCCGTGGTCGTCGTGCGGTCGAGAGCGGCCGCGTTCGCCAGAGTGGTCTGGTCGGCTTCCTTCAGGTCGCGCAGCAGCGAGAGCAGGCTGTACTGCAGCGGTGTGATGCGGAAGGCGGCACAGCGCTCCGAAAAGAGGCTGACGTGGATCTGGTGCATCCGGCGCGCCAGGAAACCGGGGCGCTCGGACAGCGGCCAGAACGGCGCCTCGGCAACCTGTTCGGACCCGGGCACCTCCTGCGCAGGCTCGGCCCGCGGAACCTCATCCATCGATCTCCTCCTTAGACGATCTCCAGCCTTGGCACGCCACATGCAGAGCCGGAGATACGAAGCATGCTTCGCTTTTGGCAAGAACAAGGCCGGCCTCCACCGGCCGCGATCACGAGGTCGAGAGATGGACAACGCCCAGCCTGATCCGCGCCGCTACGACCTGATCCTGCGCGGCGGACGCGTGATCTGCCCCGCCTCCGGTATCGACGGCGTCCGCGACGTGGCGGTGCGCGACGGGCGCATCGCCGCGGTCGAGGAGACCATCCTGCCCTCCGCCGCCGCGGAGATGGTCGACGTCTCGGGCAAGCTGGTGCTGCCGGGCATGATCGACACCCACGGCCACGTCTACCAGTACGTCACCGGCCGCTTCGGCCTGAACCCCGACATGGTCGGCGTGCGCTCGGGCGTCACCACGGTGATCGACCAGGGCGGTCCGAGCTGCATGACCCTGCCGGGCTTCCGCCACTTCATCGCCGAGCAGGCCGAGACGCGGGTGCTCGCCTTCCTGTCGGCCTATCTGGTCGGCGGCCTGGAGGGCCATTTCTACCCGAACCTCTACAGCCCGGACGGCGTCGACATCGAGGCGACGGTGAAGTCGGCGGTCGAGAACCGCGACCTCGTGCGCGGCATCAAGGGGCATGCCGAGATCGGCGGCTTCGCCCGCTGGGGCATCAAGGTCATGGAGATGGCCGCCGAGATCAGCCGGCGGGCGGACCTGCCGCTCTACGTGCATTTCGGCCAGCTCTGGGGCCTGCCGGAATCGGGCGCCAACGGCGAGGACGCCGACACCATCGTCGAGCGGGTGATCCCGCTGCTCCGCCCCGGCGACGTGCTGGCCCATCCCTTCACCCGTCACCCCGGCGGCTTCATCAACGAGGCGGGCGAGGTCCACCACATCATCCGCCGGGCGATGAATGCGGGGCTCAGGGTCGATGTCGGCCACGGCAGCCACTTCTCCTACCGGGTCGCCCGCGCCTCGCTGCCGGCCGGCATCATCCCCTACACGCTCGGCGCCGACATGCACGGCTACAACACCGAGGTGCCCGAGGCCCCGAAGCCCGCCGGCACCCCGGACGAGCACCACGACGACGAGAACCACCCCTTCCTCGGCCAGGCCCGCTTCAGCCTCACCCAGGCGATGAGCTCGATGATGGCGCTGGGGCTGTCGCTGGAGGAGGTCGTGCCGATGGTGACCTCCCACCCGGCCGAGATGCTGCGCATGAGCGACAGCCTCGGCGCTCTGAAGGTCGGCCGCGTGGCCGACGTCTCGGTGCTGCACGACGACCGCGGCCGCTTCCTCCTGCGCGACAACGAGGACACCAAGGTCGTGGCCGAGCGGCTGCTGCGCCCGGCCTTCTGCCTGCGGGCGGGCCGCCGCTTCGAGGCCGACTCGCCGATCCTGCCTCAGGCGATCGCGGCCTGAGGGGCGTGCCGATGCCCGCCTTCATCCTCGACGACCCGAGGCCACCGGACCCGCGCCGCCGCTGGGCGGAGCTGGACCCGGCAGCCCGCGGCGCCTGTTACGACAACAACGCGGGCGTCCCCGACAGCGCCGCGCAGGTGGCCGCGCGCAACGCCGCCTCCGCCGCCTACCGGTCGGCGCGGGCGGACCACATCGACATCCCGTATGCGGGGCCTGAGCGGACCGCCTTCGACCTCTACCCGGCGGGCGCCTCCGCGCCCTGCCTCGTCTTCGTCCACGGCGGCTACTGGCAGCGTAACACGCGCGCCGACTTCGCCTGCTTCGCCGAAGGCCTGAACGCCGCCGGCTGGTCGGTCGCGATGCCGGGCTACAGCCTCGCGCCGGAGGCAAGCCTCGCCGCGATCGTCGCGGAGATCGGCGCGAGCCTCGACTGGCTGGCCGCGCACGGGTCGGAGCACGGGATCGGCGGCCCGCTCGTGCTGTCCGGCTGGTCGGCGGGCGCGCAGCTCGCCGCCCTCCATCTCGGCCACCCGGCTGTGGCGGCGGGCCTCGCGATCTCGGGCGTCTACGACCTCGCGCCGATCCGCGACACCTACCTGAACGACAAGCTGCAACTCACCGACGACGAGATCGCGACCCTCTCGCCCCTGCGGCTCCCGGTCGTGGAGAAGCCCCTGACGATCGCCTACGGCACCCGCGAGCTGCCGGCCCTCGTCCACGACGCGCGCAACCTCAATGCCCTGCGGGCCGCCGCCCACGCGCCCGGCGCGCTGCTGCCGGTGCCGGGCGCCGACCACTTCTCGATCCTGAACGAATTCCGGCAGCCCGACGGCCTGCTGGTGCGCGCGGCGCAAGGTCTGCTGGGAGGCTCCCGATGAGCGCCGAGGGCGTCGGGGCGCCGCTGCCCCGCAAGGAGGACGACCGCCTGATGCGCGGGCGCGGCCAGTATGTCGGCGACATCCGCCTGCCCGGGATGCAGGACGTGGCCTTCGTGCGCAGCCCCCTGGCGCACGCCCGCATTCGGGCGATCCACGTGCCGGAGGCGTTTCGCGATCGGGTCTTCACCGCCGCCGACCTCGACGGCGTGCTGCCGATCCGCGCGGTCTCGGGGCTGCCGGGCTTCAAGGTCTCCGAGCAGCCGGTGCTGGCCACGGGCAAGGTCCGGCAGGTCGGCGAGCTGGTGGCGATGTGCGTGGCACCCACCCGCGCCGAGGCCGAGGACATCGCGGCGTCCGTCGTCCTCGACCTGGAGGAGCTGCCGGCGATCCACGACATGCTGGCGGCGCGCGCGCCCGGTTCCGCCCTCGTCCATGAGCACTGGGGCGACAACGTCTTCCTGGAGACGCTGGTCGACGTGAACATCGCGGCCGCGCTCGACGCGCCGATCCGGGTCAGCCGCACCATCTCGACCGGCCGGCAATGCATGGCGCCGATCGAGGGCCGCGGCACCGTCGTCCAGCTCGACCGCCGCCTCGACCAGCTCGTCGTCCACACCGCGAGTCAGATGCCGCACATCGTGCGAAACGGCCTCTCGGAATGTCTCGGGATCGAGCAGGGCCGCATCCGCATCGTCTCGCCGGATGTCGGCGGCGGCTTCGGCTACAAGGCGATCCTGCTCGCCGAGGACGTGGCTTTGTGCTGGCTGGCGCTCCGCTGCGGCCATCCGGTGCGCTGGCTGGAGGACCGGCGCGAGCATCTCACCGCCAACGCCAATTGCCGCGAGCACCATTACCGCATCACCGCCTACGCGGAGCGCGACGGGACCCTGCGGGGCATCGACTGCGAGGCGACCGTCGATTCCGGCGCCTACTCGGCCTACCCGTTCTCGGCCTGCCTGGAGGCCGCGCAGGTCGCCAGCATCCTGCCGGGGCCCTACGACTTTCCCGCCTACCGCTGCCGCACGTGGTCGGTCGCGACCAACAAGTGCCCGATCCTGCCCTACCGGGGGGTCGCCCGCACCGGCGTCTGCTTCGCCCTCGAACTCGTGCTCGACGCGGTCGCCCGCGAGGCCGGTATCCCGCCGGAGGTCGTGCGCGAGAAGAACCTCGTGCGGCCCGGGCAGATGCCGTTCGAGAACATCACCCGGAAGCATTTCGACAGCGGCGACTACCCGGAGGCGCTGGCCCGTGCCCTCAAGGCCATCGACGTGGAGGCCGTGCGCGCCCGGCAAGCCAGGGCTGAGCCCGACGGACGCCGCATCGGCCTCGGCCTGTCGATCTACTGCGAGCAGGCGGCGCACGGCACCTCGGTCTATTCCGGCTGGGGCATCCCGATGGTGCCGGGCCACGAGCAGGCCTCCGCCCGGCTCACCCCGGACGGCGGGCTCGAACTCCGGATCGGCGCCCATTCCCACGGCCAGGGCCTGGAGACGACGCTGGCCCAGGTCGCCCACGAGATCCTGGGCGTGCCGGTGGCGCGCACTCGGCTCGTCCACGGCGATACCGCGATGACGCCCTACTCGACCGGCTCCTGGGGCTCGCGCGTGATGGTGATGGCGGGCGGCGCGGTCGCCGCCGCCTGCGAGGAGCTGCGCGACCGCGCCGTACGGATTGGCGCCCACCTGCTCCAGGCGAGGCCCGAGGAGTGCCGCTTCGAAGGGGGCCACGTGGTCGGGCCCGCAGGCGACGTGCCGCTCGAGGCCATCGCCCGCACCTGGTACCGGCGTCCGCAGGATCTCGCCCCCGACACCGATCCGGGCGGGCTCGAGGTCACCGCCGGCTACAAGCCGCAGCGCGATTCCGGCACCTTCTCGTACGCGGCGCACGCGGCCGTGGTCGCGGTCGATCCCGATCTCGGGGCGGTCGAGATCCTCGACTACGTCATCGTCGAGGACGGCGGCACGCTGGTGAACCCGCTGGTCGTCGACGGCCAGATCTACGGCGGCCTCGCGCAGGGGATCGGCACCGCTCTCTTCGAGGAGATGCGCTTCGACGGCCGCGGCCAGCCGCTCGCCTCCACCTTCGCCGACTACCTGCTGCCGGGCCCCGCCGAGGTGCCGATGGCGCGCATCGACCACATGGAGACGCCCTCCCCCTACACGCGCTTCGGCCAGAAGGGCATCGGCGAGGGCGGGGCCATCGCGCCGCCGGCGGCCATCGCCAACGCGGTCAACGACGCGCTGGGTCCGCTGGGCGTCGAGATGCTGCACTCCCCCGTCACCCCCCACCGGATCGTGGAGGCGGTGCTGGCCGCCCACCCGGACTCGACCCGCGCGAGGCAAGCTGCATGAAGCCCTCCCCCTTCGCCTGGGAGCGCCCGGCCAGCCTGCCCGCGCTCCTCAACCGCCTCGGCGAGGCCACCGGCTCCGTGAAGCTGATCGCGGGCGGCCAGTCGCTCGGGCCCATGCTCAACCTGCGCCTCGTCGAGCCCGACCTCGTCCTCGACATCACCGGCATCCCCGAACTCAGGCAGGCCCGCCTGGAGGGCGGCACCCTCATGCTCGGCGCCTGCGTGACCCATGCCGACATCGAGGACGGGCGCGTGCCCGACAACACCGGGGGCGCCCTGCGGCGGGTGGCCTCGGCCATCGCCTACCGGCCGGGGCGCAACCGCGGCACGGTCGGCGGCAGCCTCGCCCACGCGGATCCGGCCGCCGACTGGGTGAGCGCCCTCACCCCGCCCCGCGCCACGGTCGAGATCGCGGGGCGCGACGGGCGCCGCACCC
>NZ_LABY01000215.1 GCF_001043975.1 Methylobacterium variabile
GCCAAGATCGCGGCGATCCACGACGAGGACCTGCTGGCCGAGCTGGAAGCGGCCCGGGGCGGATTCCTGTTCGGGGTCATCGTCGAGCACATCGCCCACCGCCAGGCCCTGCGCGACGCCGAGCGGGCCGAGACGAGCCGCAAGCAGGACGTCCGCGCCGCCATGGGGCGCGACCAGCGCCGGCGCGACGCGGTCCGGATGGTGATCGAGGCCGAGCCCGTCACCCCGGACACGATCCAGCACATCCATTCCGTGCTGGCGCTCTGCGGGCTGCCCTACCGCGACCCCGGCGACACCCGGGAGTTCTTCCGGGAATACGGCCGCAACACGCTGAGCATCCTGGCCGGGCGGCTGAAGAACCCGTCGACCGGCCAGATGGAGCTGCAGGGCCTGCCCTACGGCCCGAAAGCCCGGCTGGTGCTGCTGCACCTCTGCACCGAGGCGGTGCGCCAGCGCAGCCCCACGGTCGAGGTCGCCGACAGCCTGTCGGGCTTCATGCGCGAGATGGGCTTCGCCGTCACCGGCGGCGAGCGCGGCACCATCCGGCAGTTCAAGGAGCAGCTGCACCGGCTCGCCGCCTGCACGATGCAGATCGGCCTCTGGGACGGGCAGTCGCGCTCCTCGACCATCACCATGCCGCCGTTCCGCCAGCTCGACCTCTGGCGCGTCGGCGGCCAGGACGGCCTCGCCTGGTCGAAGACGGTGCAGTTCCACCAGGATTTCTACGACAACCTGGTCCAGCACGCCCTGCCGGTCGACATCCGGGCCGCCCGCGCCTTCTCGGGCTCGGCGCGCAAGCTCGACCTGCTGTTCTGGATCGGCTACCGGCTGCGCAGCCTGCAGCGCCCGCTGCGCCTGAGCTGGGACACGGTCCACCGGCAGTTCGGCGCCGACAACGCCTCCCTGCGCAGCTTCCGCCAGGCGTTCAAGGCCGACGTGGCCCACGTCAAGGAGGTGTTTCCGAAGCTGCCGATCAGCCTCGACGAGGCCGGCCTGCAGCTGCTGCCGACCGATCCCGGCTCCCTGCTGGTGCCGCCGAAACCCGCCCGCCGCAAGGCGTCCGCCGCGGGGGCAGGGGCGGCCTGAGGCGGCCGGACACCCATCCGGTCGCGCCGCTCTCGTCGACCCCTCCGCGCGTCATCGCCTCTGTCTCGCCGCGGACGCGGGAAGCAAGCGATCACGCGCAGGGGTTCGACACCGTCGCGGGACATGAACGGCTGTCTGCTGCGTTGATGGAATGTTTCGAATTCATTCTGGAAACGCCCGGCGCTGTGCCGGCCCTTGTCAATCCGCCCTGCTTCCCCAGGCGGGAGGGAAGGTCGAGCGCGGAATGGCCGTTCATGGTGGATCGCGCGGGAATGGCTCGCTGGCGGGCTTGCACTCTCGTGGAATATTCTTATTCTATAAGTTCCATTTCCCGATGCCGACATCTTTGGGAATATGGAATATTCCAAAGAGGGCGACATGTTCCTGTCAGAGGCGGAGGCCGAGGCCCGGCTGGACGATCTGCGGCGCCAGCGCGCCGCCCTCGACCGGGCCATCGCCGAGCACGAGCTCTACCTCGACCTCGGCCGCCGACTGGCCCGGCCGGGCCAGTCGGCGGCCGCTTCGGACCCGGCGCCGGGCCAGCCTGCCGCGCCGCCGCACCGGGACACCGTTCCGGCGCCGCAGGCCTGGGCGGAGCCTCCGCGGACCCCGTCCGCTCCGCGGTCCGCGCCTGACTCCCGCGCCGAGCCGGCCCGTCCGGAGGTCGCCCCGCCCGAGCCCGCAGTGCCGGCCGGCGCCGCGGCGCGCCGGGAGGGCCGCCGGCTGATCGAGACGGCGGAGGAGATCCTGGCCGCCGCCGGGCGGCCGATGCACGCCGCCGAGATCTGGGAGCAGCTCGCCGCCCGCGGCCTGACCCTGCCCGGCCACGATCCCGTGGCGGCCCTCAACACCCGGCTGTGGAAGCGCGCCCAGGGCGGCGCGGTGTTCCGGCGCCTCGGCGACGCGGTCTACGGTCTCGCCTCCTGAACCCGGCATCGATGCCGGCTGCCGCGCTGCTGAATGGCGTTCGATGCTGTTCGCGCATCGACCCATTCAGCCTTTGACTTGGACCTTCCGCCCGGAACCCCCCAGGCTCCCGTCCCGAAAACCCCTGCGGGAATGCGGGGGCGCGAACAAGACGCCGTCGCGGCCCCCTGTCGGGCCCCGGGAGGAGACCCATGAGCGCAGTCCTCGGCCTGTCGGCCGTGAAGCGGAGCCGCATCCGCCTCGTCATCCTGGCGATGCTGTTCATCGCCACGGCGATCAACTACGCCGACCGGGCGACCATCGCCATCGCCGGGCCGGCGATGGCCAAGGAGCTCGGCTTCGACGCCGTGACCATGGGCTACGTCTTCTCGGCCTTCGCCTGGTCCTACGTCCTCGCCCAGCTCCCCGGCGGCTGGCTCCTCGACCGCTACGGCGTGAAGTGGGTCTACGCCGCGGCGATCTTCCTGTGGTCGGCCTTCACGCTGATGCAGGGCGCGGTCGGCTTCTTCTCCGGCTTCGCCGCGGTGGCGGTGCTGTTCTCCCTGCGCCTGGCGGTGGGCCTCGCCGAGGCGCCGGTCTTCCCGGCCAATGCCCGCATCACCGCGGCCTGGTTCCCGGCGAACGAGCGCGGCATGGCCTCGGCCTTCTTCAACTCGGCCCAGTACTTCGCCACCGTGCTGTTCGCCCCGCTCATGGGCTGGATCGTCCACGCCTTCGGCTGGCACCACGTCTTCACGATGATGGGCGCGCTCGGCATCGCCTTCGCGCTGCTCTGGACCCAGGTGGTGCACGGGCCGCGGGAGCACCCCGCGATCAACCCGGCCGAGCGGACGTTCCTCGAGGACAACGGCGCCCTGATGGACATGGACGGGCGCCCGGCCGAGACCGCGACCCGCGCCGGCCGCACCCTGCGCCAGCTCCTCTCCGAGCGGATGCTGCTCGGCATCTATGTCGGCCAGTACTGCATCAACACGCTGACCTACTTCTTCCTCACCTGGTTCCCGGTCTACCTCGTCAAGGAGCGGGGCCTGTCGATCCTCCAGGCCGGCTTCGCCGCCACCCTGCCGGCCCTGTGCGGGTTCCTGGGCGGCATCCTCGGCGGCGTGATCTCGGACCAGCTCCTGCGCCGCGGCTACTCGCTGACCGCCGCCCGCAAGATCCCGATCGTGTCGGGCATGCTGCTGTCGATGGCGATCATCGGCTGCAACTACGTCCAGGCGGACGCCCTCGTGGTCGGCCTGATGGCGCTCGCCTTCTTCGGCAAGGGCATCGGGGCGCTCGGCTGGGCGGTGGTCTCGGACACCTCGCCCAAGGAGTCCGGCGGCCTGAGCGGCGGCCTGTTCAACACCTTCGGCAACCTCGCGGGCATCACCACGCCGATCGTCATCGGCTACATCGTGCAGCAGACCGGCTCGTTCAGCGGCGCCCTGGTGTTCGTCGGCCTCAACGCCCTGGTGGCGGGCCTGTGCTACCTCGTGGTGGTCGGCGAGATCCGCCGGGTCGAGCTGCGGCCGTGACGCCTTGGCGAGGGTGAGCCGCCACCCCGAGCCCCCGCGGGGCCGGGACGTGATCCGCCTCCTCGTCGTCCTCGTCGTCGCCCTCGCGGTCCTCCGCGGGGGCGCCGCCGTTCTGGGGCACGGCCGCGCGCCGCGACCGAAACCCCACGACATCCTTATGCCGCCGCCGTCCGGCCCGCATCGATCCCCTACGGCGTCCCGGGCAGGGTGAGGCCGCGGCCACGGACGGCCGCGCGAACCCGATCCTCACCCATGTCGCACCCCGTGGACATCGCCGCGCCGGTCCCCGCTCCGGCCCGGCTCCCCCTGGACTTCGTCGTCGGCCAGAGCGCCGAGGGTCACTGGCTCGCCGTCGAGACGCACGGCCTCGCCGGCGGCATCTTCCGCAGCCGCCGGGACGCGCTGACCTACGCCGCCGCCGAGACCGGCCGGCGGCCCGACGCGGTGCGCCTCGCCAGCACCCCCCTGGCCCTCACCCCGTGACGCCCGCGCTCCCGCCCCGCCGCCGGCCCGGCGGCGCGCTCACCGCCCTCGTCACGCCGTTCGCGGCGGGGGGCGCCCGGCTCGACGAGCGGGCGCTCGGCGACCTCGCCGCCTGGCAGGTCGCGCACGGCACCGAAGGCCTCGTGGTCGGCGGCGCCACCGGCGAGGCGCCGACCCTGACGGAGGCGGAGCGCGACCGGGCGCTCCGCGTCGTCCTCGAGGCCGCGTCCGGGCGGGTTCCGGTCGTCGCCGGCACCGGCACCAACTGCACCCGCACCAGCGTCGCCCTGGCCCGGGCGGCCGCCGCCGCCGGGGCCGATGCCGCCCTGGTGGTCGCGCCGTACTACAACCGCCCGATGCAGGAGGGCCTCGTCCGGCACTTCGCCGTGATCGCCGCGGCGACCGACCTGCCGCTGCTGCTCGACGCCGTCCCGGCCCGCACCGGGATCGACCTCGCGCCGGAGACCCTGGCCCGGCTCGCCGCCCTGCCGGGGATCGTCGGGATCAGGGACGCCACCGGCGACCTCGCCCGGATCGAGCGGACCGAGCGGGCGGCCGGCCCGGGCTTCCTTCAGCTCTCGGGCGACGACGCCACCGCCGCCGCCTTCACCGCGCTGGGCGGGCAGGGCTGCGTCTCGGTCGTCGCCAATCTGGTGCCGGGGCCTTGCGCCGCCCTGCAGCGCGCTGCCCGGGCCGGCGACCACGCCCGCGCCCGGGCGATCCAGGCCGGCCTGGCGCCGCTGATCGCGGCTCTGTCCCGCGAGACCGACCCGGGCCCGGTCAAGCTCGCCCTCGCGCTCCTGCGCCCCGGCCTCGCCCCGGACCTGCGCCTGCCCCTGGTGCGGCCGCGTCCGGAGACGGAGGCGGCGATCGCGGCGGCGCTCGCGGCGCTCGACGCCTCCGTCCCGGCCGGGGCCGCCGCGTGACGGTCTCCGCGGACGAGGCCCTGCGGGATCCGGCCGGGGCAGCGGACCGAGGGGGATTTCGGGACCTTCGGGGTCGGGCGCATGGGGCTGGATGCCCTGCGAGGAAGGCGTTCCGCTCCTCGCGCCGCAGGCACCCGCTCGATCGAGCGCGCGTCCCACGACCGACCTCGACATCGTGCGGTGTCCGGAATGATAAGTCCGGACACCGCACTATATGCTAAATTAAAACAGTTCGAAATTTGCTTTCGATGCAGCATCTTATATTGATGATTTAAGATAAAATTGGAGAATTATCCCGATAATGATCCTGATGTCATGCTATTGTGCAGGAAATATGAGAGATGTTCGCTCGTTCGCGCGTGTTGAATATCGATTAAAATGCGCAAAATTGCAATATATATTTTGCATATAACGGTAATATCGTGTTTGTTTTGATTTAATTAATGGCATCATTTCCCTGCAATCCGGAAAGAGCGAGAAAACGCGCGACATCGAGGATGCGGGAGGACGCCGAGATGATCCTGGGAATGCCGATCGAGCAGACCACCGAGCGGTACGAGTCGCGCAGCGCCCAGCGCGAGCGCACGGCGACGGTCGTGGCCGTCTCGCCGCTCGAGGCGGATTCGCCCGAGCGGGTGACGAAGCGCATGAACCGGATCGCTGCCGCCGAGGCGGCCCGGCCCGCGCCCGCCGCCAGCACCGCGATGGCGCTGGAGCGCATCCTGGGGCGCAGCGACCTGATGAGCGTGAACTACCTCGAGATCGGGCTGCGCGCGGCCCGCTGCGTCGGGCGCGTCACGATCCGCCAGCGCAACGGGACCGTGCTCGGCTACGGGTCGGGCTTCACGATTTCCCCGCGCCTCTTCATCACCAACCACCACGTTCTCGGCGAGGCCGCCGTGGCGGCGACGAGCCGCGTCGAGTTCAACTACCAGGAGGATGCGGGCGGCAGGCTTCTGGCCTCCGTCAGCGTCGGCCTGGAGCCGGACGCCTTCTTCCTGACCGATCCGGGCCTGGACTTCACCATCGTGGCCCTGGCCGAGCAGTCGATCGACGGCACCAAGCTCGGTGATTTCTTCTGGCTGCCACTGATCGAGGAGGAAGGAAAGGTCCTTTGCGAGGAGTATGTCAACATCATCCAGCATCCGAACGGGGAGCCGAAGCAGCTCGCGCTGCGCGAGAACAAGATTACGGAAATGTTTCCGAATTTCATACAATACAAGACGGACACGGCGCCCGGCTCATCCGGATCGCCGGTGTTCAACGACCAGTGGGAGGTCGTGGCCCTGCATCATTCCGGGGTTCCCGAGCGGGACGGGCAGGGGCGGATGCTGACCCGGGACGGGACGGTGTGGACCGAGGAGATGGGCGAGCATCGCATCGCCTGGAAGGCCAACGAGGGCGTGCGGGTCAGCCGGATCGTGGGCGCGATCCGGGCGGCCCGGCTCGGCCCCGACCAGGACCGGCTGCGCCAGCCGATCCTCGACGGAAAGGAGCCCGGCTCGCCGTCCGCTCCGCCGGCGGACGGACCGGGATCGGACCGGGAGGTCCGGAGCGGGCCGGGACCGAAGGATCCGGCGTCGACGCCGCTTCAGGCTGCCGTCAGCGAGGACGGCACCGCCACCTGGACGATCCCGCTCCAGGTCAGCGTGCGGCTGGGGACCGGGGGGATGCCGGCGCAGGCCCGCGGGGGCGACGGTGCCGCGACGGCGCAGCCTCTCCCGCCACGCCCCGCCGCACTGCCGGTGCCGGACGCGGCGGACGGTGCGCCGGCGGCCGCGCCGTCCCCCGAGCTGCAGGAGGCGTTGCGCGAGGTCGAGCGCGCCCGCGGGCGCACCTACTACGACGCGGCGCAGGATGCCGCGCGCCGCGAGGCCTACTACGACGAGGTCGATGCGCATGTGAGCCCGGGCACCCTGTACCGGCAGCTGAGCCGGCTGGTGGACGCCACGCACAGGACGCGGCTGCCGTACAAGCCGATGACGCACCTGTATCCGTGGGTCGACCTCCATCCCGACCTGAAGCTGCGGAGCATCTATTCCGGCAAGCCGTTCGAGGCCGAGGAGCTGATCCGCGAGGATGCCCGCGTCGCGGCCGAGCGCAGCCGCATGGTCGAGCGGATGCGCACCGTCCTCGCCGCCGCGGCCCTGCCCTCCGAGCAGATGGAGGCGACCCTCGACACCCTCGAGGCGAGCCTCCCGTACAATTGCGAGCACGTCGTCCCGCAATCCTGGTTCGGCAAGGCGGAGCCGATGCGGGGCGACCTCCATCACCTCTTCGCCTGCGAATCCGGCTGCAACTCGTTCCGCGGCAACATTCCGTACTTCGACTTCCCCGATTTCGAGGAGGCGGTTCGCGGCGAGTGCGGCAAGCGCGAGCAGGGCGGCTTCGAGCCGGCGAACGGCAAGGGGGCGGTCGCGCGGGCGACGCTCTACTTCCTGCTGCGCTATCCGGGCGAGATCGACGGCACCCCGAAGGAGTACCGGCCCGAGAGCATCCGGACGCTCCTCGCGTGGCACGCCGCCAAGCCGCCCTCGCCGTACGAGCGGCACCGCAACGCCGCCATCGAGGAGATGCAGGGCAACCGCAATCCGCTCATCGACCATCCGGAATGGGCTTCGCGCATCGACTTCGCGGCGGGTCTCGGCTGAGGGGCGGGCAAGGCCCGTCCGCGGCGGCGAGGGATCCCCGGATCCCTCAATCCGCCGCCCGCATCCGGTAGCCCACCCCGGTCTCGGTCAGGATGTAGCGCGGGCGCTCGGGCTCGGGCTCGAGCTTCTGGCGCAGCTGGCGCACGTAGACCCGGAGATATTGCGGGTCGGCGGCCGTACCCCAGACCTCGCGCAGGAGGTGGGCGTGGGTGAGCACCTTGCCGGCATGGTGCACGAGGAGGCGCAGCACGTCGTACTCCTTGGGCGAGAGCTTCACCTCGCGCTCGCCCACCCGGACGATCCGGCGCACCAGGTCGACCGAGAGGTCGCCGGCCCGGAAGACCGGGCGCTCGCCGCCGACCGCGAGCTGGTGGCGGAGCGCCGTCCGCATCCGGGCCAGAAGCTCGTTCATGCCGAACGGCTTGGTGACGTAGTCGTCCGCCCCGAGGTCGAGGGCCTCGACCTTGCCGGCCTCCTCGTCGCGGCTCGACAGCACGATCACCGGCAGGTCGGGCTTGCGCGCGCGGATCTGCGCCAGCAGCGCGTGGCCGGCGATGTCCGGCAGGCCGAGATCGAGGATCGCGAGGGCGAAGGACTCCTGCTCCAGCAGCGCCAGGGCGGTCCGGCCGTTCTGCGCCTCCACGACCTCGTAGTCCTGGCTGCCGAGGCCCACGCGCAGGAGCCGGCGGATCGGCGGCTCGTCGTCGATCACCAGGATGCGAGGAGACTGGCTCACGCGGCGTCCTCCAGGGCGGCCCGGGGCACCGGCAGGGTCAGGGTGAAGGCGGCCCCCGAGCGGTCGCCCCGGTTGCGCGCCGTGATCCGCCCGCCCATCGCCTCGACGAAGCCGCGGGAGATCGCGAGACCCAGGCCTGTCCCGGCCCGGACCCGGTCGCTCTTGCGCACCCGGTAGAAGGTGTCGAAGATCCGCTCCTCGTCGCCCGCCGGGATGCCCTCGCCCTCGTCGAGGATCCGCAGGCGCACGGCGCCGCCCTCGCGCCGGGCTTCCCGCCGAGATTCCTCCCGCCAGGCCTCGATCCGCACCAGGCTGCCCTCGGGGGCGTACTTGGCGGCGTTGTCGAGGAGGTTGAACAGGACCTGCTCCATCAGCACCGCGTCGAGGCGCAGGGGCGGCAGGCCGGGCCCGAGGGCCAGCTCGACCCGGTGACGGGAGAGGATCTTGCCGGCCCGCTCCAGCGCCGTCGCGACGATCTCCGCGAGGTCGTGCGGGGCGAGGTTCGGCGACAGAGCGCCGGATTCGAGCCTCGTCATGTCGAGCAGGTTGGCGATGAAGCGGTTCAGGCGCTCGGCCTCGTCGACGATGGTCGCGAGGAGTTCGCCTTGCGCCCCCGGAGTCAGGGCGGGGCCGAGGTCGCGCAGGGTCGTGGCGGAGCCCAGCACCGCGGCGAGCGGCGTCTTGAGGTCGTGCGAGAGCGACGACAGCAGCGCCTGGCGCAGGCGGTCGGCCTCGGCCGAGCGCCGGGCCCGGTCGAGGTCCTCGACGAGGTGGACGCGCTCGATGGCGAGCGCCCCCTGGTCGGCGAGCGCGTCGAGGAGCCGGCGCTGGTCGGGGGTGAGGAGCGGCCCCGGCTTGTCGCCGTCGAGCCCCACCACCCCGACCATGCCGCGGCCGGTGCGCAAGGGGAGGAACAGGCGTTTCGCCCCCGGCAGGGTGTCGGCGCCCCGTCCCGCCGGGCGGCCGTGGTCGAAGGTCCACTTGGCCGCCGCGAGGTCGGCCTCGTCGAGGGCGTCCTCCGGCGGGTAGCCGGCCATCACCGCGACGCTGCCGCCGTCCGGCAGCAGCAGCACCACCCGCAGGCGCAGCATCAGGGCGATCTGGTAGGCGGTGGCCCACAGCACGTCGTCGAGGGTGCCGCAGCTCGCGAGCTTGCGCGAGAAGCCGTAGAGCGCCTCGGTCGCCCGGGTGCGCGCCCGCGAGATCGTCGCGTCGGCCCGGGCCCGCGCCGCGAGGTTCGACACCACCACCGCCACCAGGGTGAAGAAGAACAGGGCGACGACGTTGGTGGGATCGGCGATCGTGAAGGTGTAGAGCGGCGGCAGGAAGAAGAAGTTGTAGGCGAGCGAGGCGGCCACCACCGCGGCGAGCGACGGTCCGAGGCCGAAGCGCACCGCCACCGCCACCACGGCGGTGAGGAAGGCGAGGTCGGTGCTCTCGTGGCCGAGGGCGGATTGCAGCACGAGGCCCAGGGCCAGCGCGGCGGCGACGGCCGCGAGCGCGGCGGCGTAGGGTAGGGCGCTGGGCCTCGGCGGGGCTGCGGTGCGCACGCCCCTGTGCGGCGCGGGCGCGCCGGCGATCTCCTCGCCCGCCACGACGTGCACGCTGATCGAGCCGGAGCGGCGCAGGAGGTCGTGAACCACGGAGCCGTGCAGGAGCTCGAACCAGCGCGAGCGCGTCGACTTGCCGATCACCACGTGGGTGACGTTGTGCTCGCGGGCGAACCCCACCACGTCGTCGGCGATGCGGCCCTGGCTCGGCAGGGTCGCGGTCTCGGCCCCCAGCCGCTCGGCGAGCCGCAGGGTGTCGGCGATGCGGTCGCGCTCGGCCTCGCTCAGGCCGGCGCTGCGCCGCCCCTCGACCGTGAGCGCGGTGAACGGCGCCCGCAGCCGGTCGGCGAGGCGCTTGGCGTAGCGCACGAGGCCCGCCGCGCGCGGGTCCTCGCTGACGCAGACCAGCACCCGCTCGCCCGCCGCCCAGGGGCCGGGAATTGCGTGGGCCCGCATGTGGGTGACGAGCTGGTCGTCGACCTGCTGGGCGGTGCGGCGCAAGGCGAGCTCGCGCAGCGCCGTGAGGTTGCCGGGGGAGAAGTAGTGCCTCAGCGCCCGCTCGGCCTGGCGCGGCAGGTAGACCTTGCCCTCGCGCAGGCGCCGGATCAGGTCGTCGGGGGAGAGGTCGATCACCTCGATGTCGTCGGCCCGGTCGAGGACCCCGTCCGGCACCGTCTCGCGCACCCGGATCCGGGTGATCTGGGCCACGACGTCGTTCAGGCTCTCGACGTGCTGGATGTTGAGGGTCGTGTAGACGTCGATGCCGGCCTGGAGCAGCTCCTCGACGTCGAGGTAGCGCTTCGGGTGGCGCGAGCCCGGGGCGTTGGTGTGGGCGAGCTCGTCGACCAGCGCCAGCCGGGGTTTTCGCGCGAGGAGCCCGTCGAGGTCCATCTCGGCGAGGCTGCCGCCGCCATACGGGACGGTGTGGCGCGCCAGCACCTCGAGCCCGGCGACCAGGGCCTCGGTCTCGGGCCGGCCGTGGGTCTCGACCACGCCCACCACCACGTCGACGCCCTCGCGCTGCCTGGCATGCGCCGTGGTCAGCATCTCGTAGGTCTTGCCGACCCCCGGCGCCGCCCCGAGGAAGATCTTCAGGCGCCCGCGCCCGGGCGCCTCCCGGCGCGCCTGCGCCAGGAGGGCGTCGGGCGAGGGCCTGTGGCCCTCGCGTGAGGGCCTGTTGTCCCTCATCGGGCCTGTTGCGCGTCGAGGGCGCGGTTGAGGGCGAGCACGTTGACCCGGCGCTCGCCGAGGAAGCCGAGGCTCGGCTCCCGCACCTGCCCGGCGACCAGGGCGCGCACGGAATCCTCGGACAGGCCGCGGGCCTTCGCGACCCGGGGCACCTGGAACAGGGCGGCCTCGGGCGAGACGTCCGGGTCGAGGCCGGAGCCCGACGTGGTGACGAGGTCCTGCGGCACCGGGTCGGCGGGGTTCTCGGCCTTGAGGGCGGCGATGTCGGCCTTCACCCGGTCTATCAGGGCCGGGTTGGTCGGCCCCAGGTTGGCACCGCCGGAATTGGCGGCGTTGTAGGGCGCCGGGACGGTTTTGGCGGCGTCGACGGGATCGGGCGCCACGGTGGCCGAGGGGCGGCCGTGAAAGTAGCGCGCGCTCGCGAAGGCCTGGCCGATGAGGGCGGAGCCGACGAGGGTGCCGTCGGATCCACGGACCAGGCTTCCCTCGGCTTGCGCCGGGAAGAGCGCGCCGGCGAGGCCCGTCATGGCGAGCGGGTAGGCGAGGCCGGTGACGAGGGTCAGGCCGGTGAGGAGCACGAGGGTGGGGCGGAGGTGCCGGAGCATGGCGGTGTTCTCGTTCGAGCCGGATTTTGTCAGGCGAGGTGGAGGGCGCTCACGGCGAGGTCGATCAGCTTGATGCCGGCGAACGGCACCAGGATCCCGCCGAGACCATAGATCAGGAGGTTGCGCCGCAGCAACGCGGCGGCGCCGACGGCGCGGTAGCGCACGCCCCGCAGGGCCAGCGGGATCAGCGCCACGATGATGAGCGCGTTGAAGATGATCGCCGACAGGATGGCGCTCTGGGGCGAGGCGAGCCCCATCACGTTGAGGGCCTGGAGCTGGGGGTAGAGCCCGACGAACATCGCCGGGATGATGGCGAAGTACTTCGCCACGTCGTTGGCGATCGAGAAGGTGGTGAGGGCGCCGCGGGTCATCAGCAGCTGCTTGCCGATCTCGACGATCTCGATGAGCTTGGTCGGGTCGGAATCGAGGTCGACCATGTTGCCGGCCTCGCGGGCCGCCACCGTGCCGGTGTTCATTGCCACGCCGACATCGGCCTGTGCCAGCGCCGGCGCGTCGTTGGTGCCGTCGCCGCACATCGCCACGAGCTTGCCGTGCGCCTGCTCGCGCCGGATCAGCGCCAGCTTGTCCTCGGGCGTGGCCTGGGCGAGGAAGTCGTCGACGCCGGCCTCCGCGGCGATGGCGGCGGCGGTCATCGGGTTGTCGCCGGTGATCATCACCGTGCGGATGCCCATGCGGCGCAGCTCCGCGAAGCGCTCCCGGATCCCGCCCTTGACGATGTCCTTCAGGTGGACGACGCCCAGCAGCTTGCCGTCGCGGGCGACCGCCAGCGGCGTGCCGCCGGCCTTGGCGATCTCCTCGGCAATGGCCCGGACCTCCTGGGCCGCCGCCGGATCGAGGCGGGGCTGAAGCACCCGGGCGGTGGCGCCCGCACCGACGAGGGCCGGGGCGGCCTCCAGGCTCGCGATCACCGCCTCGACCGCCCCTTTGCGGATCGACGACCCGTCGAGGTCGATGCCCGACATCCTGGACTGCGCGGTGAAGGGCACGAAGGTGGCGTTCAGGCTGCCCATGTCGCGGGCACGGATCCCGTGCGCCTCCTTGGCCAGCACCACGATCGAGCGGCCCTCCGGGGTCTCGTCGGCCAGCGAGGCGAGCTGGGCCGCGTCGGCCAGCATCCCGGCGGTGACGCCGCGCACCGGGCGGAACTCGGTGGCCTGGCGGTTGCCGAGCGTGATCGTTCCGGTCTTGTCGAGGAGCAGCGTGTCGACGTCGCCCGCCGCCTCGACGGCGCGGCCGGACATGGCGAGCACGTTGAAGCGCACCAGCCGGTCCATGCCGGCGATGCCGATCGCCGAGAGCAGCGCCCCGATCGTGGTCGGGATCAGGGTGACGAAGAGCGCCACCAGCACGGCGAGCGGAATCGCGCCGCCGGCATACGAGGCGAAGCTCGGGATCGAGCCGACCGCGAACACGAACACGATGGTGAGGCCGGAAAGCAGGATGTTGAGGGCGATCTCGTTGGGTGTCTTCTGCCGGGCGGCGCCCTCGACGAGGGCGATCATCCGGTCGATGAAGGTCGAGCCGGCCGCCGCGGTGATCCGCACCCGGATCCAGTCGGAGAGCACCTGCGTGCCGCCGGTCACCGCCGAGCGGTCGCCGCCGGATTCGCGGATCACGGGGGCGGACTCGCCCGTGATCGCCGCCTCGTTGACCGAGGCGATGCCCTCGATCACCTCGCCGTCCGACGGGATCACGTCGCCGGCCTCGACCAGCACCACGTCGCCGACCTTGAGGCCGGCACCCGGCACGGTCTCGTAATGGTGGCCCGGCCCGCCGATGCCGGCGGCGGGGCCGGTGAGCAGCTTCGCCGTGGTCTCGGTGCGGGTGCGGCGCAGGGACTCGGCCTGGGCCTTGCCGCGCCCTTCCGCCACCGCCTCGGCGAAGTTGGCGAACAGCACCGTGAACCACAGCCAGAGGATGATCTGGCCGGTGAAGGCCAGATTCTGGCCGCCGGTGACGAGGTCGCGGATGAAGAGGATCGTGGTGAAGGCCGCCACGACCTCGACCACGAACATCACGGGGTTCTTCACCATCTGGCGCGGATCGAGCTTCGTGACCGCACCGATGAGCGCCGGCCCGATCAGGCCGGCGCCGAGGCGGGAGGGTTTCTGGGACTGGGCCATGATCCTGGGATCCGGATGAGGCAAAAATTTCAGGGGAGGGCGATGCCGGCGGCAGCGCCCGGGATGTGTCGCGGCTGGTCCAGGTTGGACGACGGTCTTTCCATCCTCCGGGTCATTCCGGGGCCGCGAAGCGGAGCCCGGAGTGCCGAAGGCACGCCCAGAACCGCAGGTGTTTCCGAAGAGAGTGGAGCGCGTTCAGCTTCGCCCTGGACTGCCTGCGGTTCCGGATCATGGGCTCTCGCCTTCGGCGAGCCCCGGAATGACCCGGAAGATGTCAGGTCCGTGCGCGGGTTCCCTTCGTCATCGTCACGGCCCGAGCGCCGCGCTGCCGAGCATGATCGCCGCCCAGATCGCGCCGGTGCCGAGGAGCGCGAGGCCAGTGAGCGCCAGGACGATGTCGCAGGGGCGGAGCGCCGAGCGGTCGGGAAGCGGGCCGGAGCGCGGCCGGTGCCGGGACAGGCCCCGGCGGATGCGGGTGGCGCGAGCAGTGGCCATGGTCAGCCCCCCGCCGCGAAGGTCTGGCCCGCCGCCCCGGCCAGGTGCTCGACGATCGGCCCGAGCGCGAGCGACGGGAAGAAGGTCAGGCCGCCGACGATCAGGATCACCCCGACGAGGAGGCCGACGAACAGGCCGCCATCGGTCGGGAAGGTGCCGGCGGAGGCGGGCACGGTCTTCTTGGCGGCCAGCGACCCTGCGATCGCCAGCGCCGGGATGATGACGAAGAACCGGCCGACCAGCATGCCGGCCCCGAGCGTCAGGTTGTAGTACGGGGTGTTGCCCGTGAGGCCCGCGAAGGCCGAGCCGTTGTTCGCCGCCGCCGAGGTGAAGGCGTAGAGGATCTCCGAGAAGCCGTGCGGCCCCGCGTTCGCGGGTCCAGCAAGGCCCGCCGGCAGCACGGTGGCGAGCGCCGTGAGGCCCAGCATCATCAGCGGCAGGCACAGGATGGCGAGCATCGCCATCTTGACCTCCCGGGCCTCGATCTTCTTGCCGAGGTATTCCGGGGTGCGCCCGACCATCAGCCCGGCGACGAAGATCGCCACCACCACGAAGACCAGCATGCCGTAGAGCCCGGCGCCGACGCCGCCGACGATGATCTCGCCGAGCTGCATGTTGACGAGCGGGATCAGGCCACCGAGTGCCGTGAAGGCATCGTGCATGGCGTTGACGGCGCCGCAGGAGGCGGCCGTCGTCACCACCGCGAACAGGGCCGAGCCGGGAATGCCGAAGCGGACTTCCTTGCCCTCGAGGTTGCCGCCCTGGAGCCCGAGGGCGTTCAAGAGCGGGTTGCCGGCGCCCTCCGCCGCGTAGGTGATCGCGACGCCGGCCAGGAACAGCGCCCCCATCGCGGCGAGGATCGCCCAGCCCTGGCGCTCGTCCCCAACCATGCGGCCGAACACGTTGGTGAGCGCCGCACCGAGCGCGAAGATCGACACCATCTGGATCAGGTTCGACCACGCGGTCGGGTTCTCGAACGGGTGCGCGGCGTTGGCGTTGAAGAAGCCGCCGCCGTTGGTGCCGAGCATCTTGATCGCGACCTGGCTCGCCACGGGGCCGAGCGCGATCGTCTGCTTGCCGCCTTCCAGCGTCGTCGCCTCGGCGTAGGGGGCGAGCGTCTGCGGCACGCCCTGCCAGACCAGGAACAGGGCGTAGACGATGCAGAGCGGCAGCAGCACGTAGAGGGTGCAGCGGGTGAGATCGACCCAGAACGAGCCCACCGTGCGGGCCGAGGCCCGCGAGAAGCCGCGGATCAGCGCCACGGCGAGCGCGATGCCGGTCCCCGCCGAGAGGAAGTTCTGGTGCGTCAGCCCCAGCATCTGCGACAGGTAGGACAGGGTGCTCTCGCCGCCGTAGTTCTGCCAGTTGGTGTTGGTGACGAAGCTGACCGCGGTGTTGAAGGCGAGGTCCGGCGCCACCGCGCCCTGGCCGGCGGGGTTGAGCGGCAGGAGCGCCTGCAGCCGCAGGAGGCCGTAGAGCAGCACGAAGCCGGCGGCGTGGAAGACCAGCATGGCGCCCGCGTAAGCGAGCCAGTGCTGCTCGTGCGCCTCGTCGATGCCGGCGAGGCGGTAGAGGCCGCGCTCGACCGGGCGCAGCAGGGGCGAGAGCGGGGTGCGGGCACCCGTGAAGACCCGGGTCATGTAGAGGCCGAGGGGCTTCACCAGCGCGAGGACGATCGCGCAGAACAGCGCGATCTGGAGCCAGCCTGTGACGGTCATGGGCCTGCTCCTCAGAACCGTTCGGGCCGCACGAGGGCGTAGGCGAGGTAGGCGAGCAGCCCGAGCGTCATGAGGCCGCCGAGCCCGTAATCGAGGGTCATCGCGGGCCTCCTCACAGGCGTTCGCACAAGGAGACGTAGCCGAGCGACAGGGCGAAGAAGCCCAGGCCGGCCGCCAGCATCACGAGATCGAACATCTTTGTCCCCGTCGGGCGGCGCGAGGGGCGCCGCGTCGGATCGGACCGCTGAAAGCCGCGGTCCCGACCTGCGAGATCCTCCCGATCGCGTAGGGATTCGAGAGGGGCGCGGGGCGCGCGATGTTAAGGCGGCATAAAGAGCGGCCGGTTCAGGGGCGCCGGGCGGCCCGGACCGCCTCCTGCAACCCGGCGCAGGCACGGGCGAGGCCGCAGCCATCGGGCGCGCCGGCCTCGCGGCACGCGTCCCGCAGCGCCCGGCCGTCGACCTGCAGCACGCAGGTCATGCCGTTCAGGAAGCCGTGGACGGAGAAGCCGCAAAGCCGGCAGGCGGCGCGCACCCGGCAGAGTGCCGGCCGCGCCCCGTCGCCCGGGGCCCCGGCGCGGCGAAGAGCTCCGGTCGCCGCGGCGCGTGCGAGCCGGTCGTGAACCCCATCCATCGCGCTTGCTCCCGGGCGATGCCACTCACCGGGGTCTTTGCGATCGGCGACGGGGGAAAACGATGCGGCCGGCCGGGCCGCGATATCAGGATTTCATCAACGCGGGCGGGGGCGGGCCCGCGTCGGATCCGGCATTCGCCCCCTGCAGGTTTCGCAGGAGTGGCGGCCGGCTTTCGCGACAAGAGCCTGCTCAGGCGGCCAGGAGCTGCCCGCCCTTCTCGGCGATGACGTCCCGCACCTTGCCGGAGAAGATCCCGAGCAGCAGCGGCAGGCGGACCTCGACGGTGACGGCCTCGTTCTCGACCGCGACGGTGCCGTCGACCCTCTGGCCCAGGGCGCCGACCAGGAACGAGAGCGTGTCCCCGTCCCAGGACGGATCGTCCATGGTGAGGCCGGCCTTCTGCACGAGGTCCCGGCCCTGCCCGAGGCGGGCGTCGATGCGCCGGCGCGCCTCGGCACGGCCGAGCTGGTGGGGGATCACGACGACCAGGGGCTTCGCCATCACCATCTCCGCAACCCGCCGCGCCCGATCCAGGGCCGGCTCCGGGCATGACGTTCGGCTCCGCCGAATCATCCATGGTCGAAATTCACCATGACGCAGAGGATTTCAATCGATGGCGTGCACGGAGGGCCGAGACGCGTCGAGGCGCGGGCGTTGCGGCGGGGCGCTGTCCAAGCCGGCCGGTCTGGCGTAGAGGGACGCCGGGGCGCGGAGGCGCCCCGCGAGCGGAGGCCGGTCTTCAGCGTGATCGAGCGGGGAATCTTTGGCGCCGTCGCCGTGTGCATCGCGGCCACGGCCGCCCTGTGGCTGCTGGCGATGCCGGACGAGCCGGTCCGGGCGCTGCAGGACGGCCTCGGCGCGGCGGCGCTCGCCACCTTCCTCGCGGGCGCGGCCGCCCGGCCCCCGGCGGAGTGAGGGCGGGGCGGTGCCGCCGGTCGTCGCGCGCCTGCTGCGCTGGCTCACCGCCGGCCTCGTCGCCGTCGCGGTGCTCTGGATCGCCTTCCACCTGCGCTGAGACGCGTCGCGCAAGGCGGCGCGGGCTCCCGCAACGGCAGGTGTCGCCCCGGCGCGGCGGTGCTGCTAAGCTGGAGCGCCCGAATCCGGACATCCCCGATGCGTCTCTCCCTCGCCTCCCTGCTGCTCCTCGGCGCGCTCGCCGTCCCGGCCCACGCCCAGACGACCGCCCCGACCCCGAACCCGTTCGGCCCCGGCGCGGCGAAGCCGACCCAGGCGCCGCCGCCGAACCCGCCCGCCATCCCGGCCAAGCCCGCGGCCCAGGTGCCCGCCAATTCCGCGCCCGCCAATTCCGCGCCTGCCAGTCCGGCGCCCGCCGGCCAGCACGCCCCGGCCGCCGGCGTGATCTATCCCACCGCCATCGCGCCCAAATACGCCAAGGAGCCGGCCGGCACCGCCCGCCAGCACACCTGCCTCGACCAGTACAACGCCAACAAGGCGGCCGGCGGCGCCGGCAACGGCGGCCTGAACTGGATCGAGAAGGGCGGCGGCTACTACTCGGAGTGCAACAAGCGGCTGAAGGGCTGACGCCCGCAGGGCGACGCTGAAGCGTCGCCCCGTCAGGCCCGCGCCGGTCCCGGGGCCGGCCGCGCCGTCAGGGCGAGGGCGAGGCCGAGCCCCGCGGCGGCGAGGCCCGCCAGCACCGCCCAGGCCGGCCAGGCGGCCCCGGCTCCCTCGGCGAGCGCCGCCTGGTAGGCCTCGATCGCCCAGGCGTTGGGGGTGAGCCAGCCGAGGCTCTGGAGCCAGGGCGGCATCAGGAAGCGCGGCACCATGCTGCCGCCAACCGCCGAGAGCAGCAGCACCCCGAAGGTCGCGGCGAGGTGGGCCTGCTGGCGGGTGCGCGCCGCCGCGCAGGCGGCGAGCCCCAAGCCCGCCGCCATGGCGGCGACCAGCACCCCGGTGACGAGCCAGGCCCCGAAATACGGCCCGACCGAGACGCCGTAGATCAGCGCCGCCGCCCCGAAGATCAGCGCCCCTTGCGCGGTGCCCTGGAGCACCAGGAACAGGAACTTGCCGAGCACCACCACCGGCAGGCCGCCGGGGGCGGCGGCGAGGCGATCGGCGATGCCGGACTGGCGCTCCTCGACCAGGGACAGGGCGCCCTGCATGGCGGCGAAGAGCAGGAACACCGCCGCGATCGCCCCGGCATAGTAGGCGACGCGGGCGCTGCCGCCGTCCCGGCCGTTAGGGCCGCCCTCCGCCGTCGAGCTCCGGGCCACCAGGGCCGTGAAGGAGAAGGCCTCGCGCTTCTCGCGGCTCTCCGCGAAGGCCTTGTCGAGGAAGGCGCGCTCGTCCGGGCCGATCTTGCCGGTGCGCTCGACGTCTGCGACGACCCGCGACAGCACCACGTCGGGCAGGGCCTCGTTGAGCACCCGCTGCACCTGGCCCAGCGCGATCGGAGTGGCCAGCGCCCGGGCCGGGCTCTCGACGACGAGGATCGGCGCGTCGCCCGCGTCGCGGCCGGCCGCGAGGTCGCCGCGCAGCACCAGGGCCACGTCGACCTCGCCCCGGCGCACCGCCGTCACGGGGTCGCCCTGCAGGAGGGTCGTGCGCAGGGCCGGGTCGGCCTGCAGGGCCGCCACGAGGCGCCCGGTCGTCGCGGTGCGGGCCTGGTCGAGGAGGCCGACCTGGATGCGGATGCGCTCGCCGACGGCGCCGGAGAAGATCGCCGCGAAGACGCAGAAGATCACGGTCGGCAGCACGAAGGCCATCACCAGGGCGGCCCGGTCGCGCCAGAGGGTGAGCAGCATCACCCGGAAGGCGGCGGCGATCATGCCAGGGTCTCCACGGGCGCCCGGAGGGCGTCTGGCGCGGCCTCCGTCGCCGTCACGTCGCGGTAGAGCACGTCGAGGCCCGGCTCGCGCACCCGGATCTCCCGCACCGGCACGCCGTGGCGGCGCAGATGCCCGAGCAGCGCGACGCCGTCCCGCCCGCCCGCCACGGCGTCGGCGGCGCGCCAGGTGAGGGGCGAGGCCGGGTGGAAGCCCGCCTCGCGCAAGGCCGCGGCGGCGGCCGGTCCGGCGGACTCGGCGAGCGCCACCTCGTGCTCCGGCGGGCCGGCCCGCAGGCCGGCCAGCAGCTCGGCGAGGCGCCCGTCGAGGCGGAGGCGGCCGCCCTGCAGGATCACCACCCGGTCGGCCAGGCGCTCGGCCTCGGCGAAGTCGTGGGTGGCGACCAGCAGCGCGGCGCCAGCGGCGGGCAGGCGCTCGAGCACCGCGTGGATCGCCGCCCGGGCGGCCTGGTCGACCCCTTGCGTCGGCTCGTCGAGGAGCACCAGGGCGGGCTCGCCGAGGAGGGCCACCGCGATGTTGGCCCGGCGCTGGTAGCCGCCGGAGAGCACGCCGACGAGGCGGCCGGCGACCTCGCCGAGGCCGGCCCGCTCGAGGGCGCGGGCCACCGCCGGCCCCCGCGTGGCGCGGGGCAGGCCCGAGAGGCGGGCGAAGACCTCGAGGTTCTCCCGCACGGTGAGGCGCGGGTAGAGGGCGATCTCCTGCGGCACCCAGGCGATGGCGCGCCGGACCGCGGGCTCGCGCCCCGGATCGCCCCCCGCCACCCGGACGCTGCCCCGGTCCGGGACGAGGCGCCCGGCGAGCAGCCGCATCAGCGAGGTCTTGCCCGCCCCGTTGGGGCCGAGGAGCGCCACGGTCTCGGCCCGCGCCAGGGCGAGGTCGACCCCGTCGAGGACCGCATGGTTCCGGTAGGAGAAGGCGAGGTCGCGGACGGTGGCCGCCGGATCGGGGATCATGCCGCCACCACAGCAGAGCTTTGCGGCATTCCCGGGGAGAGCCGCCTTCCGGGGGAGGGCCATCGCTCCGGGGATGCTACCGGGCCGCAACGGCGCGGGTGAGCCGCACCCGCAGGGCGGTCCCCGGCTCAGGCAAGCGGAAGGCGGCGGCGGCGAAGTCCGGGCGGCCGCGGCGGCCGGCGCCGTTCGAGAAGCCGTAGGGCTCGGTCGGCAGGCCGAGCGGGGTGCGGCCGAGCCGGCCGTCGCCGTCGAGGTCCTGGAAGGCCGCGACCGCGTAGGTGCCGGGCGGCACGTCGGCGAAGCCGAAGCGCAGGCTCGGGCCCGCGGCCGGGCCGCTCTGGCCGATGCGGCAGGCCTCCTCGGCCAGCGACCCGGTGCAGAGGGCGACGAAGACGCGGCCGGCCCCCGGCTCGACCCCGTCGACCTCGATCGTGAGGCCCGCCGCGACGGCCGGGCCGGACAGGCTCAAGGCCGCCGCGACGGCGAGGAGGAGGCGCCTCACGAGGCCTCTCCGAGGCTCGGGGCGGCCTTGAGCGGCCTCCCGCGGGCCGGGACCGGCTGCCGGGCCAGGTCCTCGGCCATCAGGCGCGCGGTGATGCGGGCGCCCTCGTAGATCACCGGCAGGCCGGAGCCCGGATGGGTGCCGCCGCCGACGAGGTAGAGCCCGGGCCCGAAGCGGTTGTGGGGCCGGAAGTAGAGCATCTGCCCGAGGTCGTGGGAGAGGTTGAAGGTCGCGCCCTCGTGCACCGCGAACTCGTCGCGCCACTGGGTCGGGTCGACCACGCGCTCGTAGCGGATGCGCGACTCGATGTCGTGGAGCCCGAGCTTCTCCAGCCGCTTGAGCACCAGGGCGCGGTAGGACGGGCCCACCGTCGCCCAGTCGATCCCGGCGCGCAGGTTCGGCACCGGCACCAGCACGTAGAGGCTGGTGTGTCCCGGAGGCGCCATGCCGCCGTCGGTGTAGCCGGCGTGCTGGACGTAGATCGAGGGCTGCATCGGCAGCACCCCGTCGGAGACCTCGCGGATGTTGCGGGCGTAGTCCTCCGACAGGAGGATGGTGTGGTGGCCGAGGCTCTCCGGCATCCGCCCCTCGATGCCGAGGTAGAGCATGTAGGTCGAGCAGGAGAGGCGGGCCTTCGCCACCTTGGCGTCGCGCCAGCGCGGCCGGCGCGCCTCGGGCACGATCTCGGGCACGACCTTGGCGAAGTCGCCGTTGATGACGACCGCGTCGGCGGCGATGCGCTCGCCCCCGGCCTCGACCTCCACCGCGCGCTTGCCCTCGAACAGCACCCGGTCGACGCTCGTGCCGAGCTTGATCTCGACGCCGAGCCGGCGGGCGAGGCCGGCCATGGCTTCCGACACCGCGCCGCAGCCGCCCACCGGGTGGTAGACCCCGTGCTCGTACTCAAGGAAGCTCAGGATGGTGAACAGGCTCGGGCACCGGAACGGCGACATCCCGAGATACTTGGTCTGGAACGAGAAGGCGAGGCGGACCCGCGGGTCCTTGAAGTAGCGCTTCAGGTCCCGGTCGACGGTGGCGTGCGGGCGCAGGAGCGGCAGGGCCGCCAGCATCGCCGGCGAGGCGAAGCTGCGCAGCGAATCGCAGGCCTGCTGCAGCACCGGGATGAAGGCCGCGAGCTTGTTGCGGTTGTCGTCGAGGAAGCGGCGGACGTTCTTCGCGTCGTCCGGTGCGATGCGGGCGATCTCGGCCTCGAGCCGCTCCACGTCCGGCGTCGCCCGGACCTCGCCGCCGCCCTCGAAGACGAGGTGGTACTGGGGATCGAGCCGCTCGAGGGTGAGGTGGTCCTCCAGGCGCTCGCCGCAGGACTCGAAGATGTCGGCCAGGATGCGCGGATAGAGGAAGAAGGTCGGCCCGATGTCGAACCGGTAGCCGCCCGGCGCCGTCACCGTGCGGGTGCGCCCGCCGACGCTCTCCTCCTTCTCGATCACCGTCACCTGCACGCCGTCGCGGGCGAGCAGCAGCGCCACCGCGAGGCCCCCCGGCCCCGCCCCGGTCTCTTATACCCATCT
>NZ_LABY01000216.1 GCF_001043975.1 Methylobacterium variabile
CCGCGCAGCCAAAACCCGGACTTCCCACGCCGTCCTCCGTGGTCCGCCGTGCCACGATGTCGGCGCCGCTCAGTCCGGCTCCGCATGAATTGACGCAACCTCTGTCCTACGCCGGGCATCGCGCGACCGCGGCAGGGACGATTACCGACCGGCCGAAGCCGTCTTCGCCCACCTGCGCACCCGATACGAGACGCCGCGTCGCGGTGCGTAACGCCCGCGAGATCGCCGGTCCCCGCTCGGACCTGTGATATGGCCCGGGGATGACCGAGCCCGACCCCTTACGCGTCACCCGGCTGATCGCCCGCGACTTTCGCAACCACGCCGACCTCGACCTCGCGGTCGGTCGCCGCTTCGTCGCGCTGGTGGGGGAGAACGGGGCGGGCAAGACCAACATCCTGGAGGCGCTGTCGCTGTTCGCCCCCGGCCGGGGCCTGCGCCGGGCGGACTTTGCCGTGATGGCGCGCGACGGGGGGACGGGCGGCTTCGCGGTCTCGCTGACCCTGGAAGGACCGAACGGCGACCACCGCATCGGCACCGCCTGGGAGCCGCCGCGGGGGCGCGACGAGCGCGGCGGCCGGCTCTGCCGCATCGACGGGGCCACCGCCCCCTCGCCCACCGCCTTCGCCGAGCAGGTGCGGGTGGTCTGGCTCACCCCCGACCTCGACGCCCTGTTTCGCGGCCCCGCCGGCGACCGGCGCCGCTTCCTCGACCGGCTGGTGCTCGCCGTCGATGCCGGCCACGGCGCCCGGGTGAACGCCATGGAGCGGGCCCTGCGCTCGCGCAACCGCCTCCTCGAGGAGCGGCCCGACGACGGCCCGTGGCTCGACGCCGTCGAGCGCGAGGTGGCGGAGCTCGCTGTCGCGGTGGCGCTCGCCCGGCGCGAGACCGTGGAACGCCTCGACAGCCTGATCCTGTCCACCCGCGACGAGGCCTCGCCCTTCCCCTGGGCCGGGGTGCGGCTGGAGGGCGACATCGACGACCTGGTGGCGGTGTGGCCCGCGGTCGACGCCGAGGACCGCTACCGCGCCACCTTACGTCAGAACCGGTTTCGCGATCGCGCCGCCGGCCGCACGCTCGCCGGGCCCCAGGCCTCGGACCTCGTGGTACGCCACGGCCCCAAGGACGTGCCCGCCGCCACCGCCTCGACCGGCGAGCAGAAGGCCCTGCTGATCGGCCTCGTCCTGGCGCATGCCCGCCTCGTCACCGGGATGAGCGGCCTTGCCCCCCTGATCCTCCTCGACGAGGTCGCCGCCCATCTCGATCCCCGGCGCCGCGCCGGCCTGTTCGACGCGCTCGAAGCGCTCCCGGGCCAGGTCTGGATGACCGGGGCCGACCCGGCGCTGTTCGGCGAACTGGGCGGGCGGGCCGACGTGGTGCAGGTGGCCGAGGGCCGCGTCGAGCACTGACCGGCATCGCGGGCCGTGGACAAGGTCTGCCCGGCTTCCGCACGGTCGGGCAACGGCCTTGCTCATGCCCGCATCCTACGGCTTCGGCACCGCTCGTCGAACCGGCGGCTCCGGCCGCACGGCCCCCCGTCCGGCTCGCCGCGGAACGCCTCGGCGTCGTTCAGGCCGGTGCGCGGGAACGAGGCGATGTGATCCCGGATCGGGGCTCGATGCACGCCGGGAACCCGGCGAGCGACCGTTCGCGCCGTTGCGGTTCGCCGGCCGAAGCCATACGAACCGCGTCGGTCTTGCTGAGTCCCGCCATCGATGCCAGCGTCTCGGCGAGCCGGTCCACGTCCTGATCGCGAATGTCGAGCGTCATGGTGGCGTCCCGCGTCGGCGATGAAGTGCTATCGTCGATTCAAGATTCACCCGCCGCCCCCGTCGCCGCCCGCCCGCAACGAGCCCGCAGAACCCCGATGACAGACCGCCTCGACGAGGCCCGCGCCGCCCTCCGAAAGACCTTCGGCTACGAGGATTTCCGTCCCGGCCAGGCCGAGGTGATCGGCGCCGTGCTCGACGGGCGCGACGTCTTCGCGGTGATGCCGACCGGCTCGGGCAAGTCGATGACCTACCAGCTCCCGGCCCTGGTGGAGCAGTCGCTGACCGTCGTCGTCTCGCCCCTGATCGCCCTGATGCACGATCAGGTGAAGCAGATGGAGGCCTTCGGCATCGCCGCCGGCACCCTCAACTCGACGGTATCGGAATCGAGCGCCCGCGAGACGTGGCGCGGCATCCGCTCTGGCTCGTTGCGCCTGCTGTTCGTCTCACCCGAGCGGCTGCTGATGGACGGGCTGATCGAGGCGCTCCAGGGCGCCGGAGTGCGGCGGCTCGCCGTCGACGAGGCGCATTGCGTCTCGCAATGGGGCCACGACTTCCGGCCCGAGTACCGCGACCTCGCCCGGGCCCGCGAGGCGCTCGGCGACGTGCAGACCGTGGCGCTCACCGCCACGGCGGATGCGGCGACCCGGGCCGACATCTCCGAGCGGCTGTTTCCCCGCGGGCGCAAGCCGGAGCTGTTCGTCCACTCCTTCGACCGGCCGAACATCCGCCTGACCTTCGCGCCGAAGGAGCACCCGACGCGCCAGCTCTCCCGCTTCCTGCGCCCGCGCAAGGCGGAGAGCGGCATCATCTACTGCTCCTCGCGCAAGCGCACCGAGCAGATCGCCGAGATCCTGCAGCAGGACGGCTTCAACGCGCTCGCCTACCATGCCGGCCTGGAGCAGAGCGTGCGGATGCGCAACCAGGACACCTTCCTGCAGGAGGACGGCGTCGTGGTGGTGGCGACCATCGCCTTCGGCATGGGCATCAACAAGCCGGACGTGCGCTACGTCTGCCACGCCGACATGCCCTCGACCATCGAGAGCTACTACCAGGAGATCGGCCGCGCCGGCCGCGACGGGCTGCCAGCCGACACCCTGACCCTCTACGGCCTCGACGACATGGCCCTGCGCCGGCGCCAGATCGACGAGAAGGAGGTGCCGGACGACCGCCGCCGGATCGAGCGCCGCAAGCTCGAGGCGATGATCGCGCTGTGCGAGGGCGCGACCTGCCGGCGGCAGTCGCTGCTCGGCTATTTCGGCGAGCAGAGCCAGCCTTGCGGCCGCTGCGACCTCTGCCGGGGCGGCGTCTCGCTGATCGACGGCACGGTGGCGGCCCAGAAGGTGCTCTCGGCGGTGGTGCGCACCGGCCAGCGCTTCGGCGCGGCCTATATCTGCGACCTCGTCCACGGCAAGGAGAGCGAGCAGATCCGCCGCAACGGCCACGCCCAGCTCAAGACCTTCGGGGTCGGCTCGGACAAGCCGGTGGCGGCCTGGCGGGCAATCCTGCGCCAGCTCTTCGCCGCCGGCGCCGTCGCGGAGAACGGCGACGGCTACGGCGGCCTGGCGCTGACCGACAAGGGCGAGGCGATCCTGTTCGGGCGCGAGCCGGTGCAGCTGCGCCCCGATCCGGAGCCGAAGGCCCCGAAGGAGCGCCGCCGCTCCGCGTCGGACAGCGACGACTCCCTCGGCTTGTCGGAAACCGACGAGGCTCTGTTCCAGCACCTGCGGGGCTTGCGCGCGACGCTGGCCCGCCAGGAGGGCGTCGCCGCCTACATGATCTTCCCCGACCGCACCCTGATCGAGATGGCGCGGTCGAAGCCCGTCGACCTCTGGGCCCTGCGCTCGATCCACGGCGTCGGCGAGCGCAAGCGCGACGCCTATGGCCAGCCGTTCGTGGAGGCGGTGGCGGAGTTCCTGGCCGACGCGAAGCGGGCTGGGTGAGCGGAACAGGTTCGTACCGTCGTCGCTGCATGCTCGAGCGCCGGCGCAACGCGGCGGACTTTCCGCGCTCCGTCGTCAGACAGCACCGACGATAAGCGGGGCCGGGGCCGGCACGCGACCTCGAGGCCGGCGACGATCCGTCTGTCCCCACGACGACCGCGTGCCCCGCCTCGTGCACAGCACGGCTGCGTCGTTCCGGCTGCAGCGGGCATGCGCGCCCATATGCGCTTCTCGCCCTCGGGATGATCGGCCGGGCTCGACGACCTGCGAACCGCTTCGGTCGCGGGCGCCCTCAACCCTCACTGCACCCAAAGCATGGATGCCTACCGCATTGTAGGCACAGCATACGTTATTTTTAATGCCTGTGCTTGTCTGTCATCAGGACTTAAATATTGTTTTCAAATACATTTCGCAAATTCCCTCCATGATGGATATTTCGGGAAGAGCGAACTCATCGGATGAAGTATTTGAAGAAATTTCCGTAAGGAGATTTGCATGAAAATCTACCGCATGCAATCCATCGACGGCCTTCGCGGCGTGTCAGCCGTTGCTGTCATGATATTTCATTTCGAAGCCATATACTTGATGAACCTGGATCATCCTGATTTGTTCCCGCCAGCGCCCTCGCAGTCTTTGCATCTGGCGCTGCTCGGCGTGGAATTGTTTTTTATGCTCAGCGGTTTCGTGATCTTGATGAGTGCGGAGGGATCGAAGTCGGCATCATCGTTCTTGTGGAAGCGATCGGCCCGGATTTACCCTGCTTACTGGGCTTCAGTCGTTCCTGCCGCCTTGTCGATATTCGTGATTTACGGCATATCGAAACACGAGCTATCAATAACATTGATAAATTTTACAATGTTTCAAAGCTTTTTTGGCGTGCAAAATCTTATATCACCCTATTGGAAGCTGGCTTATGAACTTTGGTTTTACGTCCTGATGGCAATCATCATACGAACAAAGCGCACGGACGCAATGCCTGAACTATGTATGTGCTGGATTGTATTTATGATTGCAATGAAACTTATGCAACGATCCGGGATCATGCCGATAAATAATACTGTAAATATATTAACTCTTCATCATTTTGGATTTTTCTTTATTATTGGAATGATGACGTATCTTGTAGTCAAAGGAAATAGAACATTGATGGTCTTTATTTGTTTGATTATATCGATTTTGTCTACACTTAGAGGAAGATCCGACTGGGCCGAAGTGCCGCCCGTCACGTATTTTCTTTCGACTGTCGTCTTCGAGCTTGTATTGCTGGCCGCGGCGACATCGCGGCTGAAAATTCTGGAGCGGCCGTCGTTGCTGTGGCTGGGTCAGCAATCATACTCATTGTATCTGCTGCATATGCCGGTCGGGCTTCTTCTATGGATGACGTGTCACTGGCTGGGCGTGGATCGTTTGATGGCTGTCGTCTTGAGCGTTCCAGTTACGATCGGGCTGGCTTGGCTGTCACGGCGCTTCATCGAAATACCAGGGCAGACACTGCTGCTGGGCACGTCGAAGGTCCGCGTTCTTCAGTCCGTGCAGTCAGGGCAGAGTCCGTGATCGCGCCTCGGGTTTGAGCCGCCGCGGACGACTATCCGGAACGGGTGGGAACCGTGCCTCAAGGCGAAACACGCGACCAGGGCCCGCACACCTGACTATCATCCAGGATAGTGGAGGCGCGTCGTCACGGACGAGCAGGCCCGGGACGGGGCCGCAGCCCGAAAGCGTCTCCCCGTGCCGGGGTGCGTTCGACGGCACGGCGGCAGCATGAGACAGTCGGCTCTACGTCTCAGACAACGACGCACCCTACCGCTTTCGATAGTATTGATCGATGCTGACCGCACCCAGCAGCACCAGGCCCTTGATGACCTGCTGATAGTCGATGCCGATGCCGAGGATCGACATGCCGTTGTTCATCACGCCCATGATGAGTGCGCCGACCACCGCGCCCGTGACCTTGCCGACGCCGCCGGAGGCCGAGGCGCCGCCGATGAAGCAGGCGGCGATCACGTCGAGCTCGAAGCCGAGGCCGGCCTTCGGGGTCGCGGTGTTGAGGCGGGCGGCGAAGATCAGGCCGGCGAGCGCGGCCAGCACCCCCATGTTGACGAAGGTGAGGAAGGTCAGGCGCTCGGTGTTGATGCCCGACAGCTTCGCCGCCTTCTCGTTGCCGCCGAGCGCGTAGATGCGCCGGCCGATCACCGTGCGGCTGGTGACGAAGCGGTACAGCAGGATCAGGGCGAACATCACGATCAGGACGTTCGGCAGGCCCCGGTAGGTGGCGAGCCAGGTGCTGAAGGCGACGATCACGGCCGCCACCAGGGCATTCTTGAGCGCGAAGGCGGCCATCGGCTTCGGGGTGAAGCCCTGGCGCTGCTGGCCCATGCGCCGGCGCAGGTTCGAGCCGACGAGGATCAGCGCCAGGGCGACACCGACGAGGACCGAGGTGATCCGCAGCGAGCCGCCGGTGACCACGTCCGGGATGAAGCCGGAGCTGAGCTTCTGGAAGTCGGGCGGGAACGGCCCGACCGACTGGCCGGCGAGGAGCGCCAGGGTCAGGCCCTTGAACACCAGCATCCCGGCCAGCGTCACGATGAAGGACGGGATGCGCAGGTAGGCCACCCACCACCCCTGCGCCGCCCCGATGAGCCCGCCGGCAACGAGGCACAGCAGCGTGCCCAGGAGCGGGTGCAGGCCCATCTGCACCATCAGCACCGCGGCCAGCGCCCCGACGAAGCCCGCGGTCGAGCCGACCGAGAGGTC
>NZ_LABY01000217.1 GCF_001043975.1 Methylobacterium variabile
CCGCGACGCCCTGGTGCCGGACGCCACCTACTGGCTCGGCGAGAGCTACCTGCAGCGCAACCGCACCCGCGAGGCGGCCGAGCAGTTCCTGAAGGTCTCGACCGACTTCGCCCGCTCGCGCAAGGCGCCGGATGCAATGCTGAAGCTCGGCGCCTCGCTCAACGCGCTGGGCGCACGCGAGCAGGCCTGCGCCACCCTGGCCGAGCTTGAGCGCAAGTTCCCGCAGGCCTCGGCGACCGTGAAGCAGGGCGTCGACCGGGAGCAGCGGCGCGCGCGCTGCGCCGCGTGAGCCGCCCGGCGTGAGCCGGCCGGACGGGCCTATCGGCCCGGAGGAGGGCGCCGCCCTGCTCGCGCCCTGGATCGGGCCGGGCACGGCCTACCGGGGCGCGGTCCTGGCGGTCTCCGGCGGGCCCGACTCGACGGCGCTGATGGGCTGCGCCGCCCGTGGCCGACCCGGCATTCCCCTCACGGTCGCCACCGTCGATCACGGCCTGCGGCCCGCCTCCGCCGCCGAGGCCGCGGCGGTGGCCGGCCTCGCGGCCGATCTCGGCCTGCGCCACCGCACCCTGGCCTGGACCGGCCCGAAGCCCGCGGCGCGGCTCCAGGAGGCGGCCCGGGCGGCGCGCTACCGGCTCCTCGCGAGCTTCGCCCGGGAGGTCGGGGCCGATCTGGTGCTGACCGCCCACACCCTCGACGATCAGGCCGAGACCGTGCTGATGCGCCTGTGCGCCGGCTCCGGTCCCACCGGCCTCGCCGGCATGGCGCCCGTCCGCGACCTCGACGGGCTCACCTTGGGCAGGCCGTTCCTCGCGGTGCCGAAGGCCCGGCTCGTCGCCACCTGCGCGGCGCAGGGCTGGCCTGTCGTGCACGATCCCTCCAACACCGACGCTCGCTTCGGCCGCGCCCGGCTGCGCCGGCTGCTGCCGCTCCTGGCGGAGGAGGGGCTGACCGCCGGCCGCCTCGCCCGGCTGGCCGGACGCCTGCGCCGGGACGAAGCGGCCCTCGCTGCCGCCGCGGCGGCGGCCCTGGATGATCTCCGGCGGCCCGATTCGCGGGGGGAGGGTCGTCTCGTCCTTGACGGGCCCGGCCTCGCGGGCCTGCCCGAGGCGGTGGCCGTGCGGGTCGCCGGCCTCGCGGTCGCGGCGGCCGCGCCCGCGGCGGTGCCGGGCGGAGCGTATCCGCGGCGCCTCGAGAGGCTGGAGCGGGTCTTCCTCGGCGAGGTCCTGCCGGCGCTGCGCGACGGCACGACCCGCCGGCGCACCGTGGCGGGCGTCCTTCTCGCCGCCGGCGGCGGCCGCCTGACGCTGGGACCCGAACCGCCGCGCCGGCCCCGGCAGCCGCCAGGATGATGCCCTGGGGAGCGGGCCGGCGCGCGGCGCCGCAGGCGCGGGCCATTACTTGGCAAGCATGGGGCGGGTGCCTACATTGCGGTCCGAGTGCCGGCACCGACCCCAGCACGCCCGCACGGTGCCGCGCTCCTCAGGGATTGACTCTTCGATGAACCCCAACTTCCGCAATTTCGCCCTGTGGGTCGTCATCTTCCTGCTGGTGCTGGCCCTGGTGACCCTGTTCCAGAACCCGGGTCACCGCTCGGGCGGCGGGGAGATCGCCTACAGCCAGCTCCTGAACGACGCCGAGGCCGGCCGCATCCAGAACGTGGTCATCTCCGGCCAGGAGGTGAGCGGCACCTACACGAGCGGCGGCACGTTCACGACCTACGCGCCGAACGACCCCTCGCTGGTGTCGAAGCTCCAGGGCAAGGGCGTGACCATCACGGCCCGGCCGCCCTCCGACAACACGCCGTGGTTCATCGCGCTGCTCGTCAACTGGCTGCCGATCCTGGTGTTCATCGGGGCCTGGATCTTCCTGTCGCGCCAGATGCAGTCCGGCGCCGGCCGGGCCATGGGCTTCGGCAAGTCCAAGGCGAAGCTCCTGACCGAAGCCCACGGCCGCGTCACCTTCGAGGACGTGGCGGGCGTCGACGAGGCCAAGGAGGACCTCCAGGAGATCGTCGAGTTCCTGCGCGACCCGCAGAAGTTCCAGCGCCTCGGCGGCCGCATCCCGCGCGGCGTGCTGCTGGTCGGCCCCCCCGGCACCGGCAAGACCCTGATCGCCCGGGCGGTCGCGGGCGAGGCCAACGTGCCGTTCTTCACCATCTCGGGCTCGGACTTCGTTGAGATGTTCGTCGGCGTCGGCGCCAGCCGCGTCCGCGACATGTTCGACCAGGCGAAGAAGAACGCCCCCTGCATCATCTTCATCGACGAGATCGACGCGGTTGGCCGCCATCGCGGCGCGGGCCTCGGCGGCGGCAACGACGAGCGCGAGCAGACCCTCAACCAGCTCCTCGTCGAGATGGACGGCTTCGAGGCCAACGAGGGCATCATCATCATCGCGGCGACCAACCGCCCCGACGTGCTCGACCCGGCGCTGCTGCGCCCGGGCCGCTTCGACCGCCAGATCATCGTGCCGAACCCGGACGTGATCGGCCGCGAGCGCATCCTGCGCGTCCACGTCCGCAAGGTGCCGCTCTCGCCCGACGTCGACCTGAAGGTCATCGCCCGCGGCACCCCCGGCTTCTCGGGCGCGGACCTGATGAACCTCGTCAACGAGGCGGCCCTGCTGGCGGCCCGGCGCGGCAAGCGCATCGTCACCATGCACGAGTTCGAGGACTCGAAGGACAAGGTGATGATGGGCGCCGAGCGGCGCACCCTGGTGATGACCGACGACGAGAAGCGCCTGACCGCCTACCACGAGGGCGGCCACGCCATCGTGGCCCTGAACGTCCCGGCGACCGATCCGGTCCACAAGGCGACGATCATCCCCCGCGGCCGGGCCCTCGGCATGGTCATGCAGCTGCCCGAGCGCGACAAGCTGTCGATGTCCTTCGAGCAGATGACCTCGCGCCTCGCCATCATGATGGGCGGCCGCGTCGCCGAGGAGATGATCTTCGGCCACGACAAGGTGACCTCCGGTGCCCAGTCGGACATCGAGCAGGCGACGCGGCTGGCGCGCATGATGGTGACCCGCTGGGGCTTCAGCCCTGAACTCGGCACCGTCGCCTACGGCGAGAACAACGACGAGGTCTTCCTCGGCATGCAGGTCAACCGGCAGCAGAACGTGTCGGAGGCCACGGCCCAGAAGATCGACGCCGAAGTGCGCCGTCTGGTCGAGGGCGGCCTGCAGGACGCCCGTCGCATCCTGGAGGAGCGCAAGGAGGACCTGGAGACCCTGGCGCGCGGCCTGCTCGAGTACGAGACCCTCTCGGGCGACGAGATCCGCGACCTCCTCGACGGCAAGCCCCCGGTGCGCGACGCCGGCGACTTCCCGCCGAGCCCGGCCCGCGGCTCGCCGGTCCCCTCCGCCGGTCGCGGCCGGCCGCGGGAGAACGACGGCGGCTACGAGCCCCAGCCGCAGGCCTGAGCGAACCCGGAAATCCACAGCGCTCGGTTTTTTCACCGGAGGCGGCGGGAGTGATCCCGCCGCCTCTTGTCGTTGTGCCGATGCCGCAAAATAACCCAGACGACGTGTGATCGCCGCAAAGTCGCAGCTCAAGCGGGTGCCTCGGCACCGGCCTTGCGCGGCACGGCGGGCCGGGAGGCGTGGTGGCCCGGAATGGGACAGGGAGATGACAGCCGTGCGTAAGTATTTCGGGACCGACGGCATCCGGGGCCGGGCCAACGGCGTCATCACGCCGGAACTCGCGCTCAAGGTGGGACAGGCCGCCGGGCTCGTGTTCCAGCGCGGCGACCATCGCCACCGCGTCGTGATCGGCAAGGACACCCGCCTCTCGGGCTACATGATCGAGACCGCCCTGGTCGCGGGCTTCACCTCGGTCGGGATGGACGTGATGCTCCTCGGCCCGATGCCGACTCCGGCCGTCGCGATGCTGACCCGCTCGATGCGGGCCGATATCGGGGTGATGATCTCGGCCTCGCACAACCCCTACGAGGACAACGGCATCAAGATCTTCGGTCCCGACGGGTTCAAGCTCTCCGACGACGTCGAGCGCGAGATTGAGCGCCTGATCGACTCCGACCTCCAGACGAAGCTCGCCGGCTCGGGCGATCTCGGCCGGGCCAAGCGCATCGAGAGCGTGCATGCCCGCTACATCGAGTTCGCCAAGCGCACACTGCCGCGCAACCTGACCCTCGACGGCCTGCGGGTCGTCGTCGACTGCGCCAACGGCGCCGCCTACCGGGTGGCGCCCGAGACCCTGTGGGAGCTGGGCGCGGAGGTGATCGCCATCGGCACCGAGCCCGACGGCTTCAACATCAACCGCGACGTCGGCTCGACGGCGCCCGAAGCCCTGGTGAGCAAGGTGCGCGAGCTGCGCGCCGATATCGGCATCGCGCTGGACGGCGACGCCGACCGCGTGCTGGTGGTCGACGAGAAGGGACAGCGGGTCGACGGCGACCAGCTGATGGCGGTGGTAGCCCGCTCCTGGCAGGAGGATGCCCGCCTGTCGAAGAACGGCATCGTCGCCACCATCATGTCGAATCTCGGCCTCGAGCGCTATCTCGGCGGGCTCGGCCTCGGCATGGTGCGCACCGCCGTGGGCGACCGCTACGTGCTCGAGCACATGCGCGAGCACGGCTACAACCTCGGCGGCGAACAGTCCGGCCACATCATCATGTCGGACTATGCCACCACCGGCGACGGCCTGGTGGCGGCGCTCCAGCTCCTCTCCGTGGTGCAGCGCCAGCAGCGCCCGGTGAGCGAGGTCTGCCACTGCTTCGACCCGCTGCCGCAGGTGCTCAAGAACGTGCGCTACGGCGCCGGGGGCGAGCCCCTGCGCCAGGACGCCGTCGTCACCGCCATCGAGGGCGCCCGCCAGCGCCTCGGTGAGGGCGGCCGCCTGGTCATCCGCCCCTCCGGCACCGAGCCGGTGATCCGGGTGATGGCCGAGGGCGACGACCGCGACCTCGTGGTGCGGGTGGTCGACGACGTGGTCGAGGCCCTGCGCAAGGTCGCGGCCTGACGGCAACGGCACTCGGTCCCGCGGGAGAGACCTGCGCCTCTCCCGCGACACAGCCTGGGCGCGAGTCGCCCCGAGACCTGCCCGCGTGACTTGTCCGGGCCCGTCCGCGTCTTCGTGCGCACGGGCTCCATCAAATGCAACGCTTTCTCAGCCCTAAGGCTTAACGTTAAGCGCAGGTTTACCGAACCCGGCGACAGTCGTGACGTCTTCCGGATCGGCCGCCCGACGTCCTGAGCGGCCTTTCACAACAAGGAACCGTCATGGGCCGCAGCAAGCCACTCGCGCTGGCGCGCATCTTCACGCTCGCTGCGAGCGTGGCCGCGCCGGGCCTCGTTCACGCCGCCGACCTCCTGCCGCCTCCGCCCCCGCCGCTGCCGCCCCCGCCGGTGGATGTCGGCGGTGGCTGGTACCTGCGCGGCGACGTCGGCGTCGGCATCCTCGATCTGCGCAAGACGGTCGCCGACGACATCTCGACCCCGCCGATTCCTTACAAGTACGGCGCGATCCAGGATCAGGTCGGCGACCAGGCCTTCGTCGGCGTCGGCGTCGGCTACCAGTTCAATCCGTGGCTGCGCTTCGACGTCACCGGCGAGTATCGCACGAAGGCGGAATGGCGCTTCGTGGCCGAGGACCGATCCTACGACACCCGCGGCGGCTACAATCTCACGACGGGCAAGTTCTCGTCCGTCGTCGGACTGGCGAACGGCTACGTCGAACTCGGCAACTGGTACGGCGTCACCCCCTTCGTCGGCGCCGGCGTCGGCTTCGCGCACCACATGTTCGGGGCCGTGACGGACCAGGGCCTGGGCACCTATTCGGGCGGGTTCGGCTACGGGAAGGCCAAGGACAAGACGAACTTCGCCTGGGCCGCCCATGCCGGCCTCAGCTACGCGGTCACGCCCAACCTGAAGCTCGAACTCGCCTACCGCTACCTGAACATGGGCGACGCCGAGACCGGCGTGGTGAGCTGCCTGCCGGCCTGCGACCAGAAGACCGTGTACCGCGCCAAGGAACTCGAGTCGCACGACATCAAGCTCGGCATGCGCTGGATGTTCGGTGCGCCCGTCGTGGCCGCGGCCTACATCCCGCCGCCGCCCCCGATGGCGCCGCTGGTGCGCAAGTACTGAGGTGACGCACCTGCGTCCTTCCCGCGACCTGCCCCCGGCACGCACCGGGGGCGAACCCGAAGGCCGGCGAACGACCGCGTTAGGGTTAAACGTCCGCTAACCTTGCGGCGATATTCTTTCTCGATCGGGCCGATGAGCCCATCACACCACCGCGATGCACGCCCCGGCAGAGGAGCCGCGAGGGCAGGAGAGAGCGCCCCATGGCACGGTTCGGTCACTGCTTCCCGGTCGCGGCCCTCGGGCTCGGCCTGCTGGGCGCGCCTGCGCTCGCCGCCGACCTGCTGCCGGACCTGCCGCCTCCGCCGCCGCCCGCCGAACCGGTGGAGATCGGCTCGGGCTGGTACCTGCGCGGGGATTACACGGCGAGCGATTTCCGCCGCCCCAAGGACGACACGCTCCCGGGCACCGAAGGAGCCAAGCTGGTCGGCTTCCGCCTCGGCGACACCGACGGCTACGGCGGCGGCATCGGCTACCGCTTCAATAGCTTCCTGCGCGCCGACGTCACCATCGATGGGCGCACCCGCAGCCGCTTCCGCGACTACTCCTCGCGCACGCTCTTCGTCGAAGGCTACAACACCGAGGCGGGCAAGCTCGACGTCCTGACCGGCTTGTTCAACGTCTACGTCGACCTCGGCACGTGGTGGGGCTTCACGCCTTACATCGGTGCCGGCGTCGGCATGGCGAGCAAGCGCTTCCACGACGCCTGGACCGGCACGACCTGCTTCACCAGCGCCTGCGGCGGCGACGTCGACGGCGTCTACAAGATCGGCGCGCAGGGCTTCGACGCCCGGGCCAACCACACGGCCGTCGGCCTGGCCTGGGCGGCCATGGCGGGCATCTCCTACGAGGTCGTCCCGGGCCTGAGCATCGACGCCAGCTACCGCTACCTCGACGTCGGCAAGGCCCGAACCGGCTTCGACGCCTACCAGCAGAACACCCGCATCAAGGACATCACGGCCAACGAGTTCCGGGTCGGCCTGCGCTGGGCCTTCGGGAACGGTCTGGCGCTGCCGGGGCTCGGACCATCGTCCTACCAGTAGGACCCAGCCCCCGCCCGGCCCCCGAAGCGGGGCGGTCGGACACGAGGCACGTCAGGAGCCGCGAGCGCCGTCCGATCCGGCGGCTCCGGAGCCTCTCGTGCATGACTTCACGATTCGAAGGCGCGGTGCGTCGGCACCGCCCGCCTCGCGTGGGTTGGCTCGGATCCGGCGATCCGTCCAGCCGTGCGTGAGCACCTTCCGCCGCTCCGCCCGAGCCGGGATGGGGACCGGCCGCACCTCGGAGGCAGCCTTCCCGAGGCCGTGCGCACCTCCGCCGGCCGTCGCTCGCGAGCGGTACGACCACCGGACCCCCGGTAGAACGTGATCCGGACCGGAGCTTGGCCCCAGGCAGGCTCGCCGGGCGGATGTGGACATCAGTCCCGTCGAGGACCGACCCGGCATGCTGCCGACGCTTCCGGGAAAAATACCTCCTGCACCGAAAGACGAACCTGGCGCTTCGGCAGCACCGGGTTCGTCTTTCGCGTCTCCGCACCACGGCATCAACCAAATATTAGCGTAAACAATCTACTTTCATCCTCGAGATCGGCCCGCGACGAATGAGGCCGACCCGTGGGGCCGAGATGCGCACCGTAGTATATGGTCTTTGCGCCAGCCTGATGCTCGTTCAGGGCGTCGAAGCGGCTGACCTCTTCACCGAGAACGCGGCGGAGCTGCTGCGTACTGACACCTTCTCCGGCGAGGTATTCACCGGATACCTGCACAGCCGCGTGCGGGAATACGTGAAGAATCCCGACACTGGCGCGCGGATCAGCCAGCTCAACTGGAACAGCCACGCGGCGGTGGTCGGCGGGCGGCTCGCCTTCCAGCCGCTGGACTGGCTGGCCTTCCGGGCCCGCGGCTGGGCCGCCGTCGCGTCGGGCGCCGACATGCGCGACTACGACTGGCTCTACGGCTACCGCGGCCAGGACAGCTGGTCGCACTACTCGCACAGCCCGAACACCCAGACGCCGAAGGCCTGGCAGATCGACGTGAGCGCGGCGGCGACCTTCTACGACGAGGATGACACGAAGCTGTACGCCATCGCCGGCTACCGGGCGCTCACGCTGAAGTCGAACGCGCGCGGCGGGTCGTACATCTACTCGGGCCAGGGCTTCCGGGACCAGTACGGCACTTTCCCCGATGACAAGCTCGGGATCGCCTATCAGCAATGGTGGCACACGCCGTATCTCGGAATCGGCGGCTCCTACGCGTTCGACGACTGGAGCGTCTCGGCCGAGGTCATCGGCAGCCCGTTCTCCATCGGCTACGACAAGGACCACCACAACCTGCGCAGCCTGGTGTTCAAGGAGGATTTCGGCACGACCGGCATGTACGGCGCCAACGCGTCCTTCGAGTACCGCTTCAGCCCGCTCCTGTCCGCCGTCGGCCGGCTCGAGTACCAGCGCTACATGGAGGCCTACGGCAGCACGAAGATCTACTCGGGCGCGACCGGAACCGTCACGACTCTCCCGGCGCCGTCCGGCGGCGGCAGCGCCGACACCCTGCTGCTGTCGGTCGGCATCAAGGCGAGGATGTGAGGCGGGACACCGAGCCTCCGCTATCCCGGATGGTCGGCGGGCGCGGCCGGTCGGACCCCCGGAGCCGGCTGACGCAGCCCCGCCCCTGTCATCGCTTTTCGCATCATTCCCGCCGCCGGGCCGGTGACCGCCTCGGCGAATGGTGCCAAGCTCGGTGACAAGCTGCCCGACAAGCGGCAGGTTCGGGAGGAACGCCATGCAGCGTCTGGCCGGCAAGGTCGCCCTGGTCACGGGCGGAGCGCGGGGAATCGGGCTCGCGATCGCGCGGCGCTTCGCCCGCGAGGGAGCGGCGGCGGTGATCCTCGCCGACATCGATGGGGCCGAGGCCGAGCGCGTCGCGCCGGAGAACCCGGCCTTCCATCCCTGCTCCCTCGACGTGACCCGGGACGAGGACTGGACCCGGGCCGTCGACCGCACGGTGGCCCGTCACGGCGGCCTCGACGTCCTGGTCAACAATGCGGGGATCGCCGTGGTCGGGACGATCGAGTCCGTCACCCTGGAGGACTGGCGCCGGGTCCAGGACATCAACGTCGACGGCACCTTCCTCGGCTGCCGCCACGCCGTGCGAGCGATGAAGCCGCCGGCCGGGCGCGGCGGGGCCATCATCAACCTGTCCTCGGTCTCCGGCATCGTCGGCGGGCACAACCTCGCAGCCTACAACGCCTCGAAGGGGGCGGTGCGCCTGCTCACCAAGTCGGTCGCCCTGCACTGCGCCCGCCAGGGCTACGGGGTGCGCTGCAACTCGATCCATCCGGGCTTCACCGAGACCGACATGCTGCGCGACCTCGCCGCCGGCAGCCGCCACACCCCGGAGGCCCTCGCCGAGCGCCTGCGGGCCTCGGTGCCGCTGGGCCGCAACGCCGCGGCCGACGAGATCGCGGGCCTGGCCGCCTACCTCGCCTCCGACGAGGCGGGATTCGTCACCGGGGCCGAGATGGTCATCGACGGCGGTGTGACGGCGCAGTAGACGCCTGCCCCCGAAAAGTCTGGCCTCAGCGGCAGGTTGGCCCCTCTACAGGTCGGGGATTCGCGGCTATTTGTATGCGCCGCAGCATAACCGACCGGAGACCTGACCGATGTCCGCCCAGGCCGCCCCCGCCCCGACCGACCTCGTCACCCTCGCGCAGGAGGCGGGCCTCGCCGCGAAGGCGCTCGCTGCGGACGCCGCTCGCCGGGTGCGGGCCGGACTGCTCGGCACGGACGGGCGCCTCGCCGCCGAGCGCCTCGAGGCCGAGCAGCACGCCGCCCACGGCCTCGCCTGGCTCTCGACCTACGCCGAGGCGATCACCCAGCTCGGCGCCTATGCGGGCCATCTCGCCGCCGGGAACCGCCTCGGCGAGACCGAGACGCTGCTGGTGCGTATCGGCCTCGGCGAGTACCTAGAGCAGATCTTCGGCGGCATCCCGATGAGCCAGGGCGAGATGGTGCGCCCGACCTCCTCCCTCGGCCTCAAGGCCCAGGAGGTGGCGCGCCACCGCTCGGAGGCCGTCGAGACCCTGATTACCGAGGGCAACACCGCCCAGAACCGCGCCGCCCTGGTGCGGCTGATCCGCGAGGGCCAGGGTGCCGCCACGATCGGCGATACCGGCCTCGACGAGGACATGGAGGCGATCCGCGCCGAGATGCGCCGCTTCGGCCAGGCCGAGGTTGCCCCCCATGCCCACGCCTGGCACCAGGAGAACGCCTACATCCCGCTCGAGATCATCGGCCAGATGGCCGAGCTCGGCGTCTTCGGGCTGACGATCCCGGAGGAGTACGGCGGCATGGGCCTGCCGAAGATCTCGATGTGCGTGGTCTCGGAGGAGCTGTCGCGGGCCTATATCGGCGTCGGCTCGCTCGGCACCCGCTCGGAAATCGCCGCGGAGCTGATCCTCGGCGGCGGCACCGAGGAGCAGAAGAGCCGCTTCCTGCCGAGGATCGCCTCCGGCGAGATCCTGCCGACTGCCGTGTTCACCGAGCCGAACACCGGCTCGGATCTCGCGTCGCTGCGCACCAAGGCCGTCAAGGACGGCGACACCTGGCGGATCACCGGCAACAAGACCTGGATCACCCACCCGGTCCGCGCCGACCTGATGACCGTGCTGGTGCGCACCAAGCCGGAGGAGCCGGGCCACAAGGGCCTGTCGCTGCTCCTCGGCGAGAAGCCGCGCGGCACCGAAGAGAATCCCTTCCCGGTCGAGGGCCTGTCCGGCGGCGAGATCGAGGTGCTCGGCTACCGCGGCATGAAGGAGTACGAGCTGGCCTTCGACGGGTTCAAGGTGCCGGAGGCCAACCTCCTCGGCGGCGTCGAGGGCAAGGGTTTCGCCCAGCTGATGCAGACGTTCGAGTCGGCCCGCATCCAGACCGCGGCCCGGGCGGTCGGCGTCGCCCAGTCGGCCCTCGATGTCGGCCTGCGCTACGCCGAGGAGCGGGTGCAGTTCGGCAAGCCGCTGGTCAGCTTCCCTCGGGTCGCCGACAAGCTCGCCATGATGGCGGTGGAGATCGCGATCGCCCGCCAGCTCACCTACTTCGCCGCCCACCAGAAGGACGCAGGCAAGCGCTGCGACCTCGAGGCCGGCATGGCGAAGCTGCTCGCCGCCCGCGTCGCCTGGGCGGCGGCCGACAACGCCCTGCAGATCCACGGCGGCAACGGCTTCGCCCTCGAGTATCCGGTGAGCCGCCTGCTCTGCGACGCCCGCATCCTGTCGATCTTCGAGGGTGCGGCGGAGATCCAGGCCCAGGTGATCGCCCGGCGGCTGCTCGAGGTGCAGTGAGCCGCCGTGCGCGGACGCGCATGAACGAGGAGGGGCGCCGCGGGTGGACCCGCGGCGCCCCTCCTCGTTGCGGTCGATCGTCGGGTGCGACGGGCCGGGCGCTACTTGGTGATCTTCACCGAGACGGGGTCGCTCGACGGGAAGGTTTCTTCCAGGCCCTCGTCGAGGCGCTCGTTCAGCTTGCCCTGCTGGTTCTCGGGGCGCCCCTTGTCCTCCGGGGAGGCGCTGTCGCGGCGGAAGCCGGGCTGGTCCTGGGTCGGCGTCTTGGTGTCGCTCATCGGGCTCTCTCCTCGCTCGGACGTGTCCCCGCTCGGGGACGCTCTGCCCGGCTAACGCGTGGGGCGCGGCCCTGTTGCGTCCCCGGCACGTTTAACGGGGCGGTCGCGCCTCTCCGGCTAGGATCCGCCAGCGAGAGGGCCCGCCCATGCATGTCGGCATCCTGACGAACTTCGCCACGCCGCGGGGCGGCGCCGAGAAGGTCGCGATCGAATCCGCCCGCGGGTTGGCGGAGCGGGGCGTCGCCGTCACGCTGCTGCACGGGGTCGACGGGCCCGCCGACCCGATGCTCGACCATCCGGGAGTCCGCCGGATCGGCCTCGGCCTCACCGACGTGTGGGAGCGTCCGGCCTGGCGCGGTGCGATCGAGGGGATCTGGCACCGCGAGGCGGCGCGGCGGCTGGCCCGCGCCCTCGCGGACCTGCCGGTGTCGCCGGACGTGCTGCACCTGCACCAATGGACGCGCTCGCTCTCACCGGCGGTCTTCGCCGTGCTGGCGCGCAGCGGCCGGCCGGTCGCCGTGACCCTGCACGATTACTTCCTCGCCTGCCCGAACGGCGTCTACTACCGCTTCGACAAGGCCGCGCCCTGCGCGCTGCGGCCGCTCTCGCCCGGCTGCCTCGCCGCGCCCTGCGATCCGCAATCGCGGGCCCACAAGGCCGTGCGGGTGGCCCGCTCCGTCGTGCAACGGGCCGCTATCGGCCGCGGCTTCACCCGGCATCCGATCGACCTCGTCCACGTCTCCGACGGCAGCCGGGCGCGGCTGGAGCCGATGCTCGCCGGCGGGCCGTTCCGCCACCACCGCGTCGACAACCCGGTCCGGGTCGAGCGCGCCGAGTCGGCCGAGCCGGCCTGCGGGGACGCGGTCGCCTTCGTCGGCCGCTTCACCCGCGAGAAGGGCGCCGACCTCGTGGCGGAGGCGGCGCGCCGCGCCGGCCTGCCGGCGCTGTTCGTCGGCGACGGGCCGCTGGAGGCGGAGCTTCGCGCTGTGCCGGGGGCCGAGGTGATCGGCTGGCGCGCGCCGTCGGAGGTCGAGACGCTGCTGCGTCGCCGGGCCCGGGCGGTGGCGGCCCCCGCGCGCTGGCTCGAGACCGGCCCGCTCACGGTCTACGAGGCCCTCGCCGCCGGTATCCCGGCCGTCGCCTCCGACCGGGCCGGGGCCGGGGAGCGGATCCGGCACGGCGAGACCGGCTTCCTGGCCCCGCCGGAGGCCGGTGCCCTGGCCGAGGTCTTCGGCCGGCTCAAGGACGACGCGACGGTCCGCCGCCTGGGACAGGCAGCCTACGACCGCTACTGGGCCGCCCCGACGACCCTCGACGCCCATGCCGAGGCGCTGTGCGGGCTCTACGCCGGGATGACGGCTGCGGCCGAGGCGCCATCTTTTCAGCGCAGTGCTGTCATGTGAGAGAGGGCCAGGACAACCAGGAGCCGAACCTCGATGCGCCGCCCGACGACCTCCCTGCTGCTCGCCGCGCTCCTCCTCGGGGTCGCCCGACCGGCGGCCGCGCAGGCCGAGTCGGTGCCGCCGTTCCGTGCCCTCCAGGACACCACGCGGGCCGTTCCCGAATCCAAGGCGCAGGTGCAGCTCTCCTTCGCCCCGCTGGTCAAGCGCGCCGCGCCCTCGGTGGTCAACGTCTACGGCACCCACGTCGAGAAGCGCGCCGCCAACCGCGGCGCCATGGACGAGTTCCTGCGCCGCTTCTTCGGCGATGCCGGCCCCAACCTGCCCCAGGAACGGGCGCAGCGCTCCCTCGGCTCGGGCGTGATCGTCGACGCCTCCGGGCTGATCGTCACCAACAACCACGTCATCGAGAACATGAACGAGGTGAAGGTGGCGCTGAACGACCGGCGCGAGTTCGAGGCGCAGATCCTGCTGCGCGACCCCCGCACCGACCTCGCCATCCTGAAGATCAAGAGCCCGAGCGGCGGCCTGGTGCCGATGGAGATCGGCGATTCGGAGGGCCTGCAGGTCGGTGACTTCGTGATCGCCATCGGCAACCCGTTCGGCGTCGGCCAGACGGTGACGCAGGGCATCGTCTCGGCGCTGGCGCGCACCCAGGTCGGCTCGGCCGACTACCAGTTCTTCATCCAGACCGACGCGGCGATCAACCCGGGCAACTCGGGCGGCGCGCTGGTCGACCTCAACGGCGGTCTCGTCGGCATCAACACCGCGATCTACTCGCAGTCCGGCGGCAGCCACGGCATCGGCTTCGCCATCCCCGCCAGCATGGTCAAGGCGGTGGTGGAGACCGCCAAGGGCGGCGCCCGGACGGTGCGGCGGCCCTGGCTCGGCGCGCGCCTCCAGCACGTGACGCCGGACATCGCCGACAGCGTCGGCCTCGATCATCCGACCGGGGTGCTGGTGGCCTCGCTGCAGCCCAAGAGCCCGGCCGAGGAGGCGGGGCTGAAGCGCGGCGACGTGATCCTGGCGGTGGACGGCCAGACCGTCGACGACCCGGAGGCCTTCGGCTACCGCTTCGCCCTCAAGGGCATCAAGGGCGAGACGAAGCTCACCGTGCTGCGCGGCGCGACCCGCACGACGCTGCCGGTGCGCCTCGGGCCGGCCCCGGAGACCCGTCCGCGGGACGCCCTGAAGGTGAAGACGCGCTCGCCCTTCCTCGGCGCCACGGCGGTCAACCTCTCGCCGGCGGTGGTGGAGGAGCTGCAGCTCGACATGCCGGCCCAGGCGCAGGGCGACGGCGTGATCATCGCCGAGGTCGAGGGCGGCACCGTCGCTAACCGGGTCGGCCTGCAGAAGGGCGACATCGTGGTGGCGGTGAACGGCGCGCCGGTGGCCACGACCAAGGACCTCGAGCGCATGACCCGCACGCCCGCCTCGATGTGGGAGGTGACGATCAACCGCGGCGGGCAGCAGCTGACCTCGGTGTTCGGGGGGTAGGGGGCTTACGCTTCCCGCCTCCAACTCTCCCCTGTCCCGGACGAATGGCACGAAGTGGAAGGAGATCCGGGATCCAGCATGGAAAGTCGCGAAGCGGCCTTGTGTCTGCAACGTTGCAACAGACGGAGCCGCTTCGCGGCACTTCTCTCGTGGTTCCCGGATCTGCTACCGCTCCCGTCGTCCGGGAAAGGGCAAGGGGATTTGTGAGGGACGTGCAGGCCTCTACGACCGCACCTCCCGCTTCGCCACGAAGTTGATCTCGTCCACCAGCACGTCCTTGACGACGTCGCCGCCTAAGCGCTCGTTGACCTTGGCGCGGACCTCGGCCAGCCGCTTGGTGATGTCGTACTTCGCCAGGCGGCGGAAATCGAGGGCCGGGTCGGCGTAGATCTGGCGGAAGGCCTCGTCGACCACGAAGGCGTTCGGTGGCACCGGCAGGGTATGCATCAGCTTGGCGTCGGCGGTGAAGACCAGCACGGCGATGACGTAGCCCTGCACTTTCCCGTCGGCGATCATCGGGATGTTGATCGGCGCGAGCTTCTGGTACTGCAAGCCTTCCAGGTAGGGCTCGGTCTTCTTGGAGAAGAGGCCGCCGCCGAACGTCACCGCTCCGTAGCACGATGCGATGGTGACGGCGCAGATCCACAGGCCGGTGATCAGGATCTTCATGACCGGGCGCTCGATCGGGCGGTGTAGGTGCCGTCGGACTCGGCGGCGAGCGCCGCCCGGGCCAGGGTGTCGTCGATCTCCTCCAGCGCCCGCAGGTGCAGGGCCACGACCTCCTGGTTGCGGGCGAGCTTGTCGCGCAGGCGCGCCAGGTGGATCGCCACCGTGGCGTCGAGATCGGCGGGGGCG
>NZ_LABY01000218.1 GCF_001043975.1 Methylobacterium variabile
GCTTAGCGCCAGGGGCGGCGGGGGCAGGGGCGCCCGCGGCCTCGCGCGCCTGCCCGTTCAGGAGCGCGAACATCTGCTGTTGAAACGCGGGGTCCTGCTGTGCCCGGCGTTGGAACTCGGTCTCGAACCACTTGGACGGGTCGGTGCCGACCGTCTCAAGGGTGCGCTGCCGCTGATGCCACTCGACGGCGGCGGTGAAGGGGTTGGGTGCGCTCTGGATGCGCTCCCATTCGTGCCGGTCGATCGCGTTGCGAGCCGCCGCGGTGTTGAACGCCTCTTCCGCCTCGCGGGCGGCGTCGGCGCCGTACTGGCCCACAGCAACCTGCCGCTGCATGCCCTGGATGATCGCCTGCGTCCGCTGCTCGTACTGCTGCTGGCGCTCGAGGATCGGGGAGAGCTGCCGTTCCACCACCTGCTGGGCCTGGAACCGCGCGAAGCCCTGCGGGTCCTCGTACGGGTCAGGCGCCTGCTGGGGAGCCTGGGGCTGCTGCCGGGGCTGGCTGGCCTGACGGAAGAACTCCTCCATCTGGCGCATCCGGCCCATCTGCTCCGCCATCTGGCGGTCGCGCTCGGCAAGCTGGCGCTCGAACTCCTGCCGACGCTCACGCTCGGCCTTCAGGTCACTGAGGAAGCCGCTGCGCTCGCGCGCGAACGGATCTTCCTGGCGGGGCTGCTGCGGCTCGGGCTGGGGCTGTCCTTCGCCCTGTGCGGGCTCCGGCTGGGGCTCCTGATCCTGAGGCGCCGGCTCGGGCTGGTGGGGCTCGGGGCCGGGCTGCTGCTCCTGAACGTGCGGCTCGGTGCCGGCGGCGAAGATATCCGCCTCCGACAGGTGCTGATCGGACATGTGGGTTAGCCTCTACGTTTGGCTGGACGTGACGCCCTGTTGCGGCCGGGCGGCGCCGTGAGCCCACGCGATGACCCGCGCGCGGGAACGGGAACTAGAAGCGGACCGGCGCCGTCATCGGCATCTGGCCGAGCGCACCCATCTGCGCGCTCGCCATCGCGGTCTGCTGATTGATCTGCCGAGTGCGCGCCTGCTTGTGCGCCATGTCGACGATGCGATCGGCGGTCTCGACGGCCTGCGTCTCGGCAGGGTCGCCGGCTTCCTGGGCCTGCACCTGCTTGTAGATCGCATCGGCGTGCGCCCGCTCGGCCTCCGCTTCGGTCTTGGCGACCTTGGCGGCGGCGTTGCGGAACTCCAGCGCCTTGACGGCCTGCTGCTCCTGCATCTGCTCAGGCGAGGGCTGGGGCGCCTGTCCGGCGGCCATGATCTTCTGCTTGACCGATGGCGGCAGGGCGGACAGCTCAAGCGTCGCGGCGATGGCCTGCGGGCCCGGAAGCAAGCCCTGCTGGATCATCGCCGTCAGGGTCTGCATCACGTCCTCATGGACCGTGACCGTATCCGGGCCCTCGTCCATGACGATGTCGAGGTCAAGCTCGCCGATGGCGTTGGCGAGCCGCGGGCCCTCGTTGGTCATCACCAGCGTGTTGACCGGGACGAACTGCACCTCCTCCGGGCCGGCCACGCGGATGAAACGCTCGTCCTGCCAGAACTGCTGAATGTCGGCCCAGACATCACGGTAGAGGCTGAGCTTCCAGGCCTTGTAGCGCCCGAAGTAGGGGCCGAGCTGCGCGATGCCGGCTTGCTGCTGGAGCGCCTGAGCGCGGCCTGACGCCGAGGCCGGGCCCGAGCCGAGCAAGGCAGGGTTCGGCCCGAAGTTGTCGATCTCGTTCTTCGCCTCGGTCAGAAGCTCGGCCTGGCCCTGCATCTGCTGAGCCTGGTCGCGGATCTCGAACGGCTTCTGTCCGGTCGTGGTCGGGCGGTAGGTGATCCAGGCATCCGGCCGCGCAAGCTCGCGGCGCGTCTTGTTCGGATCGTCGACCGCACCCTCCTCGGCGAAGACCTGATTGACGTTCAGGATCCAGAGGAGCTTCGACCGGCGGTGGTTGATCTCGTCCTGCGGCGACTTCATGTTGCGCACGAAGCCGTAGCGGTCGCCGTCGTGGTCGACGCCAGCGCTCGCCATGTTGTAGCGGCAGCGGGTCTTGCCGCGGCGGTCAACGAAGGGGCTCTTGCCCTCCTTCAGCACCAGATGCCCGGTGTGGAGTGCGAACCACCAGTCGCCGCGCCAGCGATACCAGATCTCGACGAGCTTGACCCGCTTCAGGGCCGTGTCGAACCAGTTCTTCTCCCAATCCTGTTGCGAGGCGGTATCGGCTCCGCCGCCGCTGTCGACGGCCGATTTCAGATCGTCTTCGCGGTCCGGCACCATCTCGATCGCGGCGTCGAGGTCGAGCCACTTGTAGACGCCCATGTAGCGGGCATCCGAGAAGTCGGCCTTCACCGAGCGCGGATCGTAGAAGAACGTCTCGGGCGCGACGCGACGCAGGACGATGTTGGGCTGGCCATCGATATCCGTCTCGATGTCACGCTCGGCGCCACCGATGCCGTCAATGGCGAGATCCTGGCTCACCTCCTGACGCAGGCTTTCCCACCTGTTCGCGTCGAATACCTCGCGCAGCGCTGCCGTGCCGATCTCCGCGCCAGCTGCGTATTGCTGCGTCCGCGGGGAAGCCTTGGGATCCATCCGCAGGCGATCGACCACGCCCACGATGCCGTCGATCTTGAGCGAGATGCGGTTGTTCGTGATCGCCGGCTGACCGCGCTCGCGCAGCTTCTCAAGCTCTTCCTTCGTCCACTGCGACCCGTGATAGTACAGCCGGGCGGTGCGAGACTCTTCGATCTCCCCGACCTTGGCGGAGCTGTACGCGTCGAACCACCGCTTGAGCGTGACGAGGTCGGCGCCCTGCGGCTCGGCCAGCACCTCTGCCACCTCGACGCCGGCAACAGCGCCATAGGCGGCCGGGGAGGACAGCGGCGCGGGCACGGGCCCGGTGACCATGATGGGGCCTGCGGTCATTCAGCAGATCACGCGGATGGTGATGGCAACGCCGGAGCCGGCGGCAGCGAAAGGGCCCGTCGTCAGCAGCAGCGTGCCGCGGGAGACCATGCCCTGAACGGTGGCAGTCGACAGGGTCTGCGCGGTGACGCCGCCGCCAACGTACTGCTGGCCGATCCAGGAGGGGATGACCTGAATGTCAGGTGTCGCGGAGCAGGCAGGAAAGCTGTAGGTCACTACGCCAGTGGCGTCGGTAGTCGCCGTGTATCGCTCGACGCGGCGGGGCGTACCGGCCGGGCCAACTGCTCCCTGAACGCCCGCCGGGCCTGCCGGTCCCGTTGCACCTGTCGCGCCCGTTGGGCCCACCGTACCGGCAGGACCAGCTGGGCCGGTGTCGCCTTTCGCTCCCTGTGCTCCAGCAGGGCCACTAGGCCCCACAGGGCCAGGCACCCCAGCAGGACCAGTGCTTCCGGGAGCCCCAGCATCGCCCTTGTCTCCTTTTGGCCCTACGCCAGGCGCCGAGATCGTCCGCGCGTCCGAGGCCGTCAGGCCAGCAGCGAGACAGGCCGCCAGCATAAGCAGCCGCGCGCGGATCACTGCCCGACCCCGTAGGTGAATTCGACGGCGCAGCCGGCCGAGCCGGGATCCGACACCGCCATCACGCTCACGATGCGCTGCGCGGTCATGAGCGGGCTTGAGGAGCGGCTATTCGAGGTTCGGGCCATGAACCGCCGCCCCGTCGTCGCCGTCACGGTGTCGGCCATCGTGGGGACGGACTTGATCCGAATGTCGACCGTGCAGGGGTTGTCCAGCACGTAGGACGTGGCCGCCTGGGGCTGCGGGATGGTGTACTGGCGCGGCTCGGCGGTGACCGGCAGGATGTTGGGATCCTGGAGCGGCAGGAAGGCCGTCGCATCGGCTGCCAGGGCGGGAGCGGCCAGCAGCAGCGACGCAGCAAGGGCAGAGGCGCAAGCGGTCCGCTGCATCACAGATATCCCAGGAAGCCCGAGACGTCGCCAGCCAGGGGCGCGGTCGCGTCCGCATCACCGTTGGCTGCGGTGATCGCCATGGAGATGCCGGCCGAGAACGTCAGGCCGAAGTTGGTAGTGAACTGCTGGCAGGTGCCGGCGCTGAGCGTGATGGCGCCAGCGTAGACCGGCGTCGTGCCGGTGGTTGCGGCAGTAGCGGAGTTGTAGAAGCGCACGTAGCGCGCCGCGTTGGCGTTGTTGCACAAATTAAAACTGTAGAGGCGACCGGCCGATGCCTTGACGGCGACCGCCGCAGCGCTGGCCGCGTTCATCACGCGGTAGACGTTGAGGCCGCCCTGCGTGCTCATCGCAGGGACGGCGACGGATGCGCTGCACAGCCGGCCGCCCTGATCGGTGTAGAGCCTGCCGCCAGGGCCGCCGGGCGCCGTGACGCCAGCGCAGTCCTGCACGACCTGAACAGTCTGTGCGGCTGCGGGACGGCCAGCGAAGACGTAGACGAGCGCCAGCGCGCCGATCAGGGCGATGCGGTGGAGCATGGGGCCTCAGAGCGTGTCAGGCGCCGCCAATGCGCCAGGAGGGCGGATCCTGGCGGGCCGAGCGATAGCCGGAAGAGGTTTGGCGAGAGACGGGCTTGGCTTCCGCAACCCAAGGCCGTGACATGCACGCATAGCGTGCTTCGTCCGCGACGTGGTCCTCAGCCGACGTGTCCAGATCCTCGGCGCGGTGCGGATCGTGCTGCAGGACCGGCACGGTGCGGATGAAGTCCTTGCAGGTGGAGAACACGAACAGCATCGGGTTGCCGTCGATGCCTTTGAGCCGGGCTCGCACCGCGTCCCAGCCGCCCATGGCGCCGGAGCGAGCGACGCGGGCGTTGTCGGCTGGGCGGAAGATCGGCCCCATCCTACTGTTCGGGCCGCGCCAGGAGCGCATCCGCTCGGCGATCGATGGGCCACCATCCTGGGCGAAGGCTGCCGGGTCCAGCGTCCCGTAGGCGATGCTCTCGCCGGCCTCACGCTCCACGATGCCCGCCGCGACTTCCTCGGCGGTGAGCTTTAGGCCGGTGTTGGGCTTGCCGGGGATGCAGCCGTACCATTCGCGATAGCGGATGAGGGCGCCACGGGGAATGACCCGATCGTCTCCGAGACGGTAGTCGTCCCCTGCAACAGCCCACCAACCAACACTGAAGGGCTTGGCCGAGCCCCAATCCATCGAACGGAAGCGCAGCCAGTCACTCGGGATCGCAAAGGGTTGGACGGCATGCCGAGCGGAGGACCATTCACCGAAGAACGCGCCGTCGATAACCGACCAGTCGCCGCCAAGCATCGCCTTGACGAGCTGTTCCGACCCGAGACCGGCAAGGCGCCCCGCATAACCCGGGTCGTTGCGAACCAGGATCGCGTTGTCGCTCAAGCGGGAGGGGATGTACATCCGCTCCATGCCGGTCACCTCGTCGAGGATCGGCACATAGCCCTGAGGCGCCGGGTCGACGAAGTAGCTCTTCACCTCCAGATGCCCGGAGCCGCCCGGGTTGGCCGCGGCGCGGATGCGCTTGGTCGGAACCTCATGCGCCGAGCGAAGACGGCCTCGCAGGTAGCGGTACGGGAAGAGCGTCGCCCACTGTGTCAGCTCGTCCCAGCCGATCCAGGTGTACTGATGGCCCTGGTAGCGGGTCGCGTCCCGATCGCTCTCGAGATATCGCATCCGGAGCGTGGCGCCGCTCGGGAATGTCCAGAGCTTCTTCTGGACGTTCCAGTCCCCGCCTTCCGGAAGGAACAGCTCGTTGCTGCGGGCCAGAAGCTCCTCAAGCTCCGGGTAGGTCCGCCGGAACACGACGCCGCGCCAGGCGGCCCCGTAGGTGTTCACGTCCTGCAGGAAGTCGCCAAGCAGGTAGTCGCTCTTGCCGCCGCCCGCTGCGCCCCCGAAGAACAGCTCCGGGCACCAATCGGCGCTAATGGCGTCGGCCTGCGGCCCCGGCTGCGGCGACCACATTGAGTCCCATCTCTCTCAACTTGCGAGCGTTCCATTCCTCGCGCGTTTCACGCGGGGGGCGATCGACCGGCTCGCGGATGTTCACGTCCTGGTCGACCTTTGCCTCGACGCTGGCGAGCGCGGGCTTCTCGAACTTGATCGCCTTGCCGGCCGCGTCGAGACGAAGCTCGATCGGATGACGAGGGTCCTTATAGACCGCCATGAGCAGCGCGTGGGCGTCGCCATCGAACGCCTCAGGGATCGCTTCGGCAAGAGCCTCAGCCGCCGCCTGAACCGCCGCCTCCCGCTCTCGCGTATGCTTGCTCTTGGCGCCTTTCGGTCGGCCGCGAGGGCGCCCAGTGCGCTCGCCCATTTTCCCAATTTCCGAATTTAATTAAGTGGGCGATAATCGGCCTACTGCCTCACGTACGGACCGAAAGCGGAGATGTCTTCTGACGGAGCAGACGGCCGATCGACGGGCAGTCGCTCGCTCAGACCGGCGGCAGCACGGATCTCGTGACGAACCACGGCAAGAATGTCTTGAGCGAAAAGATGCCGCTCAATGACGCTCTCCATCCAACGCGAAACGGAACAGCCTTCAGCCTCAGCCGCAGCGACAATCGCATCGTGGGTGCTCTTAGTAGTCCGGAACGACACCGCATACCGGTCGGCGCGCTCAGCATCCGAAAATCGCTTCAATCTTGGCATGCAATCAAATCCGCCCCATCACCAGCATGACGACGAGCACCAGCAGCAAAACGCCTCCGATGCTCCATCCGCCTGTGCGGTAGGGGTAGGTGGGACCGCCGTAGAAGCCGCCGCCGAGGGCCATCGGGACGAGGATGAGGAGCAGGATGGTGGCGAGGACATGGGAGGCTCAATCGGCCGCGGGCGGGGCTGTAATGCGATCTGAGGGGCTATCGAGAAGCGAAGCCAGCTGAGATAGCCACTCGATCCCGACGACGCTGCACGGCCCGGCTCTTGCCCTTCAGGTACCGCCGCATGGCCTTGGTGTCGCGCTCGTCGAGGATCTGCCAAGGGAAGACCATCAGCGGCACACGACCTTCACGAAAAGCGATCTGGGCGCCGATGCTGATATCGCCGGGAATGTGGCCGAGCTTCACGCGCTTGTGCTCGGTGAGCATCCCATCCTCGCTATCAGGGCGGCTCCGGAGCCGGATTGGTGAAGGCCAAGTCGCGATGAGGATGTACGGGCTCCCGTACACCAAGGCCCTCGCCGCCTGATTGGATCGATGCGGGCCGACGTTTTGCCTCGAAGGTCCGGAACGGCGTGCGCACCGCCTGTCTGCCCATGCGCCCGAGCATGGAGCCCGTATCGAACTCTATCGGTGTGAGCCGGCGGATTTCCTCCCGCCCCGATCTAAGCGCTAGGGAAAGAGTGGGCGCCCCACACCGATCTCTGCTGCCCCGGCGCGTCGTCGCTGCTCGGGGTGAAACTCATAGCTTCGCCGGCTGCCTCGCCACGGTGCTGTGCACCTCCGCGGGCCGGGTCCAAGCTGCCGATCCTCCGATCGGGCGGGCCCCAACCGGGGCGCGTCTTGTGCGGCGGGAAGACCCCGCTCGTTGAAGCTGGATTGCCTGAGGCGAAACGTACAGAACTTCGCCAGGTTTCACAAGCGGTTCGTCCGGATCCATCTCGCCAAAATGGGCATTCACCACTGCATCAGCGGGACCTGCCTCGGCGCGATCCTCGCCGGCCGAATGAGATTTCCCGCTTCGCGCTACCGAGCGGGATGAGCCGCATTGACCAATGTACGGCAATGCCGTATATCGAACCCATGCACGCGGTCTTGACCACCCCCACCTTCGAGACCGACGCGGCGGATGCTGGCCTCACCGACGAAGAGATCCAGGCCATGTCGGCGTGGCTCTCGGAGAACCCGCAGGCTGGGGACGTGATGTCCGGCACGGGTGGCGCTCGTAAGGTACGGTTCGCCGGGAAGGGCAAAGGCAAGAGCGGCGGGTATCGCACGATCCACTACTACGGCGGGGACGACGTTCCGCTCTTTCTCTTGGCTCTCATCGACAAGGGCGACCGCGCCAATCTGACCAAGGCGGAGCGGAATGCTCTCGCCGTTGAACTTTCCTGCCTAGCCGACGACTACCGCGCGGGCGTGGCGGCGCGGCTGACGACCCTGAAACGGAGGATCTGATGACGAAGCTCGGCGAACGTCTTCTCAAGAGTGCGCAGGAAGCGCGGGCGATTGCTCGCGGCGAGATGGAGCCGGCCCGGGTCTTCACGCCTCCGTCCGTCGATGTGGCCGAGATCCGCAAGAAGACCGGCCTCTCTCAGGAGAGGTTCGCCCAGCGGTTCGGGTTCTCGCCCGCCGCCATCCGCGATTGGGAGCAGAAGCGGCGTACCCCCGACGCTGCAGCCAGGACGCTCCTGATCGTCATCGACAGGGAGCCTGCTGCCGTCGAGCGTGCGCTGTCGAGCGTTGCAGCATGACCGAAAGCCCCACCATCTTTTGCTCAAATCAGTTAAAGTTGCTATAAATTCCCAGCAGAGCCATCTATGACGCGCTCTAAGCACGCCCCTGGCTACGTGCCGAACCCGAACTACACCCAGGAGGACTGGGACGAGGTGTCCGACAATCCACCGCTGACCGGCGAGGAGCTTTCCCAGATGCGCCTTGGGCCGGCCGACCTGCCTCAAGATCTCGCCGCCCTCAAGAGCCGTGGCGGGCGCCCGAAAGCCTCGGTCAAGCGCATCCCCATCTCGCTGCGCGTCGATCTCGAGGTGCTGGAGGCGTTCAAGGCGACCGGCCCGGGGTGGCAGACGCGGATGAATGAGGCGCTGGCGGAGGCCGCACGCAAGCTGCGGGCAGCCTGATCCGCCTCAGATCCCCATCCGCTCCGCCAGGGCGTAACCCCTTTCGCCGCTCAAGCTGCCTCAAGCTGCCTCTCCTCACAGGGCACGCGCGTGACCCTGCCGAACACGCTAACGCCCACCGTGTAGAGGTCGGTCGTCGGATCGTGCCCATCCACGATGCCCGGGAACGAGGCGAACGGCCCTCCCGTGACCTTCACGCGGTCGCCTGCCTGGAATAGCAGTGCCAGCAGATCCGTCTCGGTCGCGACGTGCGACAGGCCGGTGCGCTTGTCGAACCGCTTGTAGCCGATGACGTGGTCCGCGAACTCCTGCATGGCCGCAGCAGGGATGAACGGCATGGTGCGATCGCCCAGGATCTCCGCCTCGAACAGCGCCTGGCGGTAGTGGTCGCGAGGCACCCAGTCCAAGCCGTGGACAGTGACCGAGAACACCCGCCAGACGTGCCGGCACTCCTCGATCAGCCGCATGTCGGACCAGCCGCGCAGGCCGACGAACAGCACCCGGCGCATCACCGGCACCATGGCGACGCGGGGAGGGCGCCCGTCACGCTGCTCGCGGACCTTCTCCCTGGCCTCGAACACCGGCAGGCCGGCGGCCTTGAGCGCAGCGGCACAGCGAGCCCCGCTGAGGGGATAGGCCTCGACGGCGAGCCATTCCCGCCCGACCGGCAGGATCACCCGCTCACGGGCCCGCAGGCGGCGCTTGATGGCCTTCTCACGGTCGTGGCGGGCCGCTGTCTGAGCGTGCTTCACGGACTGCTGACGACGGGCCTTGCGGCGGGCTCGCTGCTTCTTGGTCATGACACACTCCACTCGGGATACTGGCAAACAGGATCAGCAAAAGTCAGGCGGCAATCAGTTGATCCGCCAGGATATCACACCAATCCACACCGATCTCAGAAGGTATCTCCACTCTCACGGTGGATATGCCACGATGAATTCGGTGCGCGAGGGCGTAGGCCGCTGCCTGTCCTGCGTAGGCTGCATCCGAATCTCCGAACACGACGACCTCCTCGACGTTTGGCGGCGGCTCCCACTTGGCGAGCATGGTGGAGTTGATCGCGGCCCAGCACGGGATGCCGAAGAGAGACGCCGCGGCCAGAGCCGTCTCGATCCCCTCGGCGATCCCGAGGACAGGGGCAGGATCGAACAGGCGGATCGCGGCGCCGGCCGGGATGGTGCCCGGCATCAGCCGGCGCGGGTGCTCGACGGGTGCCTTCCTGCCATCGCTGGTCAAGTAGGTCCGATGGATCGTGGCCGGTGCGCCGTCGGGGCCGGTGACCATGGCGAGCATGGCCGGATGCCAGGAGGGCGTCTCGTCCTGGTAACGGAGGCGGGGCACCGTGCGCAGGCAAGCCGGGATGGTGGTCAGGCCAACGCGCCGTGCGAGATATCGGGCGACGGGGTCGCCGGGCAGCACCGGCGAGGAGGCTCGCCACAGCCGGTTCAGGCGCTCGCGGCAGTCGCTGGCGGAGGGCTTTTCCCGTACCGGGCGGGCCGGGACCGTGCCCAGCAAGGCATCGACGCGCTCGGCCACCTCCCTGAACGAGATGCCGATCACCCTCATCGCCAGCGTCGGGCCGTCGCCGGGCCCGCAGTGATTGCAGAACCAGGTCCCTCGGCCTTCGAGGTCGTCGAAGCGGAAGCGGGTCTTGCCGCTGCAGAGCGGGCAAGGGCCCTGCTTGGCGGTCAGGTACTTCCGATTCACCCCGAGGAGGGGCAGGAGTTCGGACCACCGACCGCTGGCGCGTTCACTCAGCGGCCTGGACATGGTGGACCTCCCGCTTCTTGGCGAAGGCGATGGCACGCGACTTGATCCAGCCCAGGATCTCGGGGGTGGGCTCGACCTCAGGGGCGTCCCGGTAGTGGTTGGGCCAGACACCGGTGAGTTCGCGGAACTGGTTCGCTGCCCAGCCGGCCGAGTAGCCCCGGCGCCGCCCGACGAGCTTGAGCTGCCCGAACAGGTCGGCCTTCTCGAGCGTCCTGGCCTTCGCCTTGAGCGGCTTCACCTCGATGAGCTCGCCGTCCTCGCACTGGATCTCGCTCTGCTTCTCCGGCTTGAAGCCGCAGGCGGGGCAGGCGTGGACCTTCGGCGGCTTGAGGAAGCTGCAGGACGAGCACTCCTTCGGCAGCGGCTCCGGACGCTCCCTCGCGTCGCGCTTCTGGCGCTCCCGGCCGTCGTCGAGCCGGTCGTGGTGGATGTCGGTCACGAACCCGAGCCGCAGATGCGTGTCGGAGTGATCGAGCACCAAGCAGTCGGTCTTGCCCGGCGCCGTCCGCAGGCCTCGCCCGATGATCTGGACGAACAGCATCTCGGACTTGGTCGGCCGAGCCAGCACGATGCAGCGCACGTCGAGATCCACGCCCGTGGTCAGGCACCCGACGCTCGCGATCGCCTTCAGCTCGCCGCGGGTGAACTGCCGGAACAGCGCTTCCCGCTCCTCGCTGCCGGTGTAGGCGTCGATGTACCCGGTTGCCACGCCGGCCGCCTGGAACTGCGCCTGGAGGTGCTTCGCATGCGGCCGGTCGACGGCGAAGATGAACGTCGGGCGGTTCTCACCCCGCCGGAGCCAGGTCTGGACAATGTCGGCGACGAGGGGGGCCTGGTTCATCGCCTCGCCGAGGTCGCCCTCGTGGTAGTCGCCGGCCACCGTGCGGACCTCGGACAGGTCGGGATGCGACGGGGCGTAGACCCGGAACGGCGACAGGTAGCCGGCCTCGATCAGCTCGGCGGTGGTCGTGACCTGGATCAGGTCGTCGTAGAACTTGCCCAGCCCCTTCGTCCAAGGCGTCGCCGAGAGGCCGACGAACGGGACGCGCTCCCAGGCCGGATCGGCCATCCACGCGCCCAGCATCTCGAACCAGCGATGCGCCTCGTCGATCACGACGATGTCGAACGGCGGGATCGCCCGGCGCTGCAGGGTCTGGATCGACGCGACCTGCACCGGCTTGCTCGCGTCGGTCATCGGGTGGCTGCCCTGGATCACCCCGACGTCGTGGATCCCCTCGGCGAAGAACGACCGCACGGTCTGGTCGATCAGCGACAGGGCCGGGACGACGAACAGGATCCGCCGGCCCTTCGCCAGCGAGCCCCGGACGATCGCGCCGGCCACCACGGTCTTGCCCGCCCCGGTGGGCGCTTGGACCATCGGCCGGCGGCGGCCGCTGCGGAGCGAGTCCCGGAGGCGGTCGATGATCGCGACCTGGTGGGGGCGAAGCTGCCGGCTCATCGGTCGCCCTCTGCGGCGACGTCGAGATCGTCCCAGGCCGGGATGTCCAAGCCGAGGGGGGAGCTTGGGCCGAAAGCGTCGTCGCCGAACGGGTCGAAGGCGGAGCCGCGGGGCGGGGTCGCGCCTGCATGCTCCACATCCTGAAACCTCTTCTCACGGCTAGGAAGAAGGTTCATGGTAGTTCTTGGTAGGTTCTTTCCCCGGCACGTGGTGCCGCTAACCCGACCTTCAGATGCCGCTAACCCGTCCTTGATATGCCGGTAACTGTCTCCGGACTTAGCGGCATCGTCTGCCGGAAAGTCGCAGGCTGCTGGCCGGGCCGGCTCGGGCTCGTAGCTGGGGTCGACAGGCACCGTGACGAGGTCGAAGTCTCCCTCCAGGCGGAGGACGATCAGGTCCGTGGCGCGCCCGCCCATACCGTTGCCGCGGTGCGTCCGGGCGATGACGCCGGCGGCATTCAGCTCGGCCAGGACGAGGCGGATGGTGCGGACCGCGAGGCCGGTCTCGGCGGCCAGCGTGGCCTGCGACGGCCAGCAGCGGCCTTCCTTGTCCGCGTAGTCGGCGAGCGCGTTCAGCACGACCCGGCAGGTGGTCCGCACGCGCTGGCGCTTGGCCCATTTGGCTGCGACGACGCTCATTGCTCGCCTCCCTGCAGGGAGGCAGCAACCAGACCGTCAGCCACGCGGTAGGCATGCTCGGCGGCGTTCGTCAGGCTCGAAGCCTTGGCGATGGTGGAGCCGCCGTAGCGCAGCAGGCAGTCCCCGAAATCGACCACCATCCGGTAGTCGCCGGCCTCACGGGCCCGGCGGACCAACTCCTGCCGCAGGGTGTACAGGGCCGCGTCGGCGGCGGCGTAGAGGCTCGGATCAGCACGAAGCTGTGTCTTGAGTTCGGGCATGGCGAGACCGTTCCGAGAACCGCAGGCGCGGTCGGTTGCAGGCGTCAGTGGATGGGACGGGTGGGCGCCCTAGGCGCGGGCGGTCACGGCGGCGCGCGAACCTGGGCCCTCGGCCGCTCCTTGGTGGTCAGGTGGCCCCGGAACTCCGTCACCGGCGGCTCAGGGGCCGGCTGCAGCAGCGAGAGGGCCAGGATCGTGTCGCGGTGCGCGCGAGCCCGCGCACGGTTCCGCTGCGCCGCCTCGGTCAGGTCGCTGCCGTCGAGTTCGTCGGCGAGCTGTTCTTCCGATCGGGCCTGGGCGTCGTACCAGCGGATCAGTTGGTCGAGCCGCGGGCCAGAGACCGGCCGATCGCTCACCAGGATGACGATGGCGCTCTTGTCGGCCATCACGCGGCGGCCTCGTACTTCATGATCGCCTCGACCAGACCGCCGGTCAGGCCGCAGGGCGCGCCGTCCGGGCGCCTCGCCACCGCGCCGGCGAGCGCGGCGAGCGGCACGCCGTGCTGCAGCTGGATCGACAGCGCGATGCCGACGTCCCGGGCGTCGTCGGTCAGGGACGACGCCAGCTTGTGGCAGTCGACGAACACCTCGGCGAGCCGGCCGTCAGGGTAGCGGCCGAGGCCGATCGTGTAGCTCGTGCCGTTGTCGTGCGGGCCGCGGGAGAACACGAAGTCGAAAACCTCGTGGTTGCGCCGGCCGGGAAGGATCGTCCGCTGCGCCATCATTCCGCGGCCTCCGGGATCGTGACGGCTGCGGCCGCCGTGAGGATCGCGCCGCGCAGGCGCAGGTTCTCGGCCGTCAGACGGGTGACCTCGTCCTCGAGCGCCAGGTGATCGCGCTCGTCGTGGGCGAGGTGGGCCCGCATGAAGGCGGTGTAGGCCGCGGCGACGGCGGCATGGTCAGCCGGGTCCTCGCTGTCGGCGGCGCAGCGCTTGGCGTCGACCCAGGCCCGGAACAGGCTGTCCCGGTAGGCGCGGGCCGGCGTGAACCCGGCGTCCGGCGCGTCGGCGGCGAGGGTGGGGGCAGGAGCGCTCACGGATCACTCTCCATCAGCCAGACGCCGAGACCGGCCAGCCAGCGTCCGGAGCGCAGCAGCGTCCGCCCCAGCGGATCCCGCAGAGAGGCGGGACACGCGTTCCGCCAGCGCTTCGACGTCTGCTGCCAAGCACGCCAACTCATGTGATCTCTCCCGGGTGCGGGTCGCACGGGCCGCTCGGATCGCCTCGATCTCCGCGGCCTGGACGCGCCGGGCCTTGCGATACCAGAGGTCGAAGGCCCGCCAGTACGAGAGCCCGGCCCGGCGCGCCGCACGGCCAATCTGAACCTTGATGCTGTCGTTGCCGACCGGCTGCGCGATCTCACGCAGGCCCTCGGCTGCCTCAAGCACGAACGCGGTCACGCGCTGCTCCCAAGACTTTTGGGACATCTCCCAATCCACCTCCGCCACGATCCGGGTCGTGACGGAGGTGCCAGATGAGGAGACGCCCCGAGGATGGATTGACGGAGACGGAGCCCACGCCGCGCACCCCCCTGGCAGGACCGGGCGCGGCGCAGGCCGCCGAGACGAGACGCAGACACAAGGAGCGGGCGCGCCAGCGCCGACGCCGGCACGCGCCCTGGGAGCGAAGCGCGCTCCAATCCTGCCGCCGGCCCCGATGAAAGGAGCCGGCCATGACCGGACGCGAGACCGACCCCGATCAGGACTTCACGATCGAGCTGCAGCGCGTCGAGTTCGAAGACGACGACCCCTTCGGCCCGGAGACCTACGCAATCACCTTCCGGGTCGAACGAGACGGCAGAGGCTTCGACATCACCGTCTGGCTGCTGGCCTACAGCGTGCCCACGGTCGAGCTGATCCGAGCCGCGATGGTGCTGCTGCACGAAGTGGTGGCGAAGCTCACCGAGCAGACCAGGGCGTGGAAGGGCGGCATGGCCTGACCCCGTCACGCGGTTGTTCAGAACTGCGAGCGCCGGACGGCGAACAGATCGATTGCGCCGCCCGGTCGCCGCACTGAACCGAGCGAGGAACAGGCGGATCACGCTGCGGCTCCCGTGGCCACCAGGGCAGCGCTCCTACCTGCCGACGATGTAGAAGCTGCGTCGAAATGGTCCTGTGCGGTGACCGCGCCGGCTGTGACATCCGAGATGCGCTTCAGCATCCCAAGGCGCGGGATGCGCTGCCCATACCGCCATTTTCGGACGGCCCAGAGCGACACGTCAGGACCAATGCGAGCCGCCATCGCAGCATCGTCCAGGCCCTCAGCTTGCATGTAGGCGGCGAGCTTCATGGGCACATTATATGCCCATAAAGGGCACGATGTCCAGCTTTGATGTGCCCACTTTGTGCTCTGCCCAAGACGGGCACACCCAAGCATGTTGGGTATCGTGGCGAACAATCTCAAAGCACTACGCGAGGCGCGCGGGCTCTCCCAGGAAGCCGCAGCCGAGAAGATGGGAACGACGCGGAATCAGCTCGCCAAGCTGGAATCCGGAGCGCGACGGCTTTCCAATGTCTGGATCGATCGCGCGGCCGAGGTGTTCGGGGTGGACGCAGGCGACATCGTCACCGACAAGCCGCGCCGGTCAACCTCGCTTGTCGATAGCTTCGATCCGGAAGAAGCGGACCCAGGGGACCACGAGCCTCGCATGGTCGAGGGCACGATGGGGCGCGATGTCGGCAGCCTGCCGAAGGATGCCATCCTCCAAGCCGAGGTAGCGATCGGCATGGGCCCCGGTGGTGCGACCCACGTCACCGATCTGATGAATGCAGACGGCAATAGCTACGCGGCCGAGGGCGTGAAGGACTGGTGGCGCATCCCGGCTGACGTTGTGCGCGGGCGTTTCCGCGTGCCGGCGCACCGCATTCGATGCTTCGAGGCCATAGGCGACTCGATGGAGCCGAAAATCCACGACGGGGACATCGTGTTCGTGGATGTGGGCCACCGTGTGCCTTCACCGCCAGGCATCTACGCGCTCGCGGATGCGCTTGGCGGCGTGATCTTGAAGCGGCTGGAGATTTCATCGGCACGAGGGCAGGACCCGGTACGGGTGCGACTTATATCTGACAATCCGAAGCACTCGCCCGAGGATAGAACCCTTGACGAAATTGCTATCACTGGGCGGTATCTCGGGAGGCTGACTACGGAGTGAATCGACTCTCCGGCGCGTCATTCCGTTAGGGCAGGGACTCACCAGAATGCCAAGCAATCGCAGTGGTTTAGGTGGTTTTTCAGGCTCAAAGGAACTCACCCCCTCACAAGGGGAGCTGGACCTCCGTGTGGAGATAGAAAAAGAGGTCCACGGCATAAATATGGGCGTGCTCAGCGATGGCACTCCCTTTCTAACTCAACGTGGACTTGCGCGCCTGTGCGGTGTAGAAAACCGACACATAGCCACAATTGGACAAGACTGGAATGATACGATCCAGAAAGGACGCATCACCAAAATAAAATCTTTGCTTAGCCGGCGCGGCATCGTCTTGGACATGCCCTACAAAGAAATTAAAGAAGCAAATCGTATTATTCATGCATATTCTGATGTAGCCTGTCTGGCTATTCTCGAATATTTTGCATTTGAGGCGGATATTTTAAATCAAGAACAGGCCAGGGACAATTTTAGGCTCCTCGCAGGCAAGGCTCTCCAAGATTTTATTTATACACAAGTTGGATACAATCCCGCAGGCGCGATACCTATCGCATGGCAACAATTTCACGATCGAGTTACGTTGGTATCAAATAAAATACCAAATGGATACTTTGGTATATTCAAAGAAATTGCAGATTTAATTGTTACAATGATCAGAGGTGGGGCGCCGATTGGTGCCGAGTTTGTTCCAGATATTAGCGTTGGGACCCATTGGTCAAATCATTGGAAGGCCGCAAAATTAGCTGAGAAATATGGCGACAGGATAAAATATTTGCACGAGTACCCCGATTATTTTCCCCAATCAGCATCTAATCCCCAAAAACCATTTTGCTATCCAGATGCTGCGCTTCCCGAGTTCAGGCGCTGGATGCGAGAAGATTATTTGAAGGGAGGTAAGTTCGCGAACTACATAGGCAAGAAAGAAAGCGAAGGTGTGCTACCGCCTTCATTTTCGCAGATAGCACTTAAGGCCATAGGAACTGACGACCCCGATCAAACTACGTAGCCCAGATTTGATAGCCGTAAAGCCCCGCCACCGCGCGGGACTTTCGCGTTTGGTACATGAACCCGGCTGCGAACAGGGCACAAATGTGCCCATAATGGGCTTGACTAAAGTGCCTTGTCTGGGCACACTCCCTCCATCGCCTCTCACCGAGGCGCTGGAGGCCGTTCGTGCTGTCCAACCTCGCCCCCTTCGTGCCCATCCTCCTCGTCGCCGCGCTCTGGTGCGCCGGTCACGTGCTCACCCGCCAGATGGATGGTTGAGGGATGTCGAACACCAAGCACATCCGCATCCTGGACGTCGATGTCGGCATCGTCGCCTACAAGGGCGAGCGCGTCGTCACCTTCGCGATGGTCGACCGCATCCACCAGCGGCCCGACGGCACCGCCGGCCGAACCTTTCGCGATAACCGAGAGCGGTTCGTGGAGGGGGTGGACTACTTCGAGCCCACATCCGACGAGATACGTCGGATGTCCCTGGAGGGGATTTTCCCGGAGCGCACCGCCCGCGGGAAACTCATCACCCGGCGCGGATACCTCAAGCTGATCAAGCCGATGTCCGACGATCGCGCTTGGGCAGTCCAGGGCGAGATGATCGACCGATACTTCGAGGTCGAGCGCATGGCCGGCGCCATCGCCGATGATCTCGGCCCGGCAGCCCGGCGCACGATCGGCGGCATCGTGAAGTCGGTGGTGCCTGGCCTCCTCGCCGAGGCGCTGACGCATGTCCTGCCGGACCTGCTCAAGGCCCACCTGGAGGTGGACGAGCGCGCGGTCGCCGTCGGCTACAAACCGGCCCTGCTGATCCTGGTTGAGAGAATGGTTCCGACCCGTAAGCGGCGCGCCTTCTCGCAGAAGGTGTCGGCCCGCCTCCGGCGCTTCTCGGCGGACCACGGCTACGCCACCCGCATCAGCCGCGAATCCGGTCGCTACCTGTTCCAAGTCGAGGCGATCAACGCGTGGCTCATCTACGAGGGCGAGCGGATGATCCGGGACCACGTTGACGCTCTGACAGGCCAGGGCGTCCTGCATCTGGTGCGTCCATGAAATCTCAGTTTATTTTTTTGGGTCCTGATCGGAAGGCTTGCTCAAAACTACAATTTCTAAGTCTGAACGGATTTTATCTAATTGGTCAGAAACAGAATTGTTTGTTGCAGTGGTTTCTTTGATTGCGTCGAAAAACTTACGTACCTTTTTGAAATAATCATTTATCAAATCGTTCGTAATTTCTTTCTTCTGAAACGCGGCAATAACATCAAGGCTGGCCCCTATAGCTTCATAAGCATCATCAAACATGATGCCTCTACTCACAAGCGAGCGAATCGCACCGCCTCTAGAGCGAATCCTATTCTCGAACATCCAGTCATCGACTGCCTTCACTTCCGAAGGCGTCATCATAATCGGGATGCGCTGGTCTTTGAGTTCGTCGGTCATGGGCTTTCATACCGCACTTTGCGCAAGTTGCACAACTCCGCTTGACGTCCGCCCACATATATGTCCTCACTGAGCAAGTTGCACAAGTTGCTAACTTGTCCAGATAGCCCAACGCAGCCAACCGGCACAGGAGCGTCTCATGTACTACGAAGCGCGGTCACGGAACGGCGGCACCTCCCCGGGCGACCTGGGTCGGATGCTGGGCGAGGCGGTGCGGCTGCACCTGCGAATCGATCAGTCGCTCCAGGAGGTGAAGGGCGATCGCGACAAGGAGCGGGAGCGCGAGCAAGCAATGGAACTGGCTCAGCGCCGGATCGACGCCTTGCAGGAGGCGATCAGCCACGGGCGCGCCACTACCCTCGCGGATGCCCTCGCTCAGACCGTGATCGCCTACGACCTCACTGTGGAACTTGATGAGGATCTAGACGCCAACCTGAAGCAGACCCACGCCGATCTGCAGCGGGTGCTGTTCTCGATCGCCAGCGCGCTGGAAGCCCATACTGGCCTCACCGTGAAGGCGCTTGGCGCCGACTACATGATGCCCGCCTGGGCCGACTATCTTGCACCCTGGTATGCCCCTCGACGGCATCGTGAAGCTCGGCTTGCCGTTCGATCTCCCGCCGATAGCCAAAGACCCCTGAGCCGAACAGATGCGGCCTGAAAGCGAAGCCACCACGGCCGACGCGCCCGTAGCCTGACCCTCTTCTTCCCAGTTCCCGCCCTCGTCGGCTGAGAGCCGGCCCGGACGGGCCACCCCGCGGGTCATCACGCCCGCTTCTTCCCACACAGCCAGACCCATCAGGAGGCTGCCATGCTTCACGTCCCCGGTATGCCCGAAGGCGTTCACGTTTCATTCTCGCCGGAGCACGTCTCGGCGGAGGTGCCGACTTCACCGGCACGCTACACCCCGCCGGCTCTTGTCGGCGCCGGTGCGCCGTCGAAGACCCTGGCCGCGCGGATCGAAGCGCACGAACTGGCCTACGCACACGCTCTCTTCGCCCAGACCTACGGTGAGCCGGACGCCCAGGCCCGAAAGCAGGCCGAGGAGGAGACCTTCCGGGCGCTGCTGCACACGCCTTTGCAGTCAGACGCAGACCGCGTCGCCTACGCCCTCGCCGTGATCGAGCGGCAGACGAGCGCCCTCGTGGCTGACCGGTCATTCGGACGGGATCATCCGATGCCGGTCGCCTACCGTAACCTCCGCTTCGGCGAGCACGCTCGTGAGCCGGAGGAGATGCGCCATCTCCGGCAGATGGACGAGGGCGCCGTCAGCGCTGCCAAAGCGGTCGCTGCCCCGGCGGCATCGTGGGTCACTCTGGACACCACCCTGCTCTCGCTGGTCGGGGAACTCGGCGCCATCGAGACCGAGCAGGACGCGATCCTGGCGGCTGGCGACTACGCGGACGCCCATGACGCACCGGACTGGGTGCGCCTTGAGGAGCGCGGCAGGGCCATCTTTACGCGCATCGTAGCGACCCGGGCTCATACGATGGAGGAGCTGAAGGCCAAGGGATCGCTCTACAGCCTGGACAGCGTCAGGCATCAGCAACACCAGCTTGAGGAGCTTGCCCTTTCGATCGCGGCAGATCTGAAGGAGATGAACTGTGCGCCTTTCCCTCAGGCGACGGACGCGGAAGCGCACATCAGCCCAGATGCGCTGAGCCTCGACCTGTCGGGCTGCTCCATCCCGCAGCTCTGCGCCCTGTTCGATGTCTACGAGCGATCGGGAGATCAGTTCTTCACTGCCGCGTGGTGGCCGAAGCTCGGAGAGGCCGGCTTGGGCTTAATCACCGATGAAGGGGATCGCTGCATGGCGCTCAAGGACGCCGTCGCGGACGAATTGCTAAAGCGCAAACCCGCTGATGTGTCCGACGCCGACGACCGCGGCGAAAGGTTGATGCGTTGCAAGCTTTTGGCTGGAGACTGGAACGCTACAGCGCGACTGGCCTCCAGCCTGCGCGATGAGGTTGCGACCCTACAGGGGAAGCGCTGAACCATGGCGAACGCCATTGCATTCCCGACCCGGCAGCCTCGTGCTGCCGGCCCCACCGGCGCGGCCCTCCCGCCGCTCCACCCGGCCACCGCCTGGGCCGGCCTGCTACCCGAGACCCGGGATACGCTCGGCACCACGCTGGTCGACCTCGTGTTCCAGGACTTCCTCTCGGGCGCCGCCTACGCGCCCGAGGACCGGGTCCTCACGGATGACGATCAGCGCAGCGCAGCCATCGAACGTGCCGAGCGCCTCCTGAACCGGATCTACGACGATGTCGCCGCCGCCCTGCCGGCGCTGTTCGGTCCGGCCGGCGAGAACCCGGCCTGGGTCGAGGACTACGGCGCCGGCCGGCTCAGCATCTCGAGCGAGGGGGTGCTGTCGTGATCGCTTCTCAGACCGCCTCCGATCCGCACGTCGCCTGCCGGCATCGCCTGCTGACCGCCTATGCCTGGTTCGTGGCCTCCAGGCCGATCGAGGGGAGTTCGAATCCCACCTCTTCCGCCCCCAAGGCCGCGCGGGCGGTAAACAGGGCGAAGCGGCACGAGGTCTCCCGCGTCCTTGCCTTGCCCGCTCCTACGACGCTGGACGGTCTGCGCGTCTTCGGCTTGGCCCTAGCGCTGTCGCTCGAGGGTACTTCCGTCGAGGGCGACACCGATGTTGCCGCGGCCCGCGCGATCCTCAGCGCCACCCAGGAGAGCCTGCCGCCAGGGTTCATCGGCTTCGGCGACGAGCCGGACTACGATGACCGCGATCGGGCCGCATGGACCGGCAGCGGGTCGCTGCCTGCATGGGCCCGGGACGGCAAGGCCGCGCCCGAGGATGCCGACTTCCAGGTGGAGGCGAGGGCATGAACGCCATCGGTCGCCTCCCGCCCTCCCGCGGCCTCGTCGGGATCGACGTCCTGCTGATCGAGGGACGCGCCATCCACCTCGACGACATCGCAACCGCCGAGGAGGGGCGCCAGCTCCTGGCTGTCCTCGACGGCGAGATTGCCAGGATCGAGGACCAGCTCTCCGCCGCCGATCTGCGCGGCGGAGACCCGGAGTGGCGCCGGCGCGCCGAGACCGCGCACAAGCGCAAGCGCCGGATCCGGCCGCGGCTGCAGGAGCGGATCGGCACCCTTCGCCGGGCCGAGCGGGAGCAGGCCCACGCCGCCGACACCATGGCGGCCACGTCCCTCAAGGACGGCCGGCGCCGCGCCTTCATCCTCGCCGCCCGGCAACTGCTCGGCCATGAGGTCGTGACGGAGGTCTGGGCACGTGCGGCCGAGATCAAGCCCGACCTGTTCGCGGACGGCATTCCTGACGGAGGGCGGGCATGACCCCACCCGACCCCATCCTCGCGGCCATCGCCACCCACCGCGCCGCCTACGATGCCTTCCAGGTCGCACCTGAGGGCAACCCCTCTGTCCTCGCCGAGGAAGCCTACCGCGAGGCCGGCGATGTCCTCGTCGCAACGGCCTGCACCACGGCCGCCGGTGCACTGAAGCTCCTCGAGCACCTGCGCTGGTGGCTCGCCGAGGAGGCCGAGTTCGCCAACAGCTACGGGCTGACCTACCAGGCCGCGCAGGTCCGCGTCGCCGACCTCACGGCGTTGGCCTGCGCCTGCTGGCCGGCGGCCGCGGTCGGCCCGGATCCGATCCACCAAGCCATCGCCGGCGCCGAGCGCGCCGAGCGGGCACACACGGCGGTGCTCTCGGGCCTCGACGAGGACGACGAGGCGCAGATGCGCCGGGCCAACGCTGCGGCTGACGCGAGTGCGGCGGCCTTCGAGGCGCTGACCACGGTCATCCCGTCCTCGCGGGCGGGCCTCAACGCGCTCGCCGACTTCTACGCCCGGGAGACCGAGGAGACCGAAGGATGGTGCTCCTCGGGCCGATATCTCCGGCATCTCGCAGACGCCTTGAGGGTGGGTGATTCCACACCCCTGAATCCGGGCCGCCCATCGGCAAAAGCTGCATCGCATCAGCGGCTTGTCCGCCTGATTCCGCTGGTGGCTTCGCATGCTCCTTCCTCGGCGAGGGCGCAGTGATGAACCGCCGCCCGATCACCGCCCTGGCCCTCGCTGACGTTCACCCTGGCGCACCCGCCACCTCCAAGCCGGAGGTGACGTGGATCAAGCCGACCGAGCTGCTGGTGGATGCCGGTTACCAGCGCGATCTCTCCGATGCCTCGCTCCGGCTGATCCGCCGCATCGTCGAGCGCTGGGACTGGCGCCGGTTCAAGCCGCCGATCGTGGCGTGGACGGATGACGGCCTCGAGGTGATCGATGGCCAGCACTCGGCCATCGCGGCGGCCACCCATCCGGGCATCGACCTGATCCCGGTCGTGGTAGTCGAGGCCACGGCACAGTCCGATCGTGCCGAGGCCTTCGTCGGCCACAACCGGGACCGGGTCGCGGTCACGGCGGCTCAGATGCATGTCGCGGCGGTGGCGGCCGGGGATCCGGCGGCACGATCGGTGGCGCGGGTCGCTGCGGCGGCCGGCCTGATCCTCCTGCGCCTCCCGCCGGCGCGAGCGGTCTACAAGCCGCGCGAGACCATCGCCATCGCGGCGGTGCGCGGCCTGGTCACCCTCGAGGGCGAGGAGCGGGCCACCGAGATCCTGAGCGTCCTGACGGAGGCCGAGCTGGGCCCGATCACGGCGGCGCAGATGAAGGCGGCCCAGCACCTCATGACCGACCCGCAATTTGCTGACCTCGACCGGGCGGGGCTCATCCAGACGATCCGCGCCACGCCGGCCCGGCAGGCAGAGCAGGAGGCCAAGGAGCACGCGGCGGTTCACTGCGTCCCGCTGTGGCGGGGCATCGCTGCCGTCTGGTTCAAGGCGGTGCGGAAGAAGGCACCTCGCACAGATGCACGGTCACCCTCCCGCATGCCGAAGGGCGGCATCGCCATCCCGGCTTGGGTGCCGGAGGACCTGATCGAGGATTACCGGGACGTCGCCCACCTCGAGGGCGAGGAGCGCGCCGCCTCGCACGTGCGGAAGCTGAAGATGGAGGCGGCGCGGTGATCCACTCCATCACGGGCCCCACCGCTCCGGTTACCACAGCCACCGGTGAGGAGGTCTGAGCATGCCGCGCGGACGCGCCCCCACTATCGCCCAACCCGTCGCGAGGCCCGAGCCCATGAACACCGCGTTCCTCCTGCTGGCGCAGTACGGCGGCGCGGCCGTGATCCCTATCGAGCGCGTGTGCCAGGACTACTTCTCACACCTGACGCCCGAGAAGCTGGCACGGAAGATCTCCGCCGGCGAGATCGCCTTGCCGCTGGTCCGCATCGAGGCGAGCCAGAAGTCGGCCAAGGGCGTGCACCTCAACGACCTGGCGCGATGGGTCGACGAGCGGGCCGAGGCGGCACGCAAGGAGTGCCGTCAGCTGTGCGGCTGATCGGTCGCGGTTACCACCGCGAGCCAGGGCCAGCCAGCGTACCGGTCGCCCGCCTTGCGGATGTGCGTGTAGCGCTGGAGCGATGACCAGCTCTTATGGCCTGAGACCGATGCCGCCAGCGGTACGGTCCGGCCCATCTCGAACAGCCGCGAGACACCCTCGTGGCGCAGATCGTGGAACGTCAGGTCGTCGATCCCCAGGAAGGCGCACGCCCGGGTGAACGCGGCCGAGATCGCGTCGGTGGTGTAGGGGAAAATCCGATCGCCGGCACGCGGCTGCGCCTGGACGATCCGCAGCGCCTCCGGCGGCAATTCGCACCAGACGTCGTTCCCCACCTTCTGCCCAGGGTTCTTCATGTCCCGGACCAGGACCCGCGAGCCCTCCTCGTCGAGGTCTGCCCAGGCGATGCGGGTGATTTCCTCCTGGCGCCTCGTCGAGAACAGCGCGAACGCCACGATCACCTGCATCGGCAGGCTGCCCGGCCGCCGGTGCCGGACTCCGCCGAAATGCGTCATCAGCCGATCGAGCTCGTCGAGCGTCGGCCGGCGGCTGCGCATCTTCGACTTGGCGACGAGCCCCAGCTTCGAGGTGACCTTCCGGGCGTCCTGCATGCTCGAGGGGTCGAGCTGATAGCCCCAGGCCGCCTGCGCGATCGAGAACACGCTGCCGAGGTGGGCGAGGTAGTTCGCGACGGTCTGCGGCTGCCGGCCGGCAGATAGCTCGGTGGCGAACGCGACCACATCGGCGCTGGTGATGGTCGAGCAGGGCTTGTCCGCGATGTCGAACGTCTTGATCGTTTTCAGCACCTGCGCCTTGGTGCGCCCCAGGGCGCGCCGGCTCTCAGCCACGTACCGGTCGATCGCCGCGCCGAGCGTCGGATCCTCGGCCTTCTTCCCCGACACCGCGCCAGGCGCAGACAGCTCGCGCTCCCGCTTCGCGATCCATGAGTTGGCCGCCGCCTTGCGGTCGAAGGTCTTCGTCTCGCGGTGGGTGACACCCTCCTGCCTGACCACCACCTGAGCGTGGTAGCCAACAGAGCCGTCCTTGCGCTTCCGCTCGACGATGGTTCCCACGGTGCCCTCGGCCGCGCTACAGCATGGGCCGGAGGCGTACAGCATTGCTGTACTTTCGACAAGAAACGGGCTCAAAACGCCGGAAACGGCTTCAAATCGTACAGCATGAGGGTCGGGTCAGGTGGTTGCCATGGTTGAAAAAACGAGCAATTTCAGTCCTTGGCGCTTTTCCATAGCACCCATGATGGACTGGACCGACCGCCACTGCCGGGCGTTCCACCGCACCCTCTCGGCCCGCGCGCTCCTCTACACCGAGATGGTGACGACAGGAGCTGTGCTGCACGGGCCGCGCGAGCGGCTGATCGGCTTCGATGCGGCCGAGCATCCGGTGGCGATCCAGCTCGGCGGGTCGGACCCGCGTGATCTCGCGGCGGCGGCCCGCATCGCCGAGGCGTTCGGCTACCGCGAGGTGAACCTCAACGTCGGCTGCCCCTCCGACCGGGTGCAGGACGGGCGCTTCGGCGCCTGCCTGATGCGCGAGCCGGCCCTCGTCGGGGATTGCGTCGCCGCCATGAAGGGCGCGGTCTCGGTGCCGGTGACGGTGAAGTGCCGCATCGGCGTCGACGACCAGGATCCGGAGGCGGCCCTCGACGCCCTCACGGCCGCGGTGCGGGCGGCGGGCGTCGATGCGCTCATCGTTCATGCTCGCAAGGCCTGGCTCCAGGGGCTGTCGCCGAAGGAGAACCGGGACATCCCGCCCCTCGATTACGGCCGGGTCCACCGGCTGAAGGCGGCGAACCCGGACCTGCCGGTCGCCCTCAACGGCGGCCTGCAGGACCTCGCGACGGCGCGGGCCGCGCTCGCGCCGGCGGACGGGATCGCCCTCGACGGGGTGATGCTCGGCCGCGCGGCCTATGCGGAGCCGGCCCTGCTGCTCGGCGTCGATCCGGAGCTGTTCGGACAGGCGCCGCCGGTGGCCGATCCGTTCGCGGCGGTCGAGGCCTACGAGCCCTACGTCGCGGCCCGCCTCGGGGAAGGGGTCCGCCTGCACGCGATGACCCGGCACATGCTGGGCCTGTTCAACGGCCGGCCCGGGGCGCGGCCGTATCGCCGCCACCTCTCGGTCGCCGGCACTCGGCCGGAGGCCGGCCTCCACACCCTGCGCGAGGCGGTGGCGCTGGTCTCCCGCGAGCCGGTGAGCGCGGCGGCCTGAGGACGGCGCCGCCGGCCAGCTTGGCAGCCGGCCGGTCCGCGGGCATGTTCGTCGGCGAACGGACACGCGCCCGGGGGATGGCGGGATGATCGCACTCGACGATGGCGCCGCAGGCCCGCTCGGCGCCCATTTCGACGGGCGCGGGGTCAATTTCGCGCTGTTCTCGGCCCATGCGACGGCGGTGGACCTGTGCCTGTTCGATCCCACCGGGCGGGTGCAGACCGACGTGGTCCGCCTGCCCCGGCGCAGCGACGACGTCTGGCACGGCTACCTCGCCGGCGTGCTGCCGGGGCAGCTCTACGGCTATCGGGTTCATGGCCCCTGGGAGCCGGCGCGCGGCCACCGCTTCAACCCGCACAAGCTCCTCCTCGACCCCTATGCCCGCGAGCTGCACGGGCGGGTGCGCTGGCACGACGCCCTCTACGCCTATCGCCGCGGCAGCCACCGGGAGGACGTCCTCGACCGGCGCGACAGCGCCCCGATGATGCCGAAGGGCGTGGTCACCGCCCCCGAGGCGCCGGTCCACGACGACCCGCCCCTGCGCTACCCCCTCGTCGACAGCGTGATCTACGAGGCCCATGTCCGCGCCCTGACCCAGACCCATCCGGGCGTGCCGCTGCCCTGGCGCGGGACCTACGCCGCGCTCGGCCATCCGGCGGTCGTCGATCACCTCGTGCGCCTCGGCGTCACGGCGGTCGAGCTCCTGCCGATCCAGGCCTTTGTCGACGACCGCTTCCTGGTCGAGCGGGACCTCACGAACTTCTGGGGCTACTCGCCGCTGAACTACTTCGCGCCCGAGCCGCGCTACCTCGGGCCGGCCGGCGCGGCGGGCCTGAAGGCCGCGATCCGCCAGCTCCACGCCGCCGGCATCGAGGTGCTGATGGACGTGGTCTACAACCACACCTGCGAGGCCGACCGCACCGGGCCGAGCCTGTCGTTCCGCGGCATCGACAATGCGAGCTACTACAAGCTCCAGCCCGACGATCCCCGCCGGGACATCGACTGCACCGGCTGCGGCAACACCCTCGACGTCGCAGTGCCGCGGGTGATGCAGATGGTGCTCGATTCCCTGCGCCACTGGGTCGAGGCCTACCGGGTCGACGGCTTCCGCTTCGACCTCGCCTCGAGCCTCGCCCGCTCCCCCCACGACTTCACGCCCCGGGCCGCGGTGCTCCAGGCGATCGCGCAGGATCCGGTCCTGTCGCGGGTCAAGCTCATCGCCGAGCCCTGGGACATCGGCATGGGCGGCTACCAGCTCGGCGGCTTCCCGGTCGGCTGGAGCGACTGGAACGACCAGTTCCGCGACGCCGCCCGGGGCTTTTGGCGCGGCGATGCCGGCCAGCTGCCGAAGCTGACGCAAGGGCTGACCGGCTCGAAGGAGATTTTTTCCGCCTCCGGCCGCGGGCCGGGAGCCAGCATCAACTTCATCGCCTCGCACGACGGCTATACGCTCGCCGACGTCGTCGCCTACGAGGAGAAGCACAACGAGGCCAACGGCGAGGGCAACCGCGACGGTCACGGCCACAACGTCTCGCGCAACTACGGCGTCGAGGGGCCGACCGACGATCCCGCCATCCTGGGCCTGCGGGCGCGCCAGAAGCGCAACCTGCTCGCCACGATCCTGCTGGCGCAAGGCGCGCCGATGCTGCTGATGGGCGACGAGCGCTCGCGCACGCAGGGCGGCAACAACAACGCCTACTGCCAGGACAACCCCACCTCCTGGGTCGACTGGGAGAACGATCACGGTGACCCGGCCCTGACCGAGTTCGTGCGCAACCTGCTGGGCTTGCGCCGCGACCACCGGGCCCTGCGCCGGCGCAAGTTCCTCACCGGCGAGACCGTGGCGCCGGGGGGCTTGAAGGACGTGCACTGGCTCTCGCCCTGCGGGGCCGAGATGGATGACGGCGCCTGGGGCGACGGCGAGCGCCGGGCGTTCGGCATGCAGATCGGCAACGACGCGCCCGACGGGCGGCGCCTGCTGATCCTCGCCAATGCGGGCGAGGTTGCCCTCGACTTCCAGCTGGCCCGGGTCATCGGCGGGCCGTGGACGCCGCTCTTCGACACGACGGCGGGGGACGGCCGCCCGGTCGCGCGGGAGGCCGTCAGGAGCGGCGGGACCGTGCGCCTGCCCGAGCGCTCGCTCCTGGTGCTGGCGCGGAGCGTGGCGCGGCGGGAAGGCTGACCCGGCTGCCGCCGGCCCTCAGCCCGCCGCCAGCCGCTTGCGCTGCACCTTGCCGTTCGGGGTCCGCGGCAGCGCCTCCAGGAAGACGACCTCCCGCGGGCACTTGTAGGCGGCCAGCCGCTCCGCGCACCAGGCGAGCAGCGCGTCCCGCGCCGGCTCCGCGCCGGCTCTCGGCACCACGAAGGCGGCGATCACCCGCACGTCGTCGCGCACGGGCAGCTCGGTCACCGCCACCTCCTGCACGTCCGGATGGGTGACCAGGACGCTCTCGACCTCGTTCGGCGACACCCGGTAGCCGAAGGCGTTCATGATGTCGTCGTTGCGGCCTTCGAACCAGACGTAGCCGTCCGCATCGAGGGAGGCGAGGTCGCCGCCGGTGAACCACTCGCCCCGCATCACCGCCGCCTCCTCGTCGGGGCGGTTCCAGTAGCCGAGCATCAGGGCCGGATCGGAGCGGTGGATGGCGAGCAGCCCGACCTCGCCCGCCGGCAGCGGCTCCGGTGCGCCCTCGACGGGGAGGATCGCCACCCGCCGTCCCGGCTGCGGCCTGCCCGGCGAGCCGGGCTTGATCGGCACGACCGGGCTCGTCGAGATGTAGGTCGAGATCTCGCTCATCCCGAGTGCCTCGTAGAGCGGCGTGCCGGTGGCCGCCCGCCACTCGGCCAGCAGCT
>NZ_LABY01000219.1 GCF_001043975.1 Methylobacterium variabile
TCGCGCCGGCATACCTGCCCCGCTCTGCCCCCGTCCCGGCCACTCCTTTGTTCGGCCACCACCCCGCCCCCGGACGGGTGCCCCCCCCCCCGGCGGGCGGCCGCCCCTCGGGGCCGGGCCCCCCCCCCCCCGCCTCTCCCCGGGCGGGGGCGGGGCGCGCCAGCCGGCCGCGGCCTCGATCCCGCCGCGCGCCGCGTAGCCGGCCGGCATGTCGGCGGCCAAGGCCGGCGCAGCGGCGAGGGCGGCCGCCAGGGGCAACCAGGCCAGCGTCGTGCGGAGCGTCATGGTCATGAACCTCGGGCAGGATCGGGGGACGAGTCGTCTTACGGACAAGCTTTCCCGGGGCATCCCGGTTCCCCGCACCCTGACCTAGATTGGTGAACGAACCGGAGACCGCATGACCGAGCTTCCCCCGTTCTACGACGACCTCGCGGGCTGCCTCGCCGAGGCCTGGCGCCGGCTCGAGGAGGGCGCCGCGCACCAGAGCGGCTTCCACGCGCCCGCTCTCGCCACGATCGGCCGCGACGGCGCCCCGCGCCTGCGCACGGTGGTGCTGCGCGGGGTCGACCGGGCGGCCCGCACCCTGCGGGTCCATTGCGACGCCCGCTCGGACAAGGCGGCCGAGATCGCCGCCGATCCCCGGGTGGCGCTCCACGCCTACGACGCGGCGGCCAAGCTCCAGGTGCGGATCGAGGGCGTCGCCCGCCTGCACGGGCAGGACGCGGTGGCGCGCGCCGCCTGGGAGGCGTCGCGGCCGATGAGCCGGGTCTGCTACGGCGCCGTGCCCGGCCCCGGCACCCCGCTGCCGGCAGGCGGCGCCTACGCGCTGCCCGAGGACGAGGCGGCGGTGGAGAGGGGTTTTCCGGAGTTCCGCGTCGTCGTCCTCACCGCCGCCCGGCTCGAGATCCTGTACCTCGCCCGCCAGGGGCACCGGCGAGCGCTGTTCACGTGGGAGGGCGAGGCGCCGGCGGCGACGTGGCTTGCGCCCTGAGGCGCCTCACGACGCCGCCCGCAGCCGGTCGAACCCCGCCTCGAGATCGCGCGTCAGGTCGTCGAGGTCCTCCAGCCCGACTTGGAAGCGCAGGCCCGGCCCGCCCGGGGCCCAGGGGTTGGCGGTGCGGTAGGGCGCGCAGTCGAACGGGATCACCAGGCTCTCGAAGCCGCCCCAGGAAAAGCCCATCCCGAACAGCTCGAGCCCGTCGAGCATCGCCGCCACCGCCGCCTCCGGGCAGGGCTTCAGGATGATCGAGAACAGGCCCGAGGCGCCCTTGAAGTCCCGGGCCCAGATCGCGTGGCCGGGATCCTCCGGCAGGGCGGGGTGCAGCACCCGGGCGACCTCCGGCCGGCCCTGGAACCAGCGGGCGAGCTTGAGCGCCTGCTCGCCGTGCTCGCGCAGGCGCAGGGGGAGGGTGCGCAGGCCGCGCAAAGCCAGGAAGACGTCCTCCGCGCCGGCGCACATCGCGAACTGGTCGAACGTCCGCCGCAGGGCCGGCCAGTACCGGGCGTTGGCGGAGGTGAGGCCGAGCAGCAGGTCCGAGCCGCCCGACAGGTACTTGGTGCCGGCCTCGATGGCGATGTCGACGCCGCGCTCGTGGGGCGGGAAGAGCAGCGGCGTCGCCCAGGTGTTGTCCATCAGCACGCAGGCGCCGCGGGCATGCGCGACCTCGGCGATGGCCGGGATGTCCTGCATCTCGAAGCTCTGCGAGCCCGGCGCCTCGGTGAGCACCGCGGTCGTGTTGTCGCGCATCAGCTCCGTGATGCCGGCCCCGATCGTCGGCTCGTAGTAGGTGGTCTCGACCCCGAAGCGCTTGAGGAACCCGTCGCAGAAGATGCGGGTCGGCCGGTAGGCGGAATCGGTCACCAGCAGGTGGTCGCCGGCCTTGAGGCAGGCGAGCAGCCCGACCGTGACGGCGGCGAGGCCGGACGGCGTCAGCACCGTGCCGGCAGCGCCCGCGAGTTCGGTCCAGGCGCTCTCGAGGGCGCGGACCGTCGGCGTGCCGGCGGTGCCGTAGGTATACTCCGCCCGCCGGTTCTGGAGCGCGTCGTAGCTCTCGAATAGCACGGTCGAGCCGCGGTAGATCGGCGTGTTGACGAAGCCGTGCTGCTGCGACGGGTCGCGGCCGGCATGGACGAGGCGGGTGCGGGTGCCGAGGCGGCTCTTGTCGCGGGGCGGGGTGATGCTCATCGGGCCTCTGGCGTGACAACATCGGGCGTGGGGAGGGTCGGGGGCGAGCACATCCCGGGCCGCTCCGCCCCGTCAAGCCTGGGCCGCGACAGCCTTGCGCCCGCTGCAACCCGGCAGGCCCCCGTCTACGCTGTTCGTCTACCGAGCCAACCCCTTGACCGGACAATCCGGTTCGCTTGGAATGCCTCTTGCTTAGGCAACGCTCGCGCTTGAGCAAACGGATGGCGGCCGCTGGGCGCCGCAACCGGAACGGGAGACGCACACCGCATGAAGACCATCGTCGCGGCCCTGGCCTTCGGGCTCGGGGCCACCCTGCTGGCGGGCGCCGCCCAGGCTCAAGGGACGCTGAACAGCATCAAGCAGAAGGGCTACATCTCCTGCGGCTCGAACCCGGGCCTCGCCGGCTTCGGCGTGCCCGACGCGCAGGGGCGCTGGGCCGGGCTCGACGTCGATTTCTGCCGGGCCCTCTCGGCCGCGATCTTCAACGACGTCAGCAAGGTCCGCTACATCCCGCTCTCGGCCAAGGACCGCTTCACGGCCCTGCAGTCGGGCGAGGTCGACATCCTGTCTCGCAACACCACGTGGTCGATGTCGCGCGACACGACCCTCGGTCTCGACTTCCCGGCCGTCAACTTCTACGACGGCCAGGGCTTCATGGTGAAGAAGAAGCTCGGCGTCACCTCGGCCAAGCAGCTCGACGGCGCCTCGGTCTGCACCCAGCAGGGCACCACCACCGAGCTGAACCTGGCCGACTACTTCCGGGCCAACAAGCTGAAATACGAGGTCGTGGCCTTCGCCAGCGCCGACGAGACCTTCAAGGCCTACGACGCGGGCCGCTGCGACGCCTTCACCACCGACGCCTCGGGCCTCTACGCCGAGCGCCTGCGCGCCGCGGCGCCGGACGACAACATCGTGCTGCCGGAGATCATCTCGAAGGAGCCCCTCGGGCCGGCGGTGCGCCAGGGCGACGCCCAATGGGCCGACATCGTGCGCTGGACCCACTACGCGATGATCAACGCCGAGGAGGCCGGCATCACGCAAGGCAACGTCGACCAGATGGCGAAGTCGTCCGACAACCCGGACGTCAAGCGCATCCTCGGCACCGAGGGCAAGTACGGCACCGACCTCGGCCTGACCAACGACTGGGCCTACCGGGTGATCAAGCTCGTCGGCAATTACGGCGAGGTGTTCGAGCGGAACGTCGGCCAGGGCTCGCCCCTGAAGATCCAGCGCGGCCTCAACGCCCTGTGGTCGAAGGGCGGCCTGCAATACGGACCGCCGATCCGCTGAGCGCATGACACGCGGCGCCCGGGACCTCCCGGGCGCCGACCCCGGCAACCACAGACGCGAGCACACCGCCCTTGCCGACGCAGCTTCCGGCCGACTCCGCCTCCGGTCCGCCCCGGGTCTCGCCCCTCTACGATCCCCGCATCCGCGGGGCGGCCTACCAGATCCTGCTGCTGCTCGCGGTCGGGGTGGTGGCCTGGATCGCGATCGGCAACGCCGCCGAGAACCTGCGCAACGCCCGCGTCGCCTCGGGCTTCGGCTTCCTCGGCAACACCGCCGGGTTCGACGTCAACCAGACCGTGATCCCGTTCGCGGCGGCGACCTCGACCTACGGCACCGCCTTCCTGGTCGGGCTCACCAACACCCTGATGGTGGCGGTCATCGGCATCGTGCTGGCGACGGTCCTCGGCTTCGCGGTCGGCGTGGCGCGGCTGTCGCCGAACTGGATCGTGCGCACGCTGGCCACGGTCTACGTCGAGGTTTTGCGCAACATCCCGCTGCTGCTGCAATTGCTGTTCTGGTACGTCGCGGTGCTGGCGAGCCTGCCCGGCGCGCGCGACTCCTACGCGCTGGGCTCCTCGGTCTTCCTCAACCAGCGCGGCCTCTACCTGCCCAAGCCCCTGCTCGCGGCGGATGCATGGGCGCTGCCCATCGCCCTCGTCGCGGGCCTCGTCGGCACCCTCGTATTCCGGGCCCATGCGCGGCGCGAGCAGGCGCGGACCGGCCGGCGCCTGCCGGTGCTCGCGGTCGGCATGGGCCTCACCGTCGGCCTGCCGATCCTGACCTACGGGGTGCTGGCGCTCCTCGGGGTCGCGCCGGTGGCGCTCGACTTCCCCGTCAAGGGCACCTTCAACCTGCGCGGCGGCATGCAGCTCTATCCCGAGTTCGTCGCCCTGGTGGTCGGGCTCACGGTCTACACCGCCGCCTTCATCGCCGAGGTGGTGCGGGCCGGCATCCAGGCGGTCTCCCGCGGCCAGACCGAGGCGGCGCGGGCGCTGGGGCTCAAGCCCGGCCCGACCATGCGGCTCGTGGTGATCCCGCAGGCGATGCGGGTGATCGTGCCGCCGCTGACCAGCCAGTACCTGAACCTGACCAAGAACTCGTCTCTGGCCGTCGCCATCGGCTACCCGGACCTGGTCCAGGTCTTCATGGGCACGGTGCTGAACCAGACCGGCCAGGCGGTCGAGGTGGTGGCGATCACCATGGCGGTCTACCTGACCATCAGCCTCGTCACGGCGGCCGCGATGAACCTCTACAACCGGCGCGTCGCGCTGATCGAGCGGTGAGGCCGACCATGACCGCCGGCTCCCAGCCCCTGCCGACCGCCTGCGTCCGCCGCGAGGCGGGGCCCCCCGCGCCCGCCCCCTCCCTCGGCACGCGGCCCACCGCC
>NZ_LABY01000022.1 GCF_001043975.1 Methylobacterium variabile
GTGGGTGGGCATTCGGGAACCGGGTGCAGTGCGGAATGCGCCACAGATAAGCCGCGAGCGGAGGTTTGACCCGATCCGCCGACCACACGATGGCGTGAGAGGCGTTCGCGGGCGCGAGAGCCCGCCTCGACAGGAGACCCGCCGTGCCGCGCACCGCCCTCGCCGCCCTCCTGATGCTGCTGACGCCGCTCGCGGCGCGGGCCGCCTGCACCGCCCCGGTGCCGCCGCCGGTGAGCGAGAAGCCGGCGAAGCCCGCCCTGCCGCAGAAGCCCGCCTGCCTCGACGCCAAGGGCGGCTGCCCGGGCTGGGAGGCCTACACCTACAACGACGGGATCAAGGCCTACAACGCGCAGCTCGGCCCCTACCGCACCAGCGCGGAGGCCTATGCCCGCAAGCTCAAGGCCTACGCGGATGGCAGCGTCGCCTACGCCAATTGCGAGATGCAGTCGCTGCAGTGACGGCGGCGTGGTAGCCTGTTCCGCATGGCCGGCCTGCCCCAGTCCCGCATGGATGTCGACGCGTTCCTCGCCTGGAGCGCGACGGTTCCGGGCCGCCACGAGCTCGTCGACGGCGAGGTCTTCGCCATGGCGCCGGAGCGAGCCCGGCATGCTCGCGTCAAGTTCGCCGTGCAATCCGCCCTCGATCGCGGCCTGGGGGCGCTCGGCTCGTCCTGCGAGATGCTGCCCGACGGCGTGACCGTACGGATCGATTCCCACACCGCCTACGAGCCGGACGCCCTCGTGTATTGCGGCCCCCGGATGGATCCCGACGCGGTCGAGGCGCCGCCGCCGGTGATCGTGGTCGAGGTGCTCTCGCCCGGGACCCGGTCGGTCGATGCGGGCGCCAAGCTCGCCGGCTACTTCCTGCTGCCCAGCGTCGTGCACTACCTGCTGGTCGATCCCCGGCGGGCCTGCGTGATCCATCATCGCCGGACCGGCGCGGCGATCGAGACCCGGATCGTCACCGGGGGAAGCCTGTCGCTCGACCCGCCCGGGATCGCGCTCGCGGTGGGAGACCTCTTCGGCGAGCGTTGACTGACCGGCGTGATATGATTCCTGCCGCAGGAATGCCACCGACAGGTTCAGTGCGATGAAGCCGCTTCCGCAGACCCGCATGAGCGTGGACGAGTACCTGGCCTGGAGCGAGGCGAATCCGGGGCGGTACGAACTCGTGCAGGGCGAGATTTTCCAGATGACGCCGCAACGCGTGCTGCACGCAGAAGTCAAGGCAGCCGTCTACATGGCGCTTCGGCGCGGCATCCGAGCAGCGAGCCTGCCCTGCCGGGCAATGCCGGACGGAATGACCGTCCGCATCGACGCACACACGGCCTACGAGCCGGACGCGCTGGTCTATTGCGGACCGCGCAGGGACTCCGATTCCGTCGAGGTCCCGAACCCAGTCATTGTGGTCGAAGTCCTGTCCCCTGGCATTCGCCGCACCGATGCGGTGGAAAAATTGGGCGGCTACTTCCGGGTGCCGGGCATCCACCATTACCTGATGGTCGATCCCGACCGGCGTACCGTCATCCATCATCGGCGCGCCGGGGACGGAATCGAGACCACCTGCGCGCAGGACGGCTCCCTCCTCCTCGACCCGCCGGGCCTCGAACTCTCGGTCGCCTCGCTGTTCGAGGAGCCTTGAGCCCACCGGACCGAGCTTGACCCCCCGGGCAGCGGATGCGACAGGCCGGACCGATTCCCTGCTCGCGAGCCGCTGCATGACCGCCTCCCTCGACCTCCTCGTCCTCGGCAACGCCATCGTCGACGTCATGGCCCGCACCGACGAGGCCTTCCTGGTGCGCGAGGGCGTGCACAAGGGCGCGATGCAGCTCATCGACGAGGCGCGGGCCGAGCACCTGTTCGGGGTGATGGGGCCGGCCACCATCGTGTCGGGCGGCTCGGGCGCCAACACGGCGGTCGGCGCGGCCTCCCTCGGCGCCCGCGCGGGCTTCATCGGCAAGGTGCGGAACGACGAGCTCGGCCGGCTGTTCGCCCACGACCTCAACGCCACCGGCGTGCAGTTCGGCGTCGCCCCGGCGACCGAGGGCCCGGCCACGGCGCGCTGCTTCGTGCTGGTGACGCCGGACGGCGAGCGCACCATGAACACGTATCTCGGCGCCTGCCAGGGCCTGAGCGCGGCGGATGTCGACGAGGAGACCGTCAGGAGCGCCCGCTTCGTCTACCTCGAGGGCTACCTCTGGGATCCGCCGGCCGCCAAGGAGGCGTTCCGCAAGGCGGCGCAGATCGCGCACGGCGCCGGCAACGCGGTGGCGCTCACCCTGTCGGACGCGTTCTGCGTCGACCGCTACCGCGACGAGTTCCTCGGGCTGATCCGCGACGGCAGCCTCGACATCCTGTTCGCCAACATCCACGAGCTGAAGAGCCTGTACCAGACCGCCGACGCCGAGACCGCGCTCTCGGCCCTGCGCCAGGAGACCGGGCTGCTGGGCGTGGTGACCCGCTCCGAGGAGGGCGCCCTGGTGGTGACCCGCGGCGAGACCCGCGCGGTGCCGGCCTCGCCCGTGCGCGAGGTGGTCGACACCACCGGCGCCGGCGACCTGTTCGCGGCGGGCTTCCTCGCCGGCCTCGCCCGCAACCTCGACCACGCCGATTGCGCCCGCCTCGGCGCCGTGGCGGCGGCGGAGGTGATCGGCCATATCGGCGCCCGGCCGCAGGCCGACCTCAAGGACCTGGCGGCCCAGGCGGGCCTGTAGCAGCGGGGAGACGGCGCCCTTTCCGTCCTCGGGAGGCGCGCCGTCAGGCGTGCGGCCGGCTTCGCGCTTCCGTCAGAGCTTGACGGGTGATAGGAGCCGTCGCACGCCCGTCACGCCGGTGCGGCACCGAAACAAGACGCCATCCGCCAGGGAGCGGCCCCGTTGGTCGAGAACCGCCGCTTCGGCAACCTGATCCCGCATCTCGTGCTCTCCCTCGGGGTCGCGGTCGTCGCCTTCCCGGTCTACCTCGCGCTCATCGGCTCGACGCACGACGCCGCCACCATCGCCAATGGCCAGATGCCGCTCTGGCCCGGCGGCAACGGGATCGAGACCTACCGGCGCGCGCTCACCGAGTCCGGCATGGCCGGGGCGCCGGTCGGGCTGATGCTCCTCAACAGCACGATCACGGCGCTCGCCATCGCGCTGGGGAAGATCTTCATCTCGCTCCTGTCGGCCTACGCGCTGATCTACTTCCGCTTCCCCTTCCGGCAGACCGCCTTCTGGGCGATCTTCGTCACCCTGATGCTGCCGGTCGAGGTGCGGATCTACCCGACCTACAAGGTCGCGGCCGACCTCTCGCTGCTCGACACCTATGCCGGCCTCGCCCTGCCGCTGATCGCCTCGGCGACCGCGACGCTGCTCTTCCGCCAGTTCTTCCTCACGGTGCCGAACGAGCTCGTCGAGGCCTCCCGCATCGACGGCGCCGGGCCGGTGCGGTTCTTCCTCGACACCCTGCTGCCGCTCTCGCGCACCACCATGGCGGCCCTGTTCGTGATCCAGTTCCTCTACGGCTGGAACCAGTATCTCTGGCCGCTCCTCGTCACCACCCGCGACGACATGCAGACGGTGGTGATCGGCCTGCGCAAGATGACCTCGATCACCGACCAGCTCACCGAGTGGCAGATCGTGATGGCAACCGCCGTGCTGGCGATGGTGCCGCCGGTCGTGGTGGTGTTCGCGATGCAGAAGCTGTTCGTGCGCGGACTGGTGGAGACCGAGAAGTGACCCTTCCTCGCACAATCGGGTGCCCGTGATGGCCGGCCTCGCCCTCGACCAACTGCGCAAGACCTATTCCGGCGGCGTCGAGGCCGTGCGCGGCGTCTCGCTCGACGTGCCGGACGGCGCCTTCTGCGTCCTCGTCGGCCCCTCGGGCTGCGGCAAGTCGACGGTGCTGCGGATGATCGCCGGCCTCGAGACCGTGACCTCGGGGGCGATCACCATCGGCGGGCGCACCGTCAACACGGTCGAGCCCGCCGACCGCGACATCGCGATGGTGTTCCAGAACTACGCGCTCTACCCGCACATGCGCGTCTACGACAACCTGGCCTACGGGTTGCGCAACCGCGGCACACCGAAGCCGGAGATCGAGACCCGGGTGCGGGAGGCCGCGCGGCTGCTCGGCCTCGAGGCGATGCTGACGCGCTATCCGCGCCAGCTCTCCGGCGGCCAGCGCCAGCGCGTCGCCATGGGGCGGGCGATCGTGCGCAAGCCCCAGGTCTTCCTGTTCGACGAGCCGCTCTCGAACCTCGACGCCAAGCTCCGGGTGCAGATGCGGGTCGAGATCCGCCGCCTGCAGCGCCAGCTCGGCGTGACCACGGTCTACGTCACCCACGACCAGGTCGAGGCGATGACGATGGCCGACCGGCTGGTGGTGATGAATGGCGGCCAGATCGAGCAGGTCGGCACCCCGATCGAGATCTACCGCCGCCCCGCCACCCGCTACGTCGCGACCTTCATGGGCTCGCCGCCGATGAACATCCTCCCGGCCGAAGCCGTGGCGGGGGGCGTGCGGATCGACGGCACGGTCATTCCCGTCGCCGGGATCGCTCCCGGCACCCCGGTTGAGGCCGGAATCCGGCCCGAGGACCTGCGGCTCGCCGCGGACGGGCTCGCCTTCCGGGTCGCCTTCGTGGAGGAGCTCGGCGCGACGCGACTGCTGCACGGCCCCCTCGCCGGGACCGACGTGGCGGTGCAGGTGCCGGCGGGTTCCGCGCCCCAGGAGGGCGACACCGTGCGCCTCGCCATCGACGCGGGCGCCCTGCACCTGTTCGATCCCGCGACCGGACGTCGGCTGGCGCAGGGCTGACCGGAGCCGGAGGGGCATTCCCGCCGGCAAAGCCGCATCGTATGCAGCAGGACGCAACCAGGCGGGGCTTGCCTCGGCAAGAGGAGCCCCTGCGTCATCCCGGAACGGGGACGCGTCAACGGGAGGCTTTCGCCGTGCACAAACCCCTCGCCGGCATCAAGGTGCTCGAGCTCGCCCGCATCCTGGCCGGGCCCTGGATCGGCCAGCTCCTGGCGGATCTCGGCGCCGACGTGGTGAAGGTCGAGCGGCCGGTGGTCGGCGACGACACCCGCTCCTGGGGCCCGCCCTTCGTCGAGGGGGCGGATGGCGGCAAGCTCTCGGCCTCGTACTTCCACTCGGCGAACCGCGGCAAGCGCTCGGTCGCGGCCGATTTCGAGACCGAGGAAGGCCGCGCCGTGGTGCGCCGGCTCGCCGCCCACGCCGACGTGGTGATCGAGAACTTCAAGGTCGGCGGCCTGAAGAAGTACGGCCTCGACCACGAATCCCTGAGCGCCCTCAACCCGCGGCTCATCACCTGCTCGGTCACCGGCTTCGGCCAGGACGGTCCCTACGCGCCGCGGGCGGGCTACGACTTCATGATCCAGGGCCTCGGCGGGATCATGTCGCTCACCGGCGAGCCCGCCGGCGAGCCGGTCAAGACCGCGGTCGCCTTCGCGGACGTGTTCACCGGGGTCTACGGCACCGTCGCGATCCTCGCCGCCCTCCAGGGCCGCCACGCCACGGGCAAGGGCTGCCACATCGACATGGCGCTCCTCGACACGCAGGTGTCGGTCCTCGGCAACCAGGCGCTGGTCTACCTCGTGTCGGGGCTGCTGCCGCCCCGGATGGGCAACGAGCACACCAGCATCGTGCCCTACCAGGTCTTCCCGACATCTGATGGCCACATCATCGTCGCCTGCGGCAACGACGGGCAGTTCCAGAAGTTCTGCGGTGTCCTCGGCACCACCTGGCACCTCGACCCGGACTACGCCACCAATCCGGGCCGGGTCACCCGCCGCGACGTGCTGATCCCGCTGATCGCCGCCGAGACGAGCCGGCACAGCAAGGCCGATCTCCTCGCGCGCCTCGGCGCCGTCAACGTGCCGGTCGGCCCGATCAACGACCTCGCCGAGGTCTTCGCCGATCCGCAGGTGGTGCATCGCGGCCTGCGCCTCGACCTGCCCGACCCGCGGGCGAAGGGCGGCACGATCCCGAGCGTGCGCTCGCCGATCGTCATCGACGGCGTGCCGATGGCGGCCGAGACCGCCTCGCCGCAGGTCGGGGACCACACCGAGAGCGTGCTGGCGGACCCGGCGTGGGGTGGGTGACGGGAACCGATGATTCGCGCAGAGAATGCCCGGAGCGGCAACGCTTCGTCAGAGAGGAAGCTGGCCGATGGCGGGCCCCTGGCGGAGGGCTTTCACGATATGGAAGTTCGCCTGACGCGTCGACTCAACACGACCAGGCGCGACATCATCATGGCGACCGCTGGCTTACTCACCTTGCAGGCTATCGCGAATATCGCTGCGATCACTTGGTTCATTTTGATTTACACAAGCTGAGGCGGCAACAGGATAGGGCACGGGATCCCCGCTCCCGTGTGGGAGAGGGGAGATCCTGCGCGATCCTTCCCGGAGGCAGGCCGCGCCGAGATCGACGCATGATGGAGCACACGCCCATGACCGACGCCCCCCACCCCCGCACCGGCGGGCAGATCCTGGTGGACCAGCTCGCCCGCCACGGCGTCGGCGACATCTTCTGCGTCCCCGGCGAGAGCTACCTGGCGGTGCTCGACGCGCTGCACGACGCCGAGATCCGCCTCACCGTCTGCCGCCAGGAGGGCGGGGCTGCCATGATGGCGGAGGCACACGGCAAGCTCACGGGCAAGCCCGGCATCTGCTTCGTCACCCGCGGCCCCGGCGCCACCAACGCCTCGCCCGGCCTGCACATCGCCCGGCAGGACTCGACCCCGATGATCCTGTTCGTCGGCCAGATCGAGCGGGCGGCGCGCGAGCGCGAGGCGTTCCAGGAGCTCGACTACCGGGCGGTGTTCGGCACCATCGCCAAGTGGGTGACGGAGGTCGACAGCGCCGACCGGCTGCCGGAGCTGATCGCCCGGGCCTTCCACGTCGCCACCGCCGGCCGGCCCGGCCCGGTGGTGATCGCTCTCCCCGAGGACATGCTGACCGAGACGGCGACCGTCCCGGACGCTCCCGCCTTCCGGCCGGTCGAGACCCATCCGGCGCTCGCCCAGATGGTCGCGCTCCAGACCATGCTGGCGCAGGCGGAAAAACCCTTCGCGATCCTCGGCGGAAGCCGCTGGTCGGCGGAAGCCGTGCGTCGCTTCGCCCGCTTCGCCGACCTCCTCTCGCTCCCCGTCGCCTGCTCGTTCCGGCGCCAGGGCACCATCCCGGCCGACCACCGCTGCTACGCCGGCGATCTCGGCCTCGGCGTTAACCCGAAGCTGCTGGCCCGGATCAAGGAGGCCGACCTCCTGCTCCTCGTCGGCGGGCGGCTGTCTGAGATCCCGTCGCAGGGCTACACGCTCCTCGACATACCCGGCCCGCGCCAGCGCCTGGTCCACGTCCACCCCGACCCGGAGGAGCTGGGGCGGGTCTACAGCCCGGCGCTCGCCATCAATGCGAGCCCGACCGCCTTCGCGGCGGCGATCGAGACGGTGCAGCCGCCCAGCGCCCTGCCCTGGGCCGCCGGCACCGAGGCGCTGCACGCCGACTACCTGACCTGGAGCGATCCAACCCGGATCACAACCCCGGGCACGCTCCAGCTCGGCGGGGTGATGGCGCACTTGCGCGAGGCGCTGCCGGCGGACGCGATCCTGTGCAACGGCGCGGGCAACTTCGCCACCTGGGTTCACCGCTTCTGGCCGTTTCGCGTCCATGACGGCCAGCTCGCCCCGACCTCGGGCTCGATGGGCTATGGCGTGCCCGCCGCCATCGGCGCCAAGCGCCTGCTGCCGGACCGCACCGTGGTGTGCGTGTCGGGCGACGGCGACTTCCTGATGAACGGCCAGGACTTCGCCACCGCCGTCCAGTACGACCTCCCCGTCATCATCATCCTGGTCGACAACGGGATGTACGGAACGATCCGGATGCACCAGGAGCGCGAATATCCCGGCCGCGTCTCCGGCACCGCGCTCAAGAACCCCGACTTCGCCGCCTACGCCCGGGCCTTCGGCGGCTACGGCGAGCGGGTCGAGCGCACCGAGGACTTCCCGGCGGCGCTGGCGCGGGCGATAAAATCCGGCCTGCCGGCGATCCTGCACTGCCCGATCGACCCCGAGGCGATCACCCCGACCACCACGATCCAGGCCCTGCGCAATCGGCCGCGATCATAGTCTGCGAACCCCGGTCCGAGCGGCCACAGCAGCATTGCGACCCTCCGCGTCATCCCTGGGCCGCACAGCGGAACCCGGGATGACCTTGAGGATCCAGATTCCGCTGGTTAGGTCGAACAGCCCCCCGCTACCGCACTTGTCGGCCCGTCGCGGCTGTGCTTAGCCAGCTACTAACAAGCGCCTGCCGCCGAGACGGCGCGGGCCGCGTTGCCGCCGGCGCGCCTGTCGTCGGAGTGTCACGCGGGCCCCGCATGAGAGGCCGCGCACAGGAGAGGACAATTCGATGGCCCCCACCACGACCATCCGCATCGTGCTCGCCGGCCTCGGGCTGGCGGCCGCCGCGACCCCGGCGCTCGCCGTGACCGAGCTGCAATGGTGGCATGCGATGACGGGCGCCAACAACGACGCGGTCAACCGCCTCGCCGAGGAGTTCAACGCCTCGCAGAGCGACTACAAGGTGGTGCCCACCTACAAGGGCAATTACGGCGAGACGCTGAATGCCGGCATCGCGGCGTTCCGGGCCGGCACCGCGCCGCACATCATGCAGGTGTTCGAGGTCGGCACCGCCACGATGATGTCCGCCAAGGGCGCGGTGAAGCCGGTCTACCAGCTGATGAAGGACGCCGGCGAGCCCTTCGATCCGAAGGCCTACCTGCCGGCCATCACCGGCTACTACTCGACGACGTCGGGCGACATGCTGTCGTTCCCGTTCAACTCCTCGTCGATGGTGATGTGGGTCAACACCGACGCCCTGAAGACGATCGGGCTCACCGAGGCGCCCAAGACCTGGCCGGACCTGTTCGCGGCGGCCAAGAAGCTGCGGGCGGGCGGCTTCCCGAATTGCGGCTTCTCGACCACCTGGGTCACCTGGCTGAACCTCGAGCAGCTCTCGGCCTGGCACAACGTGCCGCTCGCCACCAAGGCCAACGGGATGGACGGCCTCGACGCCACGCTCGAGATCAACGGGCCGGTGCAGGTCAAGCACATCGCCAACCTGGCCGAGGCGCAGAAGGACAAGACCTTCGATTATTCGGGCCGCTACGACAGCGGCTTCGGCCGCTTCACCGCCGGCGAGTGCCCGATCATGTTCGGGTCCTCGGGCTCCTACGGCACCGTGCGGGGCAACGCCAAGTTCGGCTGGGCCGCCGCCCCGATGCCCTACTACCCCGACGTGCCGGGCGCGCCGCAGAACAGCATCATCGGCGGCGCCTCGCTCTGGGTGATGGGCGGCAAGAAGCCCGACGAGTACAAGGGCGTGGCGAAGTTCTTCACCTTCCTGTCCGACACCGACCGGCAGGCGAAGCTGCACCAGACCACCGGCTACATGCCGATCACCAGGGCGGCCTACGAGAAGTCGAAGGCGGAGGGCTTCTACGACAAGAACCCGGCCCTCGAGGTTCCGATCAAGGAGCTGACCAACAAGCCGCCGACCGAGAATTCCCGGGGCCTGCGCCTCGGCAACCTGCCGCAGATGCGCGACCTGTGGGCCGAGGAGATCGAGGCCGCGCTCGCCGGCAAGAAGACCGCCAAGCAGGCCCTCGACGAGGCGGCGACCCGCGGGAACGCGATGCTGCGCCAGTTCGAGAAGCAGGCCGGCGGACGCTGATCGCATGAGCCCCGAGCGCGTCACCTTCGGAGGCTGGCTGCTGCCGGCGGCGCTGATCGCGCCGCAGCTCCTGATCGTCGGCCTGTTCTTCTACTGGCCGGCCCTCCAGGCGGTCTGGCAGTCGTTCCAGATGCAGGACGCGTTCGGGCTCTCGACCGAGTTCGTCTGGTTCGAGAACTACCGGGCCCTGTTCACCGACCCGGCCTACTACCAGGCTCTCGTCACCACGCTGATCTTCGCGGCGGCGGTGGCGGGGCTCTCGCTCGGCTTCGCCCTGCTGCTGGCCGCGATGGCGGACCGGGAGATCCGGGGTGCCGGGATCTACCGCACCCTCCTGATCTGGCCCTACGCAGTGGCGCCCGCCGTGGCGGGCGTGCTGTTCGGCTTCCTGTTCCAGCCCGGCCTCGGCCTCGTCGCCCGCGGCCTCACCCAGCTCGGCATCCCGTGGAACCCGCTGCTGGACGGGAACCACGCCCTGATCCTGGTGGTGATGGCGGCGGCCTGGAAGCAGGTCTCCTACAACTTCCTGTTCTTCCTGGCGGGGCTCCAGGCGATCCCCGCCAGCGTGATCGAGGCGGCGGCGATCGACGGGGCAGGCCCGGCGCGACGGTTCTGGACCATCGTGTTCCCGCTGCTCTCGCCGACCACCTTCTTCCTGATGGTGGTCAACGTCGTCTATGCCTTCTGCGAGACGTTCGGCGTCATCGACGTGCTGACCCATGGCGGCCCGGGCCGGGCGACCCAGACCCTGGTCTACAAGGTCTACCAGGACGGCCGCATCGGCGCCGACCTCGGCGGCTCGGCGGCGCAGTCGGTGGTGCTGATGGCGATCGTGATCGGGCTCACCGCCATTCAGTTCCGCTACGTCGAGAAGCGGGTGGCGTACTGAGAGGCGCCTCCGGTCAGGACGGCATCGCCCGGTCGGGCTCGTCGTCGTCGCCGAAGCCGAGCTCGTCGAAGACCGCCTCGGCCGCGTGCATCAGCGCCTTCACGGAGGGCAGCTCGCGGATGCGCGGGCTCGCGGTCTGTTGCAGGTCGAGGATCCCGGCGGCGAGCCGCAGGACCTGGATCTCGGCGTGGGTGGCCTGCGAGAGGTCGGACAGGTGATAGGAGGAGTTGCTCGCAATCGACATGGGGGGATGTGCCCGGTGAGGTGAGGAACGCGTCGGGATTCGGCCGGGCGGCCGCGGAGGTGGAGGGACGCGCTTCCGGAGGACGACGTCCGGAAACGCCTCGGGCGCTCGCGCCGCGCATGAGCGATGGCGACATCCGCATCGCGCAGCGATCAATCGGCCGTCGCATGAAGGGGAACACGGAGCGTCACGACGGTTGCTCCTCCTCCGCGAGCATCCCGCCCGTCGGCGCATAGGTGCGGCCGACGTGCCAGAGCGCGAGGCGGATCAGGTCCGTCGCGACCGGATCCCTGCAGGCCACCGCCAGGTGGTGCGCGTGGATCAGGTGCGCCGCCAGACGGTCGGAGACCGATCGCTCCTCGGCGGGCGGCACTTCGATGTCATCGTAACCGTCGGTCGGCATCCATCCATCTCAAGCCGAGAGAGCGCGGTCGGATGCGGGGTGGTCGTAGCAGGGCACGGGCCTCTTCGGACGGACCAGGGACGGCGCGTCGATCCCGTAGACGGCCCGGGTCGCCTGCAGGGCCTTCTCGGTCATCTCGATCGTGAAGGCGCAGATCGACAGCCCCTCGTGGGCGAGGGGCAGGCCCAGGGGCCGCGGGCGCCAGCCGAGGGCCGAGACCTTCGGGATCCAGTACGCCTCGGCGACCACGTTCATGCGCGGGATGCGCTGATCGAGGCAGTACTCCACCATGCCCGCCGCGACGATGCCGGCCACCCGCGACAGCCGCTTGTCCTCGCGGAAGCGGGGCGCGACGAAGAACCGGGTCCACTCCCAGATCTCCGGCGCCCGCTCGAAGCCGCGCTCCCTGGCCAGTTGCGGAAACACCTCGCTCAGCAGCGTCGGCCCCAGGGACGGCAGCAGGCGCGTGCCCCCCGCGACCTCGCCGTCCGCCCCGATGGCGAGGAGGTACACCGTGCTGTCGGTGTCGAACTGGTCGATCTCGCGCCCGTTGGTCGCGCGCAGCGCACTCCACCTCTGCTCGTCGATGTAGATTTTCTTGCGCAGAACGTAGTGCTGATCGATGGCATCCGCGTATGCATCGCGGTTCGTTCGATCGATGACGTGAAGCCGGATCATGCGGGTATCTCTCTCGCTCTGGCAGCATTCGCGCAGATGAGAGGACTCCTCGGTATCCCGAAAAATGGGGAGGGGATCGCTGACCCTCACCGCATGCCGGTCGATAGGCCGTTCGGACGACCCAATCATGGTGGGGGCGGGGACGGGCGCTGCGGCCACGAAGACTTGACGAGCCGAGGCTTGTCGGTGGCCGTGCACGCAGGCCTACTGGCGGAGGAAGGCATGCCATCAGCCCTGAACTGATGAGATGCGCTCGCGGATGGCCGCAGGCAGGCCGCGGTGGATTCGTCCCGGCCTGGGGGCAAGGATCCGAGGTGGCTCGATGCTCCCGTCGGGCTCGGGCCGCTGGCCTTGAGATCTGCAACCGCGCATGATCGCGATGCGGGGCCTGACGAGGAGAGAGCGGAGAGCCCCGCCCTACCTGCGGCGAAGAAGGCTAGAGCGTGATCTCGCGCCGCCGCAGGGCTTCCACCACCGTATGGGTGGTGTTGCGGGTGCCGATCTTCAGGCGGGCGTTCTTGAGATGCGTATTGACGGTCTGGCTGGAGATGCCGAGGATGTCGGCGACCTCCTCCGACGTGCGGCCGAGCGCCGCCCAGGACAGCACGTCGCGCTCGCGGACGCTGAGGAGCCGGCCGGTGGGCTTGCGTCGCTTGGCCGTCGTGCGCTCAGCCGCTCCCCAGGCGTACAGCCCGAGCATGTGGACGCCGCGGCGGACCCGCGGGGGCATCTCGATCCGCTCCCCCGCCAAGGACACTACGGCCTGGAAGCCCATCGCGTCGTGGATCGGCACGCAGAAGCCGGCCGCCATGCCGTGCTCCGTCGCCTCGTCCATCACCCGGCGGGCGCGCAGGAGGATCTCCGGCTCGTAGTATACCTCGGTCCAGGCGAACGGCTCGATCGTCCGGTAGCAGTGCCGCACCACCGGATCGTAGCGGTAATGGCCGACCCGATCGTAATGCGACAGCCAACCCCTCGGCCAGATGCTGAGCAGGACATTGGGTCCCAGCCGCTCGCTCGGCTGCGGCAACCGGGTGATCGTGAAATACGTGAAGCCGCAATCCTTGACGAGTGCGAGCACGCGTTGCTGCACATCGAGCGGGTCCGACATGTCATCGAAACCGTCGATCAGATCGAATGCCTGATGGATGAACGCGTCGTCGGCGTCCGACATGACTCACCCCTGAACCCCACGCAGCCCTCGCGCGAAGCGAATCCGACGATCCCGCGACACCCGCCGGCCCGGATGAGTATTAGAATCCCGCCAGCAAAGATCAATGCGCGCCCTCGCGGCGCGTCAGCGCCGCGCCCGACGTTGCCTCAGGCCACGTTCCGCACTATCGGGAGCCGAGAAGCCCTCCGCTGCCGAAGGTCTGGCCGATGAAAGCGCGCGTCACCGTCACCCTGAAGACCGGCGTCCTCGATCCCCAGGGCAAGGCGATCGAAGGGGCGCTGCGCTCCCTGGGGATAACCGGCATCGCCGGCGTGCGCCAGGGCAAGTTCTTCGAGATCGAGGTCGAGGCCGCCGACGAGGCCGCCGCCGAGGCAACCGTGAAAACCGCCTGCGACCGGCTGCTCGCCAACACCGTGGTCGAGAACTACCGCGTCGAGATCGCCCGATGAAGGCCGTCATCGTCGTCTTCCCGGGCTCCAACCGCGACGGGGACGTCGCCCGGGCCCTGCGTCTTTCCGGCGCCGAGGTGGCCTCGGTCTGGCACACCGAGACCGCGCTCCCCCCCGGCACCGATCTCGCGGTCCTGCCCGGCGGCTTCTCCTACGGCGACTACCTGCGCTGCGGCGCCATCGCGGGGCGCGCCCATGCCATGGACGCGGTGCGGGCCCATGCCGCCCGGGGCGGGCTGGTGCTGGGCATCTGCAACGGCTTCCAGATCCTGTGCGAGTCCGGCCTCCTGCCGGGCGTGCTGATGCGCAACGTCAACCGCCGCTTCATCTGCCACCGGCAGACCCTGCGGGTCGAGCGCACCGACACGGCCTTCACCCGCGCCTACGCACCGCATCAGGTGATCGACGTCTGCGTCGCTCACGGCGAGGGCAACTACTTCGCCGATCCGGAGACGATCGCGCGGATCGAGGGCGAGGGCCGGGTGGCGTTCCGCTACTGCGACGCCGCCGGGGAGCTGACCGTGGCGGCCAACCGCAACGGCTCGCTCAACTCGATCGCCGGGATCTACTCCGAGAACCGCAACGTGCTCGGCCTGATGCCGCACCCGGAGAACTTCGTCGAGGGCCTGGTCGGCGGCACCGACGGGCGCGGGCTGTTCGAGAGCCTGGCCAAGGCAGCCTGAGGAGGCCAGCCCGAGCGGGACGATTGTCGGGGGCGGGCCGCGAGGCCCGCCTTTCTCGTCAGTGCCCCTCGAACTCGATCAGGGTGCGCACCGGCAGGTCGAGGGCGCGCAGGCGCTCGGCGCCGCCGAGCTCCGGCAGGTCGATGACGAAGCAGGCCGCCACCACCTCGGCACCGATCTGGCGGAGCAGGTTGACCGCGGCGATGGCGGTGCCGCCGGTGGCGATCAAGTCGTCGACCAGGATCACCCGGTCGCCGGGCCTCACCGCGTCGGAGTGGATCTCCATCTCGTCGGTGCCGTATTCGAGGGCGTAGGCGATCGAGACCGTGGTGTGGGGCAGCTTGCCCTTCTTGCGGATCGGCACGAAGCCCGAGGAGAGCTGGTGCGCGATCGCGCCGCCGAGGATGAAGCCCCGCGCCTCGATGCCGGCGACCTGGTCGATCCGGCCGCCCGCGAAGGGGTGCACCAGCTCGTCCACCGCGCGCCGGAAGGCGCGGGCGTCGCCGAGCAAGGTGGTGATGTCGCGAAAGACGATGCCCGGCTTCGGGTAATCCGGGATCGAGCGGATCGCGTCCTTGAGGGCGGACAGGGTGCGCGGGTCCATGCGGAGCCTTGGTGTGAGGGTTTCGCGGGGCGTTAGGCCGGAACGCCCGGGCTGACCAGGGGCCGACCGGGCGTTCCGAGTTCAGGCGCCGACCTTGCGCAGGATGGCGACGAGCTCGCGCTGCAGCACTTCGTTGCCGCAGGCGACCGAGCGGGCGGTCATCGGGTCGGCGCCGCCGTCGGCGCTGCTGGCGAAGCCCCCGGCCTCGCGCACCAGGAGCAGGCCCGCGGCCATGTCCCAGGTCTGGATGTCGCGCTCCCAGTAGAGGTCGGCCCGGCCGCAGGCGACGGCGGCGAGGTCGAGGGCGGCCGAGCCGGTCTGGCGCACGCCGCCGGTCACCGCCATCACGGCGGCGAGCTCCTTGAGCAGGCGCGGGTGGCTGCCGCGGCCGAGATAGGGCGAGCCGTAGAGCGCGAGGCTGTCGGCCAGGTCCTGCCGCCCGGCGACGCGCAGGCGCTTGTTGTTGAGGAAGGCGCCCTTGCCGCGCTCGGCGATGTAGAGCTCGTCCTTGATCGGCTCGTAGATCACCGCCGCGACGATCGTGCCCTCGCGCTCGAGCCCGACCGAAATGCAGAAATGCGGCACGCCGTGCAGGAAGTTGGTGGTGCCGTCGAGGGGGTCGACGTGCCAGGTATGGGTCTTGTCCTGGCCCTCGATGACCCCGCTCTCCTCCATCACCAGGCCGTAGCCCGGCCGCGCCTTCATCAAGGCCTCGCGCAAGGTGGCCTCGGCCTTGCGGTCGGCGGCGGAGACGAAGTCGCCCGGCCCCTTGCGGGAGACCTGCAGGTTCTCGATCTCGCCGAAGTCGCGCTTGAGCCCGCGCGCCGCCTTGCGCACGGCGTCGACCATCACGGTCATCAGGGGGGAGACGATCATCGGGCGGCGGCTCCCGGGAAGCGGGTCGGGGTCATGGGTTTTCCTCGGTAGCGGGCGCGGTTGCCCTGCATGACGCGAAACGAGAATGGAGAGCCGCCCGCACCTCGCCGGCACGGGCAGCGCCGCTGACGGATGCCTCTAAGCCGCATCGCGCGGCCTGTCACATCGGTTCGCAGAGAAAATCCCGTCGGCAGCTCACACCGGAACCGGTGAAGGACCTCCGGAGCCGGAGCCCGCACCACCGAGACCCGGACCTATCCCGCCAAACAGGAGGTCCAGCCGTGCCGGCAGCCCGTGTCGGCGCCGGACCACGTCCCGCGTCACCCGGTCGACCGCCACCTCGTCGGCGTGCAGCAGCAGCAGCGCCATGAGCCCTTGCGTCAGCGCCGCCCTGCAATCGAAGGCGAGGCTCGCATCGCGGGCCGCCAGTCGATCGAGGGCTTGGTCGACGGGATCGTCGGGGTCCGGCCCATCATCGGGTCGGGTCGAACCGACGAACGCCGCGACCCGGGCTCGGCCGACGGTTGGTTCGGCCAGGGCAGCGGCCTGATTGTAGAGCACGGCCTTGATGACGGCAGGGACGTTCTCGTCCGCGAGGGCCCGTTCGGTGATCGCGAGGCAGCGCGACAGATCCGTCAGCGCCTCGTCGAGCATCCGGGCCTTCCGGCGCGCATCGGACGTGGCTCGGACGAGTTCCCGAGCCGACAGCGTCGCGAGCGCGAGAATCGCGATGACGATAGCCGCTTCCTGCATGATCAGAACCGTGTCGCGGATGGTCGAGGCTGAAGATAGGCACGCTCACGAGGTTTGTCGCGGTCACGCCGCTCCGGCTGCCTTACGTCGACTTTTTCGCTCTCTCGATCACCCGCTTTCCACCGCGCCGAGCCTCGATCTCCAGCTCGGCCTTCTTGGTGCGGAGCGCGATGTAGGCATCCACGGCGTTACGCAGGAGCCAGAGCAGGCAGAAGCCGCAACCCGCAGCAACCGTCCAGGCGGGGGGCGCACCGACCGCCAGCGCCCCGAACGTCCCGAGGATCGCCAAGGCGAAGACCAAGCCATCAGGTCCGAACCGCCTCAGGCCCTTGACCGCCTCGCTCAATGCACGATCCACGATACCCTCCGGCGGCGGATGCGCGCTGCCCGCTCACGGCCCCATCCGGTCCGCCGCCAGCCGCTCGGCGCGGGTCCTCTCCTCGGGGGTGAGCCCGGCCACGGCCTGGGCCAGCCAGGCGTCGGAGAGCCCCTGCGCCCGGGCGGCCATGTCCCAGGCCGCGGCCTCGACGAGGTTCTTGGGCACGCCGCGGCCGCTGGCGTAGAGGCGGGCGACGCGGTTCTGGGCCACGGCGTTGCCCCGGAAGGCGGCGTGGCGGAAGTAGCGCGCGGCCCGGGCCTCGTCCTTCTGGATGCCCTCGCCGTTGAACAGCAGGATCGAGAACTCGACCTCCCCGGCGAGGTCGCCGTTGTCGGCGGCGCGGCGGAACCACTCGGCCGCCTTGACCGGGTCCTTCGCCATCCCGCGGCCCTGGAGGTAGAGCACGCCCAGCGCGTGCTGGGCCGCGGCCAGCTCCTGGTGGGCGGCCCGGCGCAGGAGGTCGGCGGCCCGGGCGAGGTCGGCCGGCTGGCCGCTGCCGATCAGGATCAGCGCGAGGTTGTAGCTCGCGGTGGCGTCGGCCCGGGCGGCGGCCTTCTCCAGCAGGGCGCGGCCGGCGGCCGGGTCCTTGGGCACGCCGCGGCCCTCGATCTGCATCATGCCGAGGGTCGCGGCAGCGTGAGGATCGCCGAGATTGGCGGCCAGCCGGTACCACTCCGCCGCCCGCGCCGGATCCTGACGCACGCCGAGGCCCTGGCTGTAGAGCTCCGCCAGCAGGGTCATGGCGGGGAAGTCGGTCTTGTTCGTCTCCAGCCGCTTCGTCGCCTCCTTGAACGCGGTGACGTAGAAGCCGCGCTGGTAGGCGCCGTAGGCGAGGTCGGCGTTCGGGTCGTTGGAGGGCGCGGGCGGCAGCGAGGACGCTCCGGGCAGGGTCTGGCTGGACGTGCCGAGGGTGGGAATCTGGGGTGCGGGCGTCGCCGGCGCCGGCGTCGGCTTGGCCGCGACGGGTCCGGCCGCGAGGCCCAGGGCCCCGAGCAGCGTCAGCGCCCGGAGGCGGGGGCTGCGCATCCTCACCCCTCCCCGGCCGCCGGGCGGCTCTGCAGGAGCGCCTGCGCCTCGGCCACTGCGGCCTCGCCCCCCTCCCCCGCCCAGAGCGCGGGATCGAGGCCGATGAACTCGGCCCCGGTCGCCACGAGGTCGGGAACCGCCGCGAGGTCGCGGGCAAGCGCGATGCAGGGCGTCTCGAAGATCTCGACCCACCAGGTCAGCCGCGCGACGAGGTCGTCGAGAGCGAGGTTCGGGTCGTCGCCGAACAGGACGTAGTCGGCTCCGGCCTCGCCGGCCTCCATGGCGGCGTGCTTGCTGCGCACGCGCCCGACCCCGAGGATGCGACCGTCGCGCAGGCGCTCGCGCAGGGCGCGCAGCGGGCTCTCGCCCTCGTCCTCCTCGTCGTCGTCGGTCTCCGAGGCGGGCTCCGCCTCCGGGAGATCCGCGGCCCCGTAATTCGCCGGCACGTGGACGCCGTCGGCGCCGCTGCGGGCCGCCACCGTGGCGAGGTCGGTGCCGCCGCCGCCGCCGATCACCAGGGCCGCGCCGGCCTCCTGCACCGCCGGGGCGACGGCCTTGACGGCGTTCACCAGCGCGCGCTCGTCGCCCTGCGGCAGGCGCAGGATCACCGCGGCAACGTCGCCGGCCGCGACCGCGCGCGCGAGGCGCGCCGAGAGGTCCGGGCCAGCGTCAGGGGCCGTGAGGAGGATCAGGCGGGTCTGAGGGTCGGCCATCGGGTCTTACAGCGAAACCTTGGGGGTTGGCGAAAATGCGAGGGGCGGACGACCAATCGGCCGCCCGCCCTGCTGCATCGGAATGTGGGCGGCGTTGCGGCGCGGGAGGCCCGCGCCGCGCGGGCCGTTACTCCGCGGCGGCCTTCTGGCCGCCGGCGAAGGACGGGTCGAGCTTGCCGGCGGCGTAGCGCTTGGCCATCTCGGACAGCGCGACCGGCCGGATCTTGCCGGCGTGGCCCGCCGTGCCGAACTCCTCGAAGCGCTGCTTGCAGAGCTTCGTCATCGCGTCCATGGCCGGCTTCAGGTACTTGCGCGGGTCGAACTCGGCCTTGTTCTCCTGCAGGATCTTGCGGATCTGGCCGGTCATCGCCATCCGGTTGTCGGTGTCGATGTTGATCTTGCGCACGCCGTGCTTGATGCCGCGCTGGATCTCCTCGACCGGCACGCCCCAGGTCGGCTTCATCTCGCCGCCGTACTGGTTGATGATGTCCTGCAGGTCCTGCGGGACCGACGAGGAGCCGTGCATCACCAGATGGGTGTTGGGCAGGCGGCGGTGGATCTCCTCGATCACGTGCATCGCCAGCACCGCGCCGTCGGGCTTGCGGGTGAACTTGTAGGCGCCGTGCGAGGTGCCCATGGCGACCGCAAGGGCGTCGACCTTGGTGGCGGCGACGAACTTCTCGGCTTCCGCCGGGTCGGTCAGGAGCTGGTCGTGCGAGAGGGTGCCCTCCGCGCCGTGGCCGTCCTCGGCCTCGCCCTGGCCGCTCTCGAGCGAGCCGAGCACGCCGAGCTCGCCCTCGACCGAGCAGCCGGCCCAGTGCGCCATCTCGGTCACCTTGCGGGTGATCTCGACGTTGTAGTTGTAGTCCGCCGGGGTCTTGCCGTCGGCCTTGAGCGAGCCGTCCATCATCACCGAGGTGAAGCCGTACTGGATCGCGGTGGCGCAGGTCGCCTCGTTGTTCCCGTGGTCGAGGTGCATGCAGACCGGGATGTGGGGATAGATCTCGACGAGGCCGTCGATCAGCTTGGCCAGCACCACGTCGTTGGCGTAGGCGCGGGCGCCGCGGCTGGCCTGCAGGATCACCGGCGAGTCGGTGGCGTCGGCCGCCGCCATGATGGCGAGGCCCTGCTCCATGTTGTTGATGTTGAAGGCCGGCACCCCGTAGCCGTGCTCGGCGGCGTGGTCGAGAAGCTGCCTGAGCGTGATGCGCGCCATGTCGAAATCCCTCCGAGACTGTCTTGATGCCGTACTATAGCGGACGAGCCGGCCGGCGTCTTACGCCAGCCGACCTGAACCGTACCCTCACGCTTTCTGGCGCAGCGCGTCGACGCCCGGGAGCGGCTTGCCCTCGAGCCACTCGAGGAAGGCGCCTCCGGCGGTCGAGACGTAGGTGAAGTCGTCGGCCACGCCCGCGTGGTTGAGCGCCGCCACCGTGTCGCCGCCGCCCGCCACCGAGACGAGCTGGCCGGCCTTGGTGCGCGCCGCCGCGTGGCGGGCCGCCGCCACCGTGCCCTGGTCGAAGGGCGCGATCTCGAAGGCGCCGACGGGACCGTTCCACACCAGGGTCCTGGCGTCGTCGATCGCCGCCGCGATCCGGTCCACCGACAGGCTGCCGATGTCGAGGATCATGCCGGTCTCGGGGATCGCGTCGACCCCGTAGGTGTGGTGCGGCGCGCCGGCCTTGAACTCCTCCGCCACCACGCCGTCCACCGGCAGGATGATGGCGCAGTTCTTCTCCCGCGCGGCGTCGATGATCGCCTGCGCGGTGCCGGCGAGGTCGCGCTCACACAGCGACTTGCCGACGCCGAGGCCGGCGGCGTGCAGGAAGGTGTTGGCCATGCCGCCGCCGATCACCAGGGCGTCGACCTTGGCGACGAGGTTCTTCAGGAGGTCGATCTTGGTCGAGACCTTGGAGCCGCCGACGATCGCCACCACCGGCCGGGCCGGGGCCTCGAGGCCCTTGGTGAGCGCGTCGAGCTCGGCCTGCATCAGGCGCCCGGCATAGGCCGGCAGCACGTGGGCGAGCCCTTCCGTCGAGGCGTGCGCCCGGTGGGCGGCCGAGAACGCCTCGTTGACGTAGACGTCGCCGTTCTCGGCCAGCGCCTTGACGAAGTCGGGGTCGTTCTTCTCCTCGCCGGCGTGGAAGCGGGTATTTTCCAGCATCAGGACGTCGCCGTCCTTCAGGGCCGCGACCGCAGCGGCGGCCGCCTCGCCGACGCAATCCTCCGCGAAGGCGACCGGGCGGCCGAGCTCGCGGGCGGTGGCCTCGGCGATCGGGCGCAGGGACTCGGCCGCGACCGGCTTGCCCTTCGGGCGGCCGAAATGGGCGAGCAGGATCACCTTGCCGCCGGCCTGCGCGATCTCCCGGATGGTCGGCAGCACGCGCAGGATGCGGGTGGCGTCGGTGACGCGGCCCTGGTCCATCGGCACGTTGAAGTCGACGCGCACCAGGACGCGCTTGCCCGTCAGGTCGCCGGCATCGTCGAGGGTACGGAAACGGGTCATCGGCGGGGGCACCTTGTCAGGGAAATGGCGGGGTGGCGGCAGCGCGTCAGCGCAGCGGGATCAGGGACTGAAGATTGAGGCGCTGGGCCACCAGGGTCAGGACCACCGTCAGCACAGCGGTGATCACGGCGGTGAGCACCAGGGCGCCGATGCCGGGCAGGCCGCGGGTGCGCTCGGACAGGGCCCGCACCTCGCTGCGCAGGGCCGCGAGGTCGGCCTGGCGGGCGGCCTCGTTCATCCGGGCGCCGGCGGCCTCGACCCGGTCCTCGACCCGGGTGAGCAGCGCCTCGGAGCGGGCGTACTTGTCCTCGATCCGCGAGGCCTTGTCCTCGATGCGGGCGAGCTGGTCGGCGACCTGGGTCGGCAGCGCGACGGCGATCCGGGCGGGTGCGCCGGCCTGTGCCGGCGGCGGGACGGCGGGCGGAGCCGCGGCAGGTGCCGGCGCGACCTGTGCCGGGGCGCCTTGCGCCGGCGCGGCCGGGCTCGCGCCGCCCTGCGGCGCGGAGGGCGGGGTCGGGGCCTGGCCCTGGAGCAGGGCGAGGTCGGTGGCGTTCCCGGGGCGGGTGGAGGGCGCGGCGTCGGTCATCGGCGGGTCCTCGGGGCCAGAAGGCGGCCCCGTCGCGGGGCCGCCCGAAGAACGGGGGCCAGCGCCGAGGCGCCGGCCCGTCGCATCTGCCTCGGCTCAGATCAGCTTCGCCATCGCGATGGCGGTGTCGGCCATGCGGTTCGAGAAGCCCCACTCGTTGTCGTACCAGGACAGCACCCGCACGAAGTTGCCGTCCATCACCTTGGTCTGGTCGATGTGGAAGGTCGACGAGTGCGGGTCGTGGTTGAAGTCGATCGAGACGTTCGGGGCCTCGGTGAAGCCGAGCACGCCCTTGAGCGGGCCGTTCGCCGCCGCCTTGATCGCCTCGTTGATCTCGGAGACCGAAGTGGCGCGCTTGGCGTTGAACTTGAAGTCGACGACGGAGACGTTCGGGGTGGGCACGCGGATCGCGGTGCCGTCGAGGCGGCCGTTCAGCTCCGGCAGCACCAGCCCGACGGCCTTGGCGGCGCCGGTCGAGGTCGGGATCATCGACAGGGCCGCGGCGCGGGCCCGGTAGAGATCCTTGTGCATCTGGTCCAGCGACGGCTGGTCGTTGGTGTAGGAGTGGATCGTGGTCATGAAGCCGCGCTCGATACCGACGGTGTCGTTGAGCACCTTGGCGACCGGGGCGAGGCAGTTGGTGGTGCACGAGGCGTTGGAGACCACCAGGTGGTCGGCCGTCAGCTTGTCGTGGTTGACGCCGTAGACCACCGTGAGGTCGGCACCGTCGGCGGGAGCCGAGACGAGGACGCGCTTGGCGCCGGCCTCGAGATGCAGCTTCGCCTTGTCCTTCGAGGTGAAGATGCCGGTGCACTCGAGGGCGATGTCGACGCCCAGCTCGCGGTGGGGCAGCTCGGCCGGGTTCTTGACCGCGGTGACGCGGATGCGCTGGCCGTCGACGACGATGTGGTCGCCCTCGACCGAGACGGTGCCCGGGAACTTGCCGTGGACCGAATCGAAGCGCAGCAGGTGGGCGTTGGTCTCGACCGGGCCGAGATCGTTGATGGCCACGACCTCGATGTCGGTGCGGCCGGCCTCCTTGATGGCGCGCAGGACGTTGCGGCCGATGCGTCCGAAGCCGTTGATGGCGACCTTGACCGTCATGTGTTCTCTCCCGTGTGAGTAGCGTGGCGAAGGAGGTGGGGGGCGGGAACGCCCCGCGGCGGGCCGGGACGCGCGCCCGGTGCGGCGGCGGCCTCGCGCGTCGCCCGGGGCGGTCGCGCCGCTCGGACGAGGGGGCGCCGATCTGGATTCGGGGAGAGCCGGCCGCGGCCGGCGGAGCCCGTCGCGCTCGCTGCCTCACACGCGCCGGCCGCCCCGGCGGGGACGGCACTGGCGGGGAGCACGGGAGGCGTCACGGCAGCTCGTTCTGTCAGTCCGCCGGCGACAGCCGCCCGGCGCGGGCGCCGGCTTCCTAACATGGCGCCGGGGCGTGTCAAACCCGGAGGCTCCCTGGGGAAAACCGGGCGTTCCGGGGCGCGCGTCACGGCTGCCTCCCCGGCCGCCGGGCCTTGACACCTTCCGCAACGCGAGGGGAAGCCGCATCCGGCCGGCCCGGACCGGGTTCAGGCGCTCCTTAACCTTGCCGGCGTGATGGGCGAGGGACGACGGAACCTGTAACCCGAAACGAGCCCGTCGGCGTGTAGGTCGATGGGTGCAGGTGACGACAGCGATGCAGATCGATCTTCCCACCCTCTACTACCTGACGATCGGAACGCTCCTGGTCGCCGTCGCGATGACGCTCTGGGAGCGGCAGGCCCATCCCCGGCGGGCGCGCGAGCTCGGCGCGTGGGCCTGCGCCTACCTCGCCTTCGCGGCGGGCTGCGTCGTGGCGATGAACCGGGCCCACTTCCCGGGCTTCACCGGCTGGGGGCTCGCCAACATCCTGTTCGTGCTGGGCTACCTGATGATCCTGCACGGCGTCGTCCGCCTCGACGGCCCGGCGCGGCTCCGGCACCCGGCCGCCCTGCTCGCCGCCCTGGCGCTCCTGTGGGTCACGGTCGGCTTCCACGTCCCCGGGCTGTTCTGGAACTACGTCGCCTCGCTGCCGATCGCCCTCGCCTGCGGGCTGACCGCCTGGACGCTCCTGCGCAGCCGCACGGCCCGGAACCTGCGCTCGCGCCCGGTCGTCGTCGCGGTCGCGGCCGGGCACGGCCTGTTCAACCTCGCCCGGGCGCTCCTGACCCCGCTCCTCGTCGCCGCCTACGGCGAGGAGCTGCTGCCGGTCTTCGGCAAGATGACGATGTACGAGGGCGTCCTGTTCTCCGTCGCCATGCCGATGAGCCTGCTGGCGCTCGTGCGCGAGGAGGCGCAGGGACAGCTCGCGGCCGCGGCGCGGACGGACTACCTCACCGGGCTCTCCAACCGCCATGGCTTCTTCGAGGAGGGCGCGCGGATCCTCGACCGCCGGGAGCCGCACCGGCCGGCGGCGCTCCTCGCCTTCGACCTCGACCATTTCAAGGCGATCAACGACCGCCACGGTCACGCCGCCGGCGACGCGGTGCTGGGGCTGTTCGCCCGGGTCGCCCGCGAGGCCGCCGGACCGGACGCGGTGCTGGCCCGCCTCGGCGGCGAGGAATTCGCCGCCCTTCTCCCCGGCCTGGACGTCGCCGCGGCGCGGACGGTCGGCGAGGGCATCGCCCGCCGCTTCGCCGAGGCGGCGGCGCACCGCGACGGCCCCGGCATCCCGGCGACGGTCAGCGTCGGCCTCGCGACGGCGCAGACCGGGCTCTCCGACCTGTCGGCCCTGCTCTCGGCTGCCGACCGCGCCCTCTACCGGGCCAAGGCCGGCGGCCGGAACCGCCTGGAGATTGCCGCCGCGGCGTGAGCGTTCCCCGCCATCCCCAGGCCGTCGGGCACGGCGATTGCGAGGCGCGGCCCGGCCCTTTAGGGTTTCGCCGCAGTAACGGCGTTCGTATCAAGGTTCTGGAGGTGAGCATGACCGCAGCGGTGGAGGAAGCGCTGCGCCGCCTCGAAGCCTCGGTCGCCCTGCTCGAATCCGCGGTGGCGCGCAGGCTCGACGCGGAGCGCAGCCACAGCGACCTCGAGACCGAGCTGGAGATCATGCGCGACGACCGGGCCCGGCTGGCGGCCGAGCTGGACGGGGCGACGGCGCGCCTCGCCGAGATGCAGGCGGTGACCGAGGAGGTGGACCACCGCCTCGGCCGGGCGATCGGCACCGTCGAGGGCGTGCTCGGCCGCTCCGGCGAGCCGCGGGAGGACTGAGCCCGGCTGGCCCGGCCGAGACAACCGTTCGGAACCGTGTTTCATGCGTTCGAGGAGGGCCCGATGCCCCAGGTGACCCGATGCCTCAAGTGACCGTCACCATCGCCGGCAAGACCTACCGCATGGCCTGCGGCGAGGGCGAGGAGCGCCACCTGGAGGGGCTGGCCGCGAGCTTCGACGCCCGCATCGGCGACATGCGCAAGGCCTTCGGCGAGATCGGCGACATGCGCCTGCACGTCATGGCGGCGCTCACCCTGGCGGACGAGCTGGCGGAATCCAAGCGGCGGATGGAGGCGATGGAGCGCGAGACCGCCTCCTTGCGCGAATCCACGAATGCCGGCAGCGCCGAGCGCGAGGCCGCCG
>NZ_LABY01000220.1 GCF_001043975.1 Methylobacterium variabile
CACCCGCTCCACCCCCGCCGCCGCCATGTCGCTCCAGGCACGCGCCAGCGAGCCGCCGAGGTCGATCGCCCGGCAGGCATCCTCGACCACCACTGCCTGGAATCCGGCGTCCCGCGCGTCGATGGCGCTCCAGCCGACGCAGTAATCGGTGGCGAGGCCGCACAGGAACACCCGGGTGAAGCCGCGCTCGCGCAGGTAGCCGGAAAGCCCCGTCGAGGTGGTGCGGTCGGCCTCGCGGAAGGCCGAGTAGCTGTCGATCCCGGGGCGGTAGCCCTTGCGGATCACCAGCTGGGCGTGGGGCAGGTCGAGGTCCGGCGACAGCTCCGCGCCGGGCGTGCCCTGGACGCAGTGCTCCGGCCACAGCACCTGATCGCCGTAAGGCAGGCGCACGGTCTCGAACGGCTGCCGGCCGGGATGGCTCGTCGCGAACGAGGCGTGGCCCGCCGGGTGCCAGTCCTGGGTCAGGGCGACGTGACTGAACCGGCGGGCGAGCGCGTTGATCGGTGCGATCACCGCGTCCCCGTCCGGCACCGCCAGCGCGCCGCCGGGCAGGAAGTCGGCCTGGACGTCGACGACCAGAAGGAGATCTGTCTCGGTCGGGCGCATGGCTCAAGGGTCCCCGCTCACCCGGGCCGATCCGGCCCGGGTGCCGCTGCATCGCTCTATCAGGGGTGCATCACGGTGGCGCCGGTGGTCTGGCGCCCGGCGAGGTCGGCGTGGACCTTCGGGGCGTCGGCGAGCTTCGCCCGGGTGTGGACGGGGATCTTCACCGCGCCGCTCTGCACCACCTCGAACAGGTCGGCGGCCATCTCCTCCAGCACCGCCCGGTCGGCGACGTGGGTGAACAGGGTCGGCCGCGTGGCGTAGAGCGAGCCTTTCTGGGCCAGCAGGCTGATGTCGAACTGCGTGACCGCCCCCGAGGCGCTGCCGAAGTTCACGAAGTAGCCGAAGGGCCTGAGGCAATCGAGGGAGGCCGGGAAGGTCGCCTGGCCGACGCCGTCGTAGACGACCGTGCAGCCCTTGCCCCCGGTGATCTCCTTGACCCGGGCGGCGAAGTCCTCGTTGCGGTACAGGATGACGTGGTCGCAGCCGTGCTCGCGGGCGAGGGCGGCCTTGTCCTCCGAGCCGACGGTGCCGATCACCGTGGCACCGAGGTGCTTGGCCCACTGGGTCGCTATCAGGCCGACGCCGCCGGCGGCGGCGTGGAACAGGATCGTGTCGCCGGGCTGGACCTTGTAGGTGCGCCGCAGCAGGTACTGGGTGGTCAGGCCCTTGAGCATCATCGCGGCGGCGGTGTCGTCGTCGATGCCGTCCGGCAGGCGCACCACCGACTTGGCGTCGACCAGCACCTCCTCGGCGTAGGTGCCGGAGGCCGAGCCGTAGGCGACCCGGTCGCCGGGCCGGAAGCCGCTGACCCCCTCGCCCAACGCCACCACGGTACCGGCGCCCTCGTTGCCGGGCGTGAAGGGGAGCTGGGGCACCTTGTAGTGGCCGGAGCGGAAGTAGATGTCGATGAAGTTGACGCCGACCGCGCTCTGGCGCACCCGGATCTGCCCGGGTCCGGGATCGCCGACCGCGACGTCCTCGTACCGCATCACCTCGGGGCCGCCGTACTCGTGAACCCGGATCGCCTTGGGCATCGCCCGCTCCCACATCGTTCTTGGTTTCCGGCCGGGATCATAGGTGGGGCGCTGCGTTCGGCAATGGCCGGGATGGCGGAGCGGCCCCGCGCGACCCAGATCAGGGCGGAACCGTCGGAAGGGATCGTTTCGTGAGCCAGACAGCCGCCCCGAGCACGGACGGGCCCCTGTACGACGTGGCGGTGGTCGGCGCCGGCGCGGTCGGCCTCGCGGCCGCCCTGGCGCTCGCCCGGGACGGGATCGGCACCGTGCTGGTCGGCCGCCACGCGCCGGTGGCCGACGGGCGCACCGTGGCGCTCCTCGACGGCTCGGTGCGGCTGCTGCGGGCGCTCGGCGCCTGGGAGGCGCTCGCGCCCCAGGCCGCGCCGCTGGCCGAGATGCACCTGATCGACGACACCGGCAGCCTGTTCCGGCCGCCGCCGGCCCGCTTCGTCGCCCGCGAGATCGGCCTCGATGCCTTCGGCTGGAACGTCGAGAACGCGCGCCTCGTCGAGACGCTGCGCGAGCGCGCCCGGGCCGCCGCGGACCTGACCCTGGTCGAGCACGACGCCGCCGGCCGCACGCTCCACGAGGACCGGGCCGTGCTGGCGCTGGAGGGTGGCGGGAGCGTCGCGGCCCGCCTCGTCGTCGCGGCCGATGGCGGCGGCTCGCCCTTGCGCGAGGCGGCGGGCCTGGCGGCGCGGCGCTGGACCTACCCGCAGAAGGCGCTGACCACGATCCTCGCGCACACCCGCAACCACCGCGAGGTCTCGACCGAGTTCCACACCCGCGAGGGGCCGTTCACCCTGGTCCCGCTGCCGGGCGGGCGCCGCTCAAGCCTGGTCTGGGTCTCCGCCGAGGCGCGGGCGGAGGCCCTGATCGCCCTCGACGACGCGGCCCTGGCCGCCGCGGTCGAGCGCCAGGCGCAGTCGATGCTGGGTGCCATGCGGATCGACGGGCCGCGGGGCCTGGTGCCGATGCGCGGCCTGTCGGTGCCGCGCCCGGTCGGCCCCCGCCTCGCCCTCGTCGGCGAGGCGGCCCACGTCTTCCCGCCGATCGGCGCGCAGGGATTGAACCTGGGGCTTCGCGACGCCGCCGCCCTGCGGGACGCCGTGGCGGGCGGGCGCGATCCCGGATCCGAGGCGGTGCTGGGGGGCTTCGCCCGTGGCCGGGCCCTCGACGCCCGGCTCCGCACGACCGCGGTCGACACTCTCAACCGCAGCCTGCTCACCGCCTTCCTGCCGAGCGACCTCGCCCGCGGCGCCGGGTTGCTCGCCCTCTCGACCATCGCCCCCTTGCGCCGCCTGGTGATGCGCGAGGGCGTGACCCCGCGCCTCGGGACTCCGACGCTGATGCGGGGGTGACTGCGCCTACCGCGCGTTGCTGGCGCTGCGGCTTGTCGCGCTGGTGGTCAGGGTATCGGGCGACCAGTCGAAGGCGGTGCCGGCCTTCCCCAGGCGCTCGCCGTGGGCGAACAGCGCCCGCATGTAGCCCTGCTCGAACGGCGCCTGCGAGGTCTGGCCGAAGCGCTGGTCGATGGTGGCGACGTGGAGCGGCAGCCCGGTGCGGGCCGCGAAGGCCCGGGTCACCGCGATGGCGCCGGTGGTCTGGGCCTTGATCATCGCCGAGAGCGAGCGGCCGAGGATGCTCAGCATCGAGCGCTGCGCGACCTGGAAGTCGGGTGCCTGCGAGGTGTTGACCACGACGTAGACCGCCGGCGCGGGCAGGCGATCCCCGTCGGCAGGGGCGGTGCCCGCGATCGGCTCCAGCAGGGAACGGCCGGGGGCGACGAAGAACGGGGCCGTGGCGCCGCCGTCGGCGTGCATCTCCTGGAAGCGCTTGGCCCCGGGGCCGACGGAGTCGATCATCACCGGCGGGAAGATGCCGGGGATCGCCGCCGAGGCCAGCAGCACCTCGCGGAAGAGCTTCAGGCCGGCGGGCCCGCCGGCTTGCGCGATGGCACCCATGTCCCACAGGGTCGGGCGCAAGGAATCGAGCTCGGTGGTGACGACGAGGAGGCGCCGCCCCTTGCGGTGCTCCGCCGCCACCGCCTCGAGGAGCGCCGGCGTGACGCTGCGCTCGATGCCGCGCTTGAGCGGCCAGGTGTCGGTGAGGCTCTCCTGGCCGCCGCCGAACTCGAACACGTCCGCCGCAGAGGTCTCGGTGTAGGCCTTCTCCAGGGCCTCGTCCCCCGGCGCGCCGATGAAGGCGAAGGGCGCGATGAGGGCGCCGGTCGAGACGCCGGTGACGACGCCGAAATCCGGCCGGTTGCCGGCGCGGGTCCAGCCCTTCAGCAGGCCGGCCGCGAAGGCGCCGTTCTCGCCGCCGCCGGACAGGGCGAGCCAGGGCTCCCGCGAGGCCATCGCGGCGCGGTCGAGGAAGGCCCGGAACGCCGCCGGGTCGTCGCCAGCAAGCCGCACCGAGGCGGGCAGCCCCTCCGGCCGGGCCGCCGCGAGGTCCCCCGCCGTGAAGCTCGCCCGCACGGTCGAGCGCTGACGGTCCGCCACCGAGCCGGCCTGCGCCGGCACCGCCCCCAGGGCGAATGCCACCAGCGCGGCGCCGGCCAGCCCGCGCCGATTCATCTGTCGGGACATGGTTCTGCCCTCCGCCGCCCGCCTCGCCCGGTGAACGCCGATTGTGCGCCCGCGTTCCATTCCGCATGTGCGAAACGGCACGCGGGCGCAGGATGTTTCCAAAGAACCACTCAGAATACGGTGCTGGGATCTCGTCCGGCGATCAATCCGGCCACCGGGCCGTCCGGGATCTTCTGTCCTGCGTCGCCTCTGTCATGATAATGCCAAAATCAAACGCCGCAAGGTGACATGCGGTGACTTGCAGGTGAGAGCCGAGGGGCCGTCATCGCCGATTCCGGTCGCCTTCAGGGGATCCAGCTGTGAGACCTACCCCGAAAGCATGAGGCGGCGGCTCCGTCGCGGGAGCGACCGCGCCGAACCGGGTGGTACCGGCGCGACGTCCATGGGAGCCCGAGACCATCTGCCGAGGCGCCGCCTCTTTACGGCTGCGTCGCCCCTGCACTAACCCTCGGGCATGGCCGGGGCTCCGCGACGCGGGTCCGCGGGCGCCGGCCGTGCCGGAGGTTGGAGATCCCCATGAAACTGCCGCGCCGCTTCTTCCAGCCCCTGGCCACCGGGGCGCCGGCCCCGTTCCGCGAACTGCCGGTGCGGCTCGAGCGGATGATCCACTTCGTGCCGCCGCACAACGACAAGGTCCGGGCCCGTGTGCCGGAGCTGGCGGCCCAGGTCGACGTGGTGCTGGGCAACCTCGAGGATGCGGTCCCGGCCGACCAGAAGCTCAACGCCCGCAAGGGCTTCATCGCGATGGCGCGGGAGACGGACTTCGCCCGCCACGGCACCGGCCTGTGGACCCGCGTCAACGCCCTCAACAGCCCGTGGCTGCTCGACGATCTGATCGAGGTCGTGGGCGAGGTCGGCGACAAGCTCGACGTCGTGATGGTGCCGAAGGTCGAGGGGCCGTGGGACATCCACTACGTCGACCAGCTGCTCGCCCAGCTCGAGGCCCGGGCCGGCGTGACGAAGCCGATCCTGGTCCACGCCATCCTGGAGACCGCCGAGGGCGTGGCCAACGTCGACGCAATCGCCTGCGCCTCGCCGCGCATGCACGGGATGAGCCTCGGCCCCGCGGACCTGGCCGCCTCCCGCGGCATGAAGACCACCCGGGTCGGCGGCGGCCACCCCGATTACCGGGTCATCGCCGATCCCACGCCGGGCGCCGCGGAGCGGGCGAGCGTGCAGCAGGACCTGTGGCACTACACCATCGCCCGGATGGTCGATGCCTGCCAGGCCAACGGCATCAAGGCGTTCTACGGCCCGTTCGGCGACTTCTCGGACGCCGCCGCCTGCGAGGTGCAGTTCCGCAACGCCTTCCTGATGGGCTGCGCCGGGGCCTGGACCCTGCACCCGAGCCAGGTCGCCATCGCCAAGAGCGTCTTCGCCCCCGATCCGGCGGAGGTCGCCTTCGCCAAGCGCATCCTCGAGGCGATGCCCGACGGCACCGGCGCGGTGATGCTCGACGGCAAGATGCAGGACGACGCCACCTGGAAGCAGGCCAGCGTGATCGTGAACCTCGCCCGGCTCGTCGCCGCCAAGGATCCCGACCTCGCCCGGGCCTATGGCCTCGACGGCTGAGCCCGCGATCCCGGCGCCGGACCTCCCGGCATCGTGAGGCTCCGGGAGCGGCACTTGCGCCGAGCGCGGCTCTCGCGCCGGTGCAATCCGGCTTCCGTTATCCTATGTGACGCCCATGCCTCTCGGACAGACTTCTTTCGCCATGCCCGCCCCGCAGCCCGACGCCGCGCCCCTCGGCGCGGTCATCCGCCTCGCCAAGTTCAACATCGGCGACGTCGTGCGCCACCGGATCTATCCCTTCCGCGGCATCATCTTCGACGTCGACCCGGTCTTCGCCAACACCGAGGAGTGGTGGCAGGCGATCCCCGAGGAGGTGCGGCCGTCCAAGGACCAGCCGTTCTACCACCTGCTCGCCGAGAACCAGGACACCGAGTACGTCGCCTACGTCTCGGAGCAGAACCTGGTGCCGGACCGCTCCGGCGAGGCCCTGCGCCACGCCCGCATCGCCGAGATGTTCGAGCGCGACGCGGAGGGCGGCTACCGGATGCGCGGCGACGCCGCGAACTGATACTCACGGTCGGTGGACGATCGTCTTCGGTTCCGGTCTCGAACCGTCGCCACGCTTTTCTCGTCAAGCCTTCGGCCTGGTGTCGGCGATTCGAGATGGCGCGACGGCCCCGTCGATCTCGGGCAGGTCCGGGATCGACAGCGATGCGTCAGCGCCCTGGGCCGCTGGCATGAGCCGGCGCGCCTGATCCCGGGAACCCTCGCCGCTTCCGGCGGCCGCTCCGCGTCGGTTGCCCGCGCTGTCGATTCCCAATGGGCCGGCACGACAACTTATGTGAACGAATATTGATCGTTTCATCATAAGATACCGCCAGTGTTGCATGTGTCCGACTGTCTGTCACTCATCCCGATGATCTGCCGATCGTCGCGGTGATGCTTCCTGCGCGCACGGGGGGTGGCCATGAGCAGTGGAATCATGAGCAGCGGGATCCAGCCTCACAACGCCAGGCCGGCCGGCATCTGGAATTCCGGCGGCGGCCGCTACGACGAGATCAGCCGGGGCATCGCCGACAGCATCGCGCATTGCGTGCTGCGCCTGGATCCGCGGCCCGGCGAGCGGATCCTCGACCTCGCCACCGGGACCGGCTGGACCTCGCGCCAGGTCGCGCGGCGCGGGGCGGAGGTCGTCGGCGTCGACCTCGGCCCCGACCTGATCGCCTTCGCGGCCGAGCAGGCCAGGGCCGAGGGCCTGACCATCAACTACCGGATCGGCGATGCCGAGAGCCTGCCCTTCGACGACGGCGCCTTCGACGCGGTGATCTCCACCTGCGGCGTGATGTTCGCCAGCCGCCCGGAGGCCGCGGCGGCGGAGCTGGCGCGGGTCTGCCGCAGGGGTGGCCGCATCGCCCTCACCACCTGGACGCCCGACGGCGCCGTGTTCGAGATGTTCACGGTGATGAAGGCCTACATGCCGCCGCCGCCCGCGCCGGCCCCGCCCTCACCATTCGAGTGGGGCCGCACCGCGCGCGTCGCGGAGCTGCTGGGCCAGGACTTCGAACTGGCGTTCGAGCAGGGCGTCTCGTTCTATCGCGAGCCGAGCCCGGAAGCCGCGTGGGAGACCTTCTCCACCGGCTACGGCCCGACCAAGGCCCTGGCCGCCGGCCTCGACGAGGAGCGCCGCGCCGCCTTGCGCCGCGACTTCGTCGCCTTCCACGCGCGGTTCGCGACCCCGCTCGGCATCTGCATGCCCCGCGAGTACTGGGTCACCCGCGGCCTGCGCCGGTAGGGCGCCCGTCACGCCGGCACGTCCCGGCACCGCCGCGGCGATGCCGGGCCCGCCTCGCGCCCCCGGCCGGGGGCGCT
>NZ_LABY01000221.1 GCF_001043975.1 Methylobacterium variabile
CTCGCCTGTCAACTCGCCCGAAGCCCGAAGGCTGCGGCCGATGCGACAGACAGCGGGGCAGGGGGCCTGCCCGGGCCCGCGCGGCCGGCGTGTACCCTAGATGGGTATGCACGCGCCGCGTTCAAGGAGTGTTCGTCAGCCTCCCTGCCAGCGGTCTACGGCGTGCGGAATCGACCCGCTGCGCAGATGCACCTGTATGACCCCGATCACTGCATGGGCCACGCTCGCCGGGTATCTGCCGCTCCAATCGCAGCGTCGGGCGCTCTATCTCTCGGGACCGCCCGGAACGGAGACCCGGAGTGATGATGAGTCTCGCGGTGATCCGCCCGATGACCGAGGCCGACATTGCGGCGGTGCACGGCCTCTCGGTCGAGGTGGGCTGGCCGCATCGGTCGGACGATTGGTGCCTGGCGCTGGAGATCGGGCGTGGTGTCGCCGCCTGCGACGAGGCCGGGCAGGTGGTGGGCTCGGCGATGTGGTAGTCCTTCGGCGAGAGGCTGGCCACCGTCGGCATGGTGATCGTCTCGCCCCGGATGCAGGCCAGGGGTACCGGCCGGCGCCTGTTGCGGGAGGTTCTCTCCGCCGCGGGCGAGCGAACCATCCGGCTCGTCGCCACTGTGGCGGGTCGACGGCTCTATGAGCTGGAGGGTTTTCGCGCCACCGGCACCATCACACAGCACCAGGGCATGGCGGATGCGACGGCGGCGACCGACGACCCCCGGGTGCGCCCCGCCACCGAGGCCGACTGGCCCTCCATCGCCAGCCTCGACCGCGAGGCCGTCGGCGGCAACCGGGGCCGGCTGCTGAAGATCCTGCGCCGGGTCGGCCGCACTTGCGTGATGGATGAGGGAGGCCGCGTCGCCGGCTTCTCGGTCTGCAGGCCGTTCGGCCACGGCCACGTGATCGGCCCCTCGTCGCCACCAACCTTGGAGCCGCCATCGCCCTCGCGAGCCCACACGTGAGGGCCCATGCGGGCGCCTTCCTGCGCCTCGACACGCCGCAGCAGGACGGGCCACTCGTCCCCTTCGCGGAAGCCTGCGGCCTCCGCAACGTCGACCAGGGTGCGCAGATGACCCGCGGCACGCCGCCAGGGACCGGACCGGCGCAGGTCTTCGCCCTCGCCAGTCAGGCCTTCGGATAGTGCGCCGGGCCGACACCGCGCTGCTCGCCGACCAGAGTGGCGATGGACGGCTCGATCCTCACGACCGGCGTGCACCGCAGCCGGCTCGTGCTCGCTCGTCAGCACCCATCCCGTGGCGACCTCCCGCGTTCCGCAGAACGGGGGAGTGTGCCATCCCGAGTTGGCTCAGGTGATACCCTCGCGCCTTCGCATCGACACGTCGATGCGAAGGCGTCCGGCGCATCAGCGCCGGCGCCCGTTCGGGCTTGCCTTGCGCCTCCGAACGGGTCCGTTCGAAGGCGCGGCGGTATGAGACATTCCGACTTTGCGCCTACGAATATGATTCGCATAAGCTATGTTATGGAACCAAGATGGGCACTGGATCCCAGTTCCGAAGCGGCCCGGGTCGCCTCGACCTCACGTCCGGCGCCAGAGCCGGGTCAGCGGGCCACCGGGCCCGTGGACCGGGTCGCTGTCCGGAACGCCGAGGGCCGCCATCCGGGCCCGGGCGTCCGCGTCCGGCGCGCCACGGCACAAGTCGAAGCTCTGGCCCGGCGGATAGGCGCCGACGACCAGGAAATCCGGGCTCGCCGCCAGCCGGCAATGCCCAGTGCCGACCGGCAGCACCACCACGTCCCCGGCCGCGACCGCGACCTCGCGCCCGTTCTCGCCACCGAGGATCAGGCGGGCGCTGCCGGACGCGACGCCCAGTACCTCGTGGGCGGTGGAATGGTAGTGGTGATAGGCGAACACGCCGTCGCGCCACTGCGCCGGCCAGTGATTGCGGGCAAGAAGGTCTTCGAGGGCAGCGGCCCGGTCCGCCGTCTCCACCAACGCGCCGCGGTAGTGCAGCACCGGCAGGACCGGGTTGTTCGGCACCCAGCCGTTCGGGGCGAGAACGAAGCTGTCGGGCTGCATGGCCTGTCTCCCGCCTCATCCGACGCGGCGCCGCGGCCCCTGCCGGGTGACCCGGCGCAGGATGCGGGCGAGCTGCTCGGCCGAATACGGCTTGTGCAGGAGCTCGAAGCCGTGGGCGTCGTCCTGCGCCAGAACGTGGCTGTAGCCGGAGGCGAGCACCACCGGCAGGTGCGGCAGGCGCCGGCGCAGCTCCCGGGCGAGCGCGAGGCCGCCCATGCCGGGCATCACCACGTCGGAGAACACGACGTCGAAGTCCCCGCCATCCGTCCCGAGGCGGCTGAGCGCCTCCTCGGCGTTCGTCGCCCAGGTGGTGCGGTAGCCGAGGTCGTGCAGGATCTGGGTGCAGAAGCGTCCGACCTCGATGTTGTCCTCGACGACGAGCACGCTCTCGCCGGCGCCGATCGGCGAACCCGGGGAGTCGGCGGCGGCCTCGTCGCCGGATCCGGTCGTGGCCGGCGCCTCGGGCAGGTAGAGGGTGAAGGTGGCGCCCTCGCCGGGACGGCTCGTCACGTCGACGTCGCCGCCCGACTGCTTGGCGAAGCCGAAAACCTGGGAGAGGCCGAGGCCCGTGCCCCGTCCGACCTCCTTGGTGGTGAAGAACGGCTCGAAGATGCGACCGATGAGGTCCGGCGGCACGCCCGGCCCGGTATCGGTGAGGGAGACCGCCGCGAAGGCGTTGTGCGAGCCGGCATGGCCCCGGATCGGCGGCATCGCGGCGCCGCAGGCCAGGCTCAAGGTCAGCGTGCCCTGCCCCTCCATGGCGTCGCGGGCGTTGACCGCCATGTTGATGAGCGCCGTCTCGAACTGGCTCAGGTCCGCCCGCACGAAGCACGGCCGGTCAGGCACCGACACCACCACGCGCACCCGCGCGCCCGTGACCGTGTCGAGCATGTCGGCCACGCCCCGCACCTTCTCGCCGACGTCGAACACCTCGGGCAGCAGGGCCTGGCGGCGGGCGAAGGCGAGGAGCTGGCCGGTGAGCCTGGCGGCGCGATCGACGGTGTCGGAGACCGCGTCGAGGTAGCGCGCCTTGCGCGCCTCCGGCAGCTCGGGCCGGCGCAGGAAGTCGACCGACGAGCGGATGATCGTGAGCAGGTTGTTGAAGTCGTGGGCGACACCCCCGGTCAGCTGGCCCACCGCCTCCATCTTCTGCGACTGGCGCAGCGCCTCCTCGGCCTGGGCGAGCGCCGCCGCCTGGTCCTTGATCGCGGTCACGTTGCGCACCGTGCTGTAGATACGCCCCTCCCGCGGCACGGCGTTCCAGGACAGCCAGCGATAGGACCCGTCCCGGTGCCGGTAGCGGTTCTCGAAGGTGAGCTGCGGCTCGCCGCGGGCGAGCCCGTCGGCCGCCGCCGTCGTTGCCGGAACGTCGTCCGGGTGCACGAAGTCGAGGAAGGGCCGGGCGAGCAGGTCGGTCTCGGCCCAGCCGAGGAGCTGGGTCCAGGCCGGGTTGAGGCTGACGAAGTAGCCGTCGAGGGTCGCGACGCAGAACAGGTCGGTGGAGGCCTGCCAGATCTGGTCGCGCTCGGCGGTGCGCTGGGCGACCTGCGCCTCGAGCGAGGCGTTGAGGACCCGCAGCGCCTCCTCCATGCGCTTGCGGTCCGAGATGTCGCTGAAGAAGACCGCGACCCGGCCCTGCGCCGGGTCGCCGACCCGCAGGGCGCGCACGTCGAACCAGCGCCCGAACACGTCGGCCTGGTTCTCGAAATGCACCGGCTCGCCGGTCAGCGCCACGCGGCCGTAGGTGTCGAACCAGTGCCGCTCGAGGTCGGGAGCGAACTCGCTCACCCACAGGCCGGCGACGTCGGCCCCGGTCTGGCGCGCGAAGGCCGGGTTGGCCTCGGCGATCCGGTAGTCGACCGCCCGGCCGCCCGCGTCGAACTTCATCTCCAGGATGCAGAAGCCGACATCGATGCTCTCCAGCAGCGTGCGGTAGCGCTCCTCGCTGTCGCGCAGCGCCAGCTGCGAGCGGACCTGCTCGGTGACGTCGTAGCCGCCGACGAAGATGCCGGTGACCGCGCCCGACCCGTCCCGGAGCGGCTGGTAGAGCAGGTCGATGGCGCGCTCGGCGTCCTGGCCGGTCAGGCGGATCGGCATCGCACGGGCCGCGAACGGCTCGCCGGTGCGGTAGACCGCGTCGAGGAGCTCGTAGAAGCCCTGGTCGGCAAGCTCGGGAAACGCCTCGCGCACGCTGCGGCCGATGAAGTCGCGCTGGCCGGCGATCGTCACGTAGGCGTCGTTGACGTACTCGAAGACGTGGCGCGGTCCCCGCAGCACGGCGACGAAGCCCGGCATCTGCTGGAAGATCTGCTCCCGGCGCCGATGCGCGGCCTCCAGGGCGAGGTTGGTCTCGGAGACGTGCTGCGCCCGGCTGAAGATCCCGCTCTGGGCCGGCGTCAGGGTCCCGGGTTCCGGGTCGTGGCCCGGCTGCAGGGCCGTCACGTCGATCGGGTGGTGCAGCACCGATCGGACCTCGCCGGCCGCGTCGAGGATCGGGCTGTGGGTGACGCTCCAGTAGCGCTCCTCCCGGCCGCCGGCGGCGGCCGGGCGCGGGGTGTCGAAGCGCAGCAGCGCCACCGTGTCGGGCCGGCGCGTCGCGACCGCGCGCGCGATCGAGGCCCGCATCGGCTCGACCTGGTCCGCCTCGCCCGGGAACGCGTCCCAGACGTAGCGGCCGACGAGCTCGTCCAGGGTGCGGTCCACGCTGGCGAGGTAGGCCCGGTTCGCCCCCACGATGTGGCAGAGAGGATCGAGGACCAGGTAGGGATTGGGCGAGGCGTCGAAGAGGCCCCGGTAGTCCAGGGCCGACGGCATGGCGCTCATGGGGCGAGGAGCGGAAGCGGCCGTGGTCGGCCCGGAGCGGCGGCAGCGGGTCCGCCTCCCCGCGCGGGTCCGGACGGAGTGTGCGGCGGGAACGGGCGAGCAACCATGGGACGCGAGTCTAGCACGCCCGGGGCGGGGTGTCGCTTCCGCGCTCCCCCGCCCGCGCGGGACGGCCGGGCCGCGTCCCCTCGCCGGACGGCGCGGTGGCATGCGGCGGCGAGTCGGCTTAGAGAGCGCCCGATCGCGCCGGGGCGTCCCGCCCCCGCGCGGGCGGGAGACGATGCGCGGTGGCAGCGAGACGCAACGGCCTGGTCGGGGCCCTCACCCAGGTCACCCTCACCCAGGTCACCCTGACCCATGTCACCCTCGGCGGCCTGACCTTCGACCGGCGAGCCTACCGGGCGTACCGCAGATCGGGCTTCACCGCGAAGCCGCACCCGCTGTTCGATCCCGTCTGGTACGCGCGGACCTACCTGCCGGGGGCGGCCGGGACCGATCCCCTGGCCCATTACCTCGCCCATGCCGGCTCGGGCACCGTCGATCCGAACCCCTACTTCGACACCCGCTTCTACCTCGCGATGTATCCGGAGGCGCGGGACTACGCCTCCCCCCTCGCCCATTGGTGCGCGGCAGGCTGCGAGGCAGGGCACCGGCCGAACCTCCTGTTCGATCCGGCCTATTACCGGGCGCGCTACGGCGACATCACCGAGCGGGTGCGGGATTGCCTGCGGCACTACGCCGAGCACGGCGCGGCGGAGCAGCGCTCGACCCACCCGCTCTTCGACGCCGCCTGGTACGGCCGCGCCGTCGGCGACCTGCAGGGCCTCGACCCGCTGCGGCACATCCTGCGCCACGGTCTCGCCGAGGGCCGCGATCCGCATCCGCTCCTCGACCTCGCCTTCCTGGCCGGCCAGGCCGATCCCCGTCCCGCCCGGGACCTGCTGTTCGACTACCTCCACCGCCCCGCCTGCTACGGGCTCGACCCGCACCCGGCCTTCGTGGCCGAGCACTACTACGCCCATACACGGGGCGCCGACCGCTCGGTCAACCCGCTCGTGCACTACCTCTCGGTCGCCTCGGCCTACGGCCGCCCGAACGCCGTGTTCGACTCGAACTGGTACCTCGACGCCTATCCGGACATCTTCGCCACCGGGGCCAATCCCCTGGTCCACTACGTCACCTACGGCTATCGCGAAGGCCGGAACCCCTCCGAGGCGCTGGACACGGCATTCTACCTGCGCACCAACCCGGACCTGCGCCAGACCGGCCTCGATCCGGTCTCGCACTACCTCCGCCACGGCCGCGCCGAGGGACGCGCGCCGCGCCCCGCCCGGCACGCGGCGCCCGGGGGCGGCGACGGGGTCCGGGAGGCGAGCGACCGGCTGTCTCGGATCCGGGCGGACAGCTTCCTCGGCGCCGGCCTCGCGGTGCGATTCCCGGCCACGGCGGCCCCAAAGGTCTCGATCATCCTGGTGCTGTTCAACAAGGCGCACCTGACGCTCGACTGCGTCCGGAGCATCGCCGAGACCATCGACGCGGCGGCGTGCCCCTACGAGGTCATCCTCTTCGACAACGCGTCGCGCGACGGGACCGGCACGCTGCTCGACCGGATCGAGAACGCCACCATCCTGCGCAGCCCGGAGAATCTCGGCTTCCTGCGCGCCGTCAACGCTGCAGCGGCGCAGGCCCGCGGCGAGAGCCTGCTGCTCCTCAACAACGACACGATCCTGCTGCCGGGCTCGGTCGCGGCGGCCGAGCGCGTCCTGTCCGGCGAGCCGGGCGTCGGCGCCGTCGGCGGAAAACTGATCCTGCCGAGCGGGCGCCTGCAGGAGGCCGGCAGCATCGTCTGGTCCGACGGCTCCTGCGTCGGCTACGCCCGGGACGCCGATCCGGACGCCTTCGAGGCCAATTTCCGCCGCGACGTCGATTACTGCTCGGGCGCCTTCCTGATGCTGAAGCGGGCGCTGTTTCGCGACCTCGGCGGCTTCGACGAGGCCTACGCCCCGGCCTACTACGAGGAGACCGACCTCTGCACCCGGATCCGGGAGCGGGGCCTGCGGATCGTCTACGACCCGTTCGTCGCCCTCGTCCACGTCGAGTTCGGGAGTGCCGCGCCGGATGGCCGGCAGGAGGCCGCTTCCCTGCAGGGCGCCCACCGCGCCGTCTTCGCCGCGCGCCATGCCGAAACCCTCGCCGGCCAGCATCCCCCCGACCTCTCGAACCTGCTGGCGGCCCGCAGCAGCCCGCCCGGGGCGCCGCGCATCCTCTACATTGACAACAAGGTGCCGCACCCGACCCTCGGCGCCGGCTATCCCCGAGCCCGGACGATCCTCAACCTCCTGGCGGGGCTCGGCGCCGAGGTGACGCTGCTGCCGACCGACGATGCGGGGGAGCCCTGGCATCAGGTCCGGCAGGCCCTGGCCCCGACGATCGAGGTCGCGTTCGGCTACGCCGCCCACGCGATCTACGACTTCCTCAAGGCCCGGCACGACCATTACGACGCGATCCTGGTCAGCCGGCCGCACAACATGGAGCGGATCAAGCGCATCCTCGAGACCAATCCGGACGTGCTGGAGCGTCCCCTCCTCTGGTACGACGCCGAGGCGATCGTGAGCTCCCGGGAGATCGGACGCCGGGCGGTCCTGGGCGATCCGGTGAGCGAGGAGGCCGGGCGGGAGATGGTCGCGGCGGAGCTCGCCGTGGCGGCGCCGGCGGACTTGGTGATCTGCGTCTCGGACCAGGAGGCCGCCGCCTTCCGGGCCGCCGGCAAGGAGACGGTGCGGATCGGCCACGTGCTCGCGCCCGAGCCCGGCGAGCGCCCGTTCGGCGAGCGCCGCGACCTGCTGTTCGTCGGCGGCTTCCCGGACGAGACCTCGCCCAACACCGATTCGATCGTCTGGTTCATCGACCACGTCTTACCCCTGGTGCGGGCGCGCCTGCCGGAGTGCCGCCTGATCCTCGCCGGGGAGAACCGGTCCGAGCTGATCCGCGCGCGCCTGGACGACCGGGTGGTCTGCCTCGGCCGGGTCGACGACTTGCGCCCGGTCTACGACCGGGCCCGCCTGTTCGTGGCGCCGACCCGCTTCGCCGCCGGGATCCCGCACAAGGTGCACGAGGCCGCCGCCGCTGGCCTGCCGGTCGTCGCGACGCCGCTGCTCGCCGGCCAGCTCGGATGGTCGAATGGACGGGAGTTGATGGTCGGCGGCACGGCGGAGGACTTCGCCGAGGCCTGCCTCGCCCTCTCCCGCGACGAGGCCCTGTGGGAGCGCCTGCGCGCCGGGGCCCTGGCGGCCGTCCGGCGCGATTGCGGCGAGGAGGTGGTGACCGCCGCCCTGCGCGGCCTTCTGGAGCGGATCCCGCGCGGATCCGGCCCAAGGAGCCCTTGAGCGAGGCGGCGGGCGGCGAAGCCCGCCGCCGCCCTCACCACTTATAGCTGAGGCTCGCGGTGATGCGGCGTTGCTCGCCGTAGAAGCAGGCGGTGACCGACTGGCACGACGAGACGAAGCGCTTGTCGGCAAGGTTCGCCGCGTTGATGGCGAAGCGCCAGTTGTCGCGGCTGTAATGGATCACCGCGTCGAACAGGGCCCGCTCCGGCACCGTCAGGGTGTTGTCGACGTTCGCGAACGAGCGGCCGACGTAGCGCACCCCGGCGCCGAAGCCGAAGCCGGCCCAGTCGCCGGTCGGGATGGTATAGTCGGCGAAGACCGAGGCCAGGGTCTCGGGCGTGTTGGTCGGCGTCCGGCCGATCGTGCCGACATCGCCCTTGGTGATCTCGAGGTTGTAGCTCGTGAACGACGCGACGACGTTGAAGTCCTTGGTGATGCTGGCGACGAGCTGCGCCTCGAAGCCGCGTGAGCGGGTCTCGCCGAGCTGGAGCTGGTTGAGGGTGTTGGTCGGGTCGGCGGTCAGGGTGTTGGCCAGCGCGAGATCGAAGGCGGCGAGGGTCAGGAAGGCGTTCGCGCCCGGGATCTCGTACTTGACGCCGACCTCGTACTGGTCGCCGGTGGTCGGCTTGAACGGCTGGCTGAAGAAGTTGGTGCCGACCTGCGGGTTGAAGAAGCTGGCGTAGCTGACGTAGGGCGCCAGGCCGAAATCGAAGTTGTAGATCAGGCCGTAGCGCTGGGTGAAGGCGTTGGCCGATTGCCGCGTCTGCGTGCTGGTGAGGCGGTTGTTGACCTCGTTCGAGGTGAAGTCGCCGCGGCCGGACACGACCAGGGTCAGCTCGGGCGTGAGCTTGATCTGGTCCTGGTAGTAGAGGCCGAGCTGCTGGAAGACGTCGTAATTGACGAGGTACGGCGCGACCGGGACGCTCGGGCTGCCGTAGTTCGGCGTGATGATGTTGAAGTTCGCGACCGGCGTGCCGGCGAAGCCGCCGGTGGCATTGTTGTCGTTGAGCTGGAAGTTCTTGTAGTCGAGGCCCATCAGGACGGTGTGCTTGAACAAGCCGTCGTCGAACCGGGCCACCGCCTGGTTGTCGACGTTGAACAGCCGGGCCCGCGACGAGGCGCGGAAGCGGTAGCGCGCGATCTGGGTCTGGTTCGCGTCGGCGTAGCCGAACCCGTTCAGGCCGAACAGCCCGCCCAGGAACGCGTCGTCAAGCGAATCGCTGAAGGCGTAGCGCAGGTTCTGCCGGAAGGTCCAGGTGTCGTCGAAGACGTGCTCGAACTCGTAGCCGATATTCGCCTGGCTGCGCCGGTAGGTGTTGTTGAACGGATCCGAGACGTTGTAGTTCTGCGGGATGCGCAGGCCGAGCACCGTCGGCCGCACGGTGCCGTAATACGGCAGGAACGCGTTGAGGCGGCCGGTATCGTCGTACTGGAAGCTCGACAAAAGCGTGAAGGTGGTGGCGCCGTCCGGCTTGTAGGTGAAGGTCGGGGCGATGTAGCCGCGGTTCTCGTCGAGCCCGTCGACCTGGGTGCCGCCCTGCCGGCCGATGCCGGTCAGGCGGTAGAACCAGTGCCCCTCCTTGTCGGCCGGGCCGCCGAAATCGAAGGCGAGGTATTTCTGGCCGAACGAGCCGCCGCCGACCTCGACGTAGTTCAACGGCTCGAAAGGCGGCTTCTTGCTGATCAGGTTGATCAGGCCGCCGGGGCCGCCCTGCCCGAACAGCACCGAGGCCGGCCCGCGCAGCACGTCGATCCGCTCGAGGCCGAACGTGTCGACCTTGTAGGCGGCGAAGCCGTAGTTGAAGAGCTGCAGCCCGTCCCGGTACAGCCCGGTGTCGTTCGCCGTGAAGCCGCGGATCAGGAAGAAGTCGACCCGCGGATCCGGCCCGAAGACGTTGCCGTAGACGCCGGCCGAGTAGGCGACCGCGTCGCCGACCTGCTGCGGCTTGAGGGCGTCGAGCTGCTCGCGCCCGATCACCGTGACCGATTGCGGCGTCTCGATCAGCGGCGTGTCGGTCTTGGTCGAGACCAGGGTGCGCTTGGCGACGTAGCCCTCGATCGGACCGCGCGGGTCCTCCTTGGGACGGGCCGTCACGACCGTCGCTCCGGGCCGGGCGCCGTTGCCTGCAACGTCGATCGCCTCGAGCTGGATCGTGCCGCCGGCAGCCGCGCCCTGGCGGGGCGGCGTCGCCTCCTGGGCGGCCGCCGCCACTGCGGTTAGGGAGACGCCGGCGGAGAGAACGGCACCGAGGACGGTGTGGAAGCAGCGGCGGCGCTGGGCGGCAACGCGGTGATGGGAACGCATGGCGGGACCTTCGACGAACGGCCTGCCCGTCCCCGGGCGATGATGGCCGGGGAGGATGGCTCTTTAGAACGATACTAAGCTACTGTTCCTGCTCACGTTTTCTTAGCATGGCCGTGCAGCCGGCAAGCCCGGATTCGTGTGTCGCGCGATGGATGTTAGCGCACGTGACACTTCGGCCACGTCGGTCGGCCGAGGCGCATCGGGCGAGTGCGCGGCAAGGAAGAAGACTGCGGTCTCGCGACGTGAAAGTTGCACCTCGTCGGACGGGAAGCGTCCCGTGAGGGGGCGGGATCTCGGCCCTGCAGGCACGATCCTCGTCCCACGCCGCACCGGAGGTCGCGTGACATCGCCCTATCCGTACTCTCACATGAACTAATGTTTCCAGATGTTGGTCCTCGCGGAGGCACGATCGGAGGCCGGCAAGTCCGCGCTTGACACCCTGTCAGGACCATGGCCCCCGACGGGGCTCGATCTGCGGTGAGGCCACCGTGACGGGCTCGACCGCCGCCGGCGGCAGGCCCGCTGTGGTCGATCCACGCATTCCGAGATCGAACTGGGTCTTGGACGGTGCCGTGGCATCACCCGGGATCGCGGGAGGGCGGTGTCCTTGGTGGCGCGAAACGCGCACCGATCGCCGAAATCCCGGCCGTTCCCTGCCTGCCGGCCGGCCTGACATGGTGCGAGGCTTGCGGCACCCGTCGCGGGAAGCTGACAGGCGGCAGTCATAATGTTGCGCGAAGCCCGTGACAGGTTCCGGGTGAAGAAGGATGGAGCGAGAGCCGCGGCGGCCATGCCGCCGGCGCCCTCACACCCGGGAGAGAACAGCTGCACACCCGGACGAACGAGGCGGTGATCCATCCCGCCTGATCGATGAACGCCGCCGCACACGATGCGCCGCTCACGCGCGTCGGGTCAACGTCAGTGAGTGGTCACTTAAACGATGATTAGGAAATCTCTCCGCAAATGGCTGCCTGTCGGGGGCGCCGCGTCCCTCTTCGACGACCAGTTCTACGTCAGGACGAATCCCGACGTCGCCGAGAGCGGGCAGAACCCCTTCGACCACTACATGGCGAGCGGCTGGCGCGAGGGGCGCGATCCGTCGGCGACGTTCTCGACCCTGTTCTACAAGGACAAGTACCTCGATCCGGCGCAGCCGGCGGTCAATCCGCTGCTGCACTACGCCGCCCTGCCCGCCCACCAGCGCCGTACGACGCTGACCCGGTCGCCGGCCGAATTCCTCGAGATCCAGAAGCGCGTGATCCGCGACTACTTCGACGAGGAGTTCTACCTCCGGGCGCACGGCCTCACGCTCGTCGCGGATCCCCTCAGCCACTACCTGATCAGCGGCTGGCGCCTGGGCTACGAGCCCAACCCGCACTTCGTCACGCAGGATCACGTCAGCCGCAACCAGCACCTGAGCCACAGCGACGTCCCGCCCTTCTATCACTACGTCTCGACCCACGGCCTGCTCGGGGGAACCGGGCCGCTCGTGCCGGTGGCGCGGCGGACGACGGCCGAGGCGGCCCCAGTCACGGACAGTCTCGCGGCGGTGCTCGAGGCGATCGCTCCCAGCTTCGACGAGAACTATTACCTGTCGACGTACTCCGACGTGCGCGAGGCCGGAATTGACCCCCTGCATCACTACGCGGAGCACGGCTGGAAGGAGGGGCGCAATCCTTCCGAGCTGTTCTGGAGCGGATATTACCGGAAGCAGCATGAGGACACGGTTCCGAGCACAATCAACCCACTCTACCACTACGTCACGGCAGGCCGCGACCTTGGCCTGAAGCCCAACCCGTTCGGTGACGCGCTCTGGCCCGCGCCGACCGCGCCGACGGAGGTTGAGTGGGCCGAAGCAAGCCCGGCGACCGACCTCGAGGCCGCCGAGGTCGTCGTGGTGATCCCGGTCTTCAAGGGCTACGAGGAGACGCTGCGCGCCGTCCACGCGGTGCTGGCGAACCCGCAGGCGACCCGCTTCGCGCTCCTCGTCGTCAACGATCGCGGGCCGCAAGCGGAGCTGAACCAAGCGCTCGGCCGGCTCGCCGACCGCGGCCTGTTCCTCTACCTCGAGAACGAGGTGAATCTCGGCTTCGTTGCCTCGGTCAACCGGTCGCTCGCCTTCTGCCAGGGCAAGGACGTCATCCTGCTCAACTCGGACGCGATCCCCTACGGCGACTGGATCGACCGGATGCTGTGGCACGCCCGCGCCAACCCGGACGCGGCGACCATCACGCCCCTGTCCAACAACGCGACGATCTGCAGCTACCCGCAGTTCAACGTCAACAACCGCATCCAGCTCGAGCTCGCCCTGCCGGAGCTGGACGCCTGCGCCCGCGCCTGCAACCGCCACCTCTCCTCGGAGGTGCCGACGGGCGTCGGCTTCTGCTTCTACATGCGGCGCACGATCATCGACGCGATCGGCGACTTCGACGCCGAGACCTTCGGCCGCGGCTACGGCGAGGAGAACGACTACTGCCTGCGGGCGCAGAAGGCGGGCTACCGCAACCTGCTCGCCCACGACATCTTCGTCTACCACTCCGGCGGAGCGTCGTTCGACAACACCTTCAGCAAGGACATGGTGCAGATCGAGCAGCGACTCCTGCGCAAGCACCCGGACTACACGTCCCAGGTCCGGGCCTACGTCGAGGCCGATCCCGGCCTGGACGCGCGCATCCGCCTCGACCTCTACCGCCTGGCCCGGAGCCTCGGGCCGCGGACCGTGGTGTTCGTCACCCACAACCGGATCGGCGGCATCCTCACGCATATCCGCGACCTGGCGGAGCGCCTGACGAGCGAGGGGGTGGAGGTCGTGATCCTGAAGGCGGCGGACGAGCGGAGCATCCGGCTCGAGCACCTGCCAGATTCGAAGCGGGCGATCCCGATCGTCTCGTTCGAGACGCTCCAGATCGACCGGCAGGGCCATCTCGTCGCGGCGTTCCTGGAGTGGCTGCGGCCGCTCCTCGTGCACGTGCACTCCTTCGTCGGCCTGGACTGGTCCTCGACGGAGCGGATGATGGCGATCATCCGGGCGACCGGGCCATACGCCTTCACGCTGCACGACTACGCCGCGGCCTGCCATCGCAACGACCTCGTCACGCCGCTCGCCCGCTACTGCGGCCTGCCGGACGCCGAGGGCTGCCGACGCTGCATCGCCATCGACCACGGCAGCCGCGGGGTGGTCGACCCGGCGGTCCGGCGGGAGACTTACGCGGGCTTCCTCGCGGGAGCGGAGGCGGTGCTGGCCCCCTCGCACGACATCGCCCGACGGCTCGCGCCCCACCTGCCCGGCAGCCGGATCGTGGTCCGGCCGCACGAGGAGCGGCTGCCGCCCGCCATCCGGCGCCCGCTGGTCATGGACGAGCCAGCTGGCCCGACCCGTCCCCTGCGGATCGCGGCGCTGGGCGCCATCGGGGCGCACAAGGGCTCGAATGTGCTGCACGACCTCGCCCTGGACGCCCGCCTGCGCGATCTGCCGATCCAGTACCAGGTGGTGGGCTACACCAACATGCCCGAGCGCCTCGCCTCGGTCGGCGTGACCGAGACCGGCGCCTATGGGAGCGACCAGGAGGCGATGGACCTCCTGCGCACCCTGCGCATCGATCTGGTGCTGATCGCCTCGATCTGGCCGGAAACCTACTGCTACACCCTGTCCCTGGCCCGGGCGGCGGGCGTGCCCCCGGTGGTGTTCGATCTCGGCGCCCCGGCAGAACGCCTGCGCGCCCGCGGCGAGGGTGTGATCGTCGATCCGGCCCTGGCCCGCGACGTGAGCGCCTTCAACGACCTGCTGCTCGGCCTCCCGCTGCCCGAGCTGTACGCGCGGCGCGGCGAGTACGGGCAATTCGTCTACCGCGACATCCTGCGGACCTATTACGGCCTCGCGGAACGCGACGCCGAGGAGCGGGCCCGGCTCTCGGCCTGACCCGGGCACGGCCCGCGACCTGGAGGACGGCGCATCGCCGGCGATGCGCCGCTCAGGGATCCGCCTTCAGCGGGACGCGAAGGTGTCGCGGATCGCCTTCGCGTTGCGGCGGACCATCGGCCCGAGCCAGGCGCCCGAGGCGAGGTAGGCGCCGGGCCGAACCGGCGCGAGGGCGGCGGCGAGCTCCCGCGCGAGGCCCGGCCCGGCCGGGCCGGGTTCTGCCTGCACCGGGGCGGCGGAGCGCCGGTAGACCGCGGTCGTGTCCTCGCGCCAGTAGCCAGGATCCGGTGTCAGCCCGGCGCGGCGGGCGGCGCGGTCGAGGGTGTCGCGCACGAAGCCGTGCACGTGGGCGAAGTGGAAGCGCTCGTGCGGCGGCTTGCCCGTCGCCGCCATGTTGGGCACCGCGGCGTAGAGCACGCCCTCGGGCGCGAGCCGGTCGGCGAGGCGCGCCAGGGTGTCGACGGGATCCCGCAGGTGCTCCAGCACGTGGTGGACGGTGACGACGTCGAAGACCTCGTCGGCCGGAAGGGCGTCGAGCCGGTCCAGCACCCGCGCGCCGTGCTCCGCCCGGGCATAGGTGGCGTAGCTGCGCCCGGGCTCGACCCCTGTCACTGCACAGCCCCGTGCCCGGGCGGCGGCCAGGAACTCGCCCGAGCCAGACCCGAAATCGAGCACCCGGGCACCGGGCCGCAAGGCCGGGGCGAGCAGCTCCGCCCGGAACGCCGCCTCGCGCCGCGACCGGTTGAGATGGTGGCGCGGCGGGCGCCGGCCGAGGGCGAACTGGTAGGCAGCGCGGTAGGCCGAGGCGTAGTAGGCCTCGAGCTCGGCGGCAGTCGGCATCGGGTCGGTGCGGATCAGGCCGCAGCCGGTGCAGGCCACGGAGCGCAGCCGCTTCAGCCGCCGGTCGGTCTCGGCCACGGTCAGCGCCTCGGCTCCGCCGCAGAGATTGCAGGCCATCCCCTCGCCCCGGTACGGATAGCCGGTGAACGGGACGGCGTGCCGGAAGAGGTGGAGCGGCGATGACATCGACGGCCTTTCGCGGGACACGGCCGGCGGATCGCCTGGGCCTCGAGACCGGAACGCGCGAGCGCCCGCTCTTCATCCCCTGGGCCATACCTTAAGACATCCCTTGGGGAAACGGCGCGGAGTGTCCCGATGTTCGAGCTGAGCCAGCTGCGCTGCTTCGTGGCCGTGGCCGAGGAGCTGCATTTCGGCCGAGCGGCCGAGCGGCTGCACCTGACCCAGCCGCCGGTCAGCCGACAGGTCCAGGTGCTGGAGCGCATCCTCGACGTCGCCCTCCTCAACCGCACCAGCCGCGCCGTGCGGCTGACCCCGGCCGGGCGCCGCTTCCTGGTCGAGGCGCGCCGGATCCTGCGCCTGTCGGACGAGGCCGCCGCCACGGCGCGCCGGGTCGCGGCGGGCCAGGCCGGCAGCGTCACCCTCGGCTTCACGGCGGCCGCCGCCTACCGCACCCTCCCCGACCTGGTGCGGGCGGCGCGCGCGCGGCTGCCGGAGGCCGACATCCTGCTCAAGGAGATGGTCAGCGCCGCCCAGGCGGAGGCGCTGGGGGCGCAGGGGATCGACCTCGGCCTGATGCGCCCGCCCCTGCCGCCCGCCGCCGACGGCGCCCTGCGCATCGCCCGCGAGACCCTGGTGGCGGCGCTCCCCGACGACCACCCGCTGGCGACTGGCGACGGCGTCGCCGCGGAGGCGGTCGCGGCCGAGCCGCTGATCGCCTACGCCCCCGACGAGGCGCGCTACTTCCACGACCTCGTCGGCGACTACTTCGCGGAAGGCGATCTCGCGCCAAAGGCGGTGCAGCACCTGGCGCAGATCCACACCATCCTGTCCCTGGTGCGCTCGGGGCTCGGCCTCGCCCTGGTGCCGGAATCCGCCGCCTCGCTGCGTGTCGCGGGCGTGACGCTCCGGCCCCTCGTCCCGCGGCCGCGCCGGCCGGTGGAGCTCTACCTCGTCTGGCGACGGAGCAACGACAACCCGCTGATCCCGATCCTGGCCGAGCTCGCCGGGACGCTCGACGCATCGATGCCGGATTTGAATTGAACCATGCCGACATGGTGCTGGAAGGGCATCGTGGACGGGCGTAGACCGTCGGACCAGCGGGGCGAAGCCCCGAGCCCGAAGTGAGGAAACACGCCCCGATGTCCAGCGCGCTCTCGCCCGTCGACGTTGCCCAGCGCCTCGGCGCCGGCCTGCTCTCCTTCCCAGTGACCCCCTTCACCGCCGATTTCGCCATCGACGAGGCGCAGTACCGCAGCAACCTCGACTGGCTGTGCGGCTACGACGTCGCCGGCTTGTTCGCGGCGGGCGGCACCGGCGAGTTCTTCTCCCTCACCCCGGCCGAGGTCGCCCGCGTCGTCGGCATCGCGGTGGCCGAGACCAACGGCCGGGTGCCGGTGCTGGCCGGGGCCGGCTACGGCACCGCCATCGCCTGCGAGATGGCGCAAGCCGCGGAAGATGCCGGCGCCGACGGCCTGCTGCTGCTGCCGCCCTACCTCGTCGGCTCGGAGCAGGAGGGCCTCTCGGCCCATATCGAGGCGGTGTGCCGCGCGACCGGGCTCGGGGTGATCGTCTACAACCGCGACAACGCGGTGATCGGCCCCGACGCTCTGGCGCGGCTGTGCGAGAAGCTGCCGAACCTCGTCGGCTACAAGGACGGCATCGGCGACATCGAGCTGATGACCCGGGTCTACTCGCGGCTGGGCGACCGGCTGACCTATATCGGTGGCCTGCCCACCGCCGAGACCTTCGCCCTGCCCTACCTCGAGATGGGCGTCACCACCTACTCCTCGGCGGTGTTCAACTTCGTGCCGGGCTTCGCCCTCGACTTCTACGCCGCCGTGCGCCGGCGCGACCGGGACGCGGTGGCGCAGGGCCTGCGCGACTTCATCCTGCCCCTGATCGAGATCCGCAACCGCCGCAAGGGCTACGCCGTCTCGATCATCAAGGCCGGCATGCGGGCGGTCGGGCGCGATTCCGGCCCGGTGCGCCACCCGCTCACCGACCTGACCTCGGCCGAGCAGGCGGAGCTCGCGGCCCTCGTCGCCCGCGTCGCCCCGGCGCAGGCGCTGGCCGCCGAGTAAGCGGCGCGACGACAGAGGCGGTGCCGCTCCCCCGAGGGGCGGCGCCGTCGTTTGGCCGGCCGAAAGGCACCGCCGGCCAGGACGCATTCACGAAAGCGCATCCACAAGGATGCCCTCGATAACGGGAGGGAGCCGATGCTGGACGAGCCGCGGACTGCCGAGGGGCACGCCACCCCGGACGACGCCCCTGCGCCGCGGGGCGACGCGCCCCGCACCATCCGCCTGCACGAGACCGACAACGTCGCCATCGTGGTCAACGCCTTCGGGCTGCCCGCCGGGACGGCGTTTCCCGACGGCCTCGTGCTGGCCGAGTTCGTGCCCCAGGGCCACAAGGTCGCGCTCGAGGACATCCCCGAGGGGGGAGAGATCCGCCGCTACGGCGAGGTGATCGGTACCGCCGTTCAGGACATCCCGCGCGGGGCCTGGGTCGAGGAGTCGCGGGTGCGCACCCCGACCGCCCCGAGCCTCGACGCGCTTCCCCTCGCGACCCGGGTGCCCGCCCCGCTGCCGCCGCTCGAGGGCTACACCTTCGAGGGCTACCGCAATCCGGACGGCTCCGTCGGCACCCGCAACATCCTGGCGATCTCCACCAGCGTGCAATGCGTCGCCGGCACCCTCGAGGTGGCGATCCGGCGCATCAAGCAGGAGCTGCTGCCGCGCTTCCCCAACGTCGACGACGTGATCGGGCTGACCCATGCCTATGGCTGCGGCGTTGCCATCAACGCGCCGCAGGCGGTGATCCCGATTCGCACCCTGCAGAGCCTGGCCCGGAACCCGAATTTCGGCGGCGAGGTGATGGTGGTCGGCCTCGGCTGCGAGAAGCTCGTCTCCGAGCGGCTTTTGCCGGACGGGCAGGCGGACGGCGTGGTGCGGCTCCAGGACGAGGCGCACCAGGGCTTCGGGATGATGCTCGACAGCATCATGGCGATGGCCGAGGCGCGCCTCGAGGTCCTGAACCGGCGCACCCGCGAGACCTGCCCGGCGGCCGACCTCGTGGTCGGGCTGCAATGCGGCGGCAGCGACGCCTTCTCGGGCGTCACCGCCAACCCGGCCCTCGGCTTCGCCGCCGACCTCCTGGTGCGCGCCGGCGCCACGGTGATGTTCTCCGAGGTGACGGAGGTGCGCGACGCGATCCACCTCCTCACCCCTCGGGCCGAGACCGAGGAGGTGGCCCGCGCGCTGATCCGCGAGATGGCCTGGTACGACGACTACCTCGCCAAGGGCGAGGCCGACCGCAGCGCCAACCCCTCTCCGGGCAACAAGAAGGGCGGCCTCAACAACATCGTCGAGAAGGCGCTCGGCTCGGTGGCGAAGTCCGGCACGAGCGCGATCCGCGGGGTGCTGGCCCCGGGCGAGCGGGTGCGCCAGAAGGGCCTGATCTTCGCCGCGACGCCCGCGAGCGACTTCGTCTGCGGCACGCTGCAGCTCGCCTCCGGCATCACGCTCCAGGTCTTCTCGACCGGCCGCGGCACGCCCTACGGCCTCGCCGAGGCGCCGGTGATCAAGGTCGCGACCCGCACCGAGCTGTCGCAGCGCTGGTCCGACCTGATCGACCTCGACGCCGGCAGGATCGCCACCGGCGAGGCGACGATCGAGGAGACGGGCTGGGAGCTCTTCCGCCTGATCCTCGACGTGGCGAGCGGGCGGAAGAAGCCGTGGTCGGACCATTGGGGCCTCTACAACGACCTGACCCTGTTCAACCCGGCGCCGATCACCTGAGGACCGGCTGCGAGACACGGCAGACCGACCGAACTGGCACCACCGCATCCCGGGGCTCGCCGCGGGCGAGAGCTCCGGGATGCGGAAATGCTGATGGTCCAGGACGAAGCGGAACGCAGTCGCTCCTCTCCTGAATCGTCAAATCATTTGAATTCCAGGCTCCGATGCGCGGACCCGGAATGACGACAAGTCATGCTATTTCATTAAAATAATTGTATTTATTTCTGCATCATCAATCCAGAATCAATTTTATCAGAAACCATCCCTCAGCTCGGCTTGCCTTCCGCAGCGGATCGACCAAAAATCTAGCAAGCTTGGCCCGAGCGCGCATCCCACGCGACGATGCGAGCCCGGCGAGCGCCGGAGCAACCGGCGCCAAGGACAGAGAGGACGACATGACTTTCGACCGCAGGGCCATTCTGGCCGCCGGGGCGGGCGTTCTGGCTGCGGGCACCGCCCGAGCCTGGGAGCAGGCGCAGCGGCTGCCCGATCCGGCCATCGAGATCCTCGATCCGAGCTTTGCCAAGTACCGCATCGCCCTCACCAGCATCGAGCGCCTCGCCACCGGCTTTCGCTGGGCCGAAGGGCCTGTCTGGTTCGGCGACATGCGGATGCTGCTGTTCAGCGACGTCTCGAATGACCGCATCCTCAAGTGGGACGAGGAGACCGGCGCGGTGACGGTCTTCCGCCGGCCGGCCGACTACGCCAACGGCAACGCCCGCGACCGGCAAGGGCGGCTCCTCACCTGCGAGCACCGCACGCGCCGGGTGACCCGCACCGAGCACGACGGTCGCATCACGGTGCTGGCCGACCGGTTCGAGGGCAAGCCGCTCAACTCGCCGAACGACGTCGTCTGCCGCTCCGACGGCTCGGTCTGGTTCACCGACCCGGCCTTCGGCCCGAACCCGGTCGAGGCGATGGCCGCGCCCGAGCTGCCGGGCAACGTCTACCGGGTCGATCCCGCCACCGGTGCGGTCCAGGCGGTCGCCCGCGGCCTGAAAGGCCCGAACGGGCTGTGCTTCTCCCCCGACGAGCGCACGCTCTACGTCATCGAGGCCCGGGCCGAGCCCAACCGGCTGATCCGCGCCTTCGACGTGACGCAGGACGGCACCGCGCTCGGCGAGGGCCGGGTGTTCTTCGATTGCGGCAAGGGCACCGCCGACGGCTTCCGGGCCGACCGCGACGGCAATCTCTGGTGCGGCTGGGGCATGGGCGAGGCCGAGGACGGCGTCGTGGTGCTCTCGCCTGAGGCTAAGATGATCGGCCGCATCCGCCTGCCGGAGCGCTGCGCCAACCTCTGCTTCGGCGGCCGCGACCGCAACCGCCTGCTGATGGCCTCGACCCGCTCGCTCTACGGCCTCTACGTCAACACGCAGGGAGCGGATCTCGGGTGAGCAGACGATCCCGGCCGCACGGCCGGGATCCGATCCTCCGGCGGCGCGGACCAGAGCCCGTCGGGAACGGAGGGATCGTCGCCCTCGACCGGCAGCTTCCGCGCGGCCGGCCGGGGGAGAGCGCCGTCAGGTGGATTGCCACAGGAACTTGCCCGAGCCGCCCGCGCACGCACACTCGAAGAGATACCCGCAGCCGCCGCCGAAGTTCATCTCGGTCTCGTGGTCGGGGCCGGCTTCGAGCTGCGCGACGAAGCGCATGGGCCTCCGGCAATGGTCGCAATCGGGCGTCCCGTCGAAGTTCAGCCAGTCGGCCTCGCCTCCGATCTGACCCAGGACCTCGCGTCGGCGACCGGGATTTCGCTCGGACCACAGGGTTCGGGCCTCGTTGTAGTGGGACACCTCCACGCACTCGACCCGCGAGCCGTACGGCTCGCACCGGACGCCGCCGCTCACCGGTGCACCGGCGGCGACGCCGACCGTGTCGGCATCGACGCAGACGACGGCATTGGCCCCTCCGTCCGCATCCCACGGGCAGCAGCCGTCGATGTCGCCCTCGCACATGAAGATCAGATGGAGGTACTCCCCGTCCGGGCTCCGCACCCGCCCGAGGAACGGCAGGGGCAGTTCGCCCATTCATCTGGCCGGTGTA
>NZ_LABY01000222.1 GCF_001043975.1 Methylobacterium variabile
CGCGCGCCCTTCCCTTCATTCAGCGGGCCGCGGTCGTGGCCCAGGTCGGCCCCGCCCTGCCCGGCTTGCAGCCCCGCATCGATCACCGCCGCCCGGGGGCCGGCGGCCTTGGCCCCCAGGGTCCGGCGCACCTGCGCCCGCTCCTGCAGCACCGCCTGCAGGAGCGGGCGCAGATGCGCGAGACCCTGGTGGCCAAGGCCGCCGGCACCCGGGCGGCGGTGATCGACGCGGTGCAGCAGGTCGAGCAGGTGGCGGCCGACCTGGCCTACGACCGCGGCCAGCTGATCGAGGCGAAGGCCGCCGCGACCTCGCTGCAGCGGCGCATCACCCAGCTGACGAGCGAGACCGTGGCGCGCCAGCACCAGGCGCTGACGGAGGCGGCGCAGAAGCGCGACGCCCTGGTCCAGGACGTGGTGAAGGCGCAGCTCAAGCGCGAGCGCACGCAGCTCAAGGCGCCGATCTCCGGCACGGTGCAGCAGCTTGCCGTGACGACGCTCGGGCAGGTGGTCACCGCGGGCCAGCCCCTGATGGTGGTGGTGCCGAGCGACGGTCCGATCGAGGTCGAGGCGCAGGTCCAGAACAAGGACATCGGCTTCATCCTGCCCGACCAGGAGGCGGTGGTGAAGATCGACGCGTTCCCGTTCACCCGCTACGGCTCGATCGACGGGCGCGTGGTGCGGGTGTCGCGCGACGCGGTGGACGACCGGGAGGCGGGCGGGGGCAGCGATGCCTTGTCGGTGGCGCGCAGCCAGGGGGTGAACCCGGTCACGGGCATGCCGAAGACGCAGAACCTGATCTTCCCAGTGACGGTGGCTTTGTCGCAGACCTTCATCAAGGCGGACGGCAAGGAGGTGGCGCTGACCCCCGGCATGACCGCGACGGTGGAGATCCGCACCGGTCGGCGGCGGGTGATCGACTACCTGCTCTCGCCGGTGCGCGAGACCACCTCCACGGCAGGCCACGAGCGGTGAGGGCGGGGACGTCGTCCCGTTCGTCGCCCTCGCGCCGGAAGCTGCCGAGGGCATGATCCTGTCACCCCGTGATGAAATCGACGCCGATTGCTGAGGCAAGGTCATGCCGACCGATATCGCGCTGCTTCTTCTCGATCGGGCGATGCCATCCGCCTTCAGCCCGCAAACGCGATTCGGCGGCGCGCCGCCGATCGATGGACGGTTCTCCTGGCCGGCCTGCAGCACGTGCGAACGGCCCCTGCCGTTCCTCGGGCAGGTGCGGAGCCCGGACGCGAAGCACCTCCATCTGATCTTCATGTGCGAGGGCGACATCGACGGCTGCTGCCCGTGGGATGCGGACGGAGGGGCCAATGCCGTCGTCTGCGTCGATGCCGACACGGTCGGCGTCGCCGCCGGTGCACCGGTGAGCGGCGGCGTCCGGTGCGAGCCGTACGGCTCGCGGG
>NZ_LABY01000223.1 GCF_001043975.1 Methylobacterium variabile
GCCGACCGCATCCTCCTCGACCGCCCCCGCCGCCCCCGTCACCGTGACGGCCGGCTCCGTCCGCTTCGGCAACCACCTGCCGCTGAGCCTGATCGCCGGCCCCTGCGCCCTGGAGAGCCGGAGCCATGCCCTCGAGGTCGCCGCCGCGCTCAAGGAGATGACGGCGTCCCTGGGCATCGGCCTCGTCTTCAAGTCCTCGTTCGACAAGGCCAACCGCACCTCGGCCGGATCGAGCCGGGGCCTCGGCCTCGAGCAGGCGCTGCCGATCTTCGCCGAGATCCGCGAGACCTTGGGCCTGCCGGTCGTCACCGACGTGCACGAGGCCGGCCACTGCGCCGCCGCGGCGCAGGCCGTCGACGTGCTGCAGATCCCGGCCTTCCTGTGCCGGCAGACCGACCTGCTGCTGGCGGCGGCGGCTACCGGCCGGGTGGTCAACGTCAAGAAGGGGCAGTTCCTCGCCCCCTGGGACATGGCCCACGTCGCCGCCAAGATCACCGGGGCCGGCAATCCGAACGTGCTGCTCACCGAGCGCGGCGCCTCCTTCGGCTACAACACCCTCGTCTCGGACATGCGCGCCCTGCCGATCATGGCGCAGGTGAGCGGCGGCCTGCCGGTGGTGTTCGACGCCACCCACTCGGTGCAGCAGCCCGGCGGCCAGGGCGCCACCTCCGGCGGCCAGCGCGAGTTCGTGCCGGTGCTGGCCCGGGCCGCGGTGGCGGTGGGGGTCGCGGGCGTGTTCATCGAGACCCATCCGGATCCCGACCGGGCGCCCTCCGACGGGCCCAACATGGTTCCCCTGCGCCAGATGCCGGCGCTGCTGGCCGAGCTCCAGGCCTTCGACCGCCTGGCCAAGGATCGCCTGACCAGGGACCGCACGGCCGCGGCGGGGAGCGGCGGCTGACGGGGCGGCGGCCGTGCGCGCCGCGCCAGCACCCCTCGCCGAGGCGCCCTCGGGCGACTCGCCCTCGCGCCTGATCGCGGTCCTGGCCGCGGGAGGTTTCGCCAGCACCTTCGCGGGCCGGGTGGTCGAACCCCTCGTCGGCGTGCTCGCCCGGGACCTCGCCAGCCCCCCCGCCACCGTCGCCCTGCTCTCCACCGCCTTCGCCCTGCCCTACGCGCTGATCCAGCCGGTGCTCGGGCCGGTGGGCGATGCGCTCGGCAAGGAGCGGGTGGTGGTGGCCTGCCTGTTCGTGCTGACCCTGGCGCTCGGCGCCTGCGTTGTCGCCGGCGACATCGGCACCCTGTTCGGCCTGCGCATGCTCGCGGGCGCGGCGGCCGGCGGGGTGATCCCGCTCTCGCTCGCCATGATGGGCGACCGCATCCCGATGGAGCGGCGTCAGGTGGCGATCGGCCGCTTCCTCGTCGCGGTGATCCTCGGCCAGCTCTCGGGCTCCACGGTGGCCGGGCTGATCGAGGGCGCGATCGGCTGGCGCGGCGTGTTCGGCCTTGCCGCCGGGGTCGGGGCGGTGGGCCTGTGCGGCGTCGCCCTCGGCTTCGCCCGGCGCCTGCGCGCCGCCGGCGGCCGCTTCGCCCTGGCGCCGGCGCTGGCGCGCTACCGCACCATCCTGCGCAACCCCCGCGCCCGGGTGCTGTTCGGTGCCGTCTTCGTCGAGGCGATCGCGGTGTTCGGGATCTTCCCGCATCTCGCCCACCTGATCGAGGCCCGGGGCGAGGGCGGGCCGAGGGAGGCGGGTCTCGTCCTCGCGGGCTTCGCCGCCGGGGGCCTGGCCTACTCCCTCACCGTCGGGCTGCTGCTGCGGTTCCTCGGCCAGACCCGGATGCTGATGGCGGGCGGCGCGGTGTCGGGCGGCGCCCTGATGGTGGTCGGCCTCGCCGGCTCCTGGCAGGCCGACGCCGCGGCGCTCGTGGCGCTCGGCCTCGGCTTCTACATGCTGCACAACACCTTCCAGGTGCAGGTGACCGAGGTCGCGCCGGAGGCCCGGGCCTCGGCGGTGGCGTTGCACGCCTTCTCGTTCTTCTGCGGCCAGGCCCTCGGCGTCGCGGTGCTGGGCGCCGGCCTCGCGGCCTTCGGCCAGCTCCCGGCCTTGGCCGTGTGCGCCGCCGCGATCCTGGTTCTCGGCCTCGCCACCGCCCGGCGCCTCGCCCGGCCGGGTTGATCTGCCGCCGGCAGGGACAGTTCAGCCGGAGTTCATGTGGGCGGCGCGACGATCAGCGCCAGTCACGTCGCCCCTTGCCGGCCGCCGGACCAGAGGTCCGGCGCAGCGCAGGCGGGCGGCCCCGGGTGGAACGATTGCGGGAACCTTGCGCGGTCGCGCTCGTTGCCCGGGTCATATGGCCTGAACCAAGCAGGAGATCAACGATGCGCAAGCTGGCGATCATTCCGGCCCTCGCCGTCGCCCTCGGCGCCTTCACCACCATCGCGCCCTCCCCGGCCGAGGCCCAGGGCTGGCGCGGCGGCCATTACGGCCACGGACACGGCTACGGCCGTGGCTATGCCGGCCGGCCCTACGCCTATGGCGGACGCCGCCGCGGCATCTCCCCCGGCGCGGCGGTCGGCCTCGGCATCGCGGGTGCCGCCGTCGGCGCCATCGGGGCCGCGGCCGCGGCCGACGCGGCCCGCCGCAACGGCTACGGCTACTACGGCGCCCCGGCTCCCGCCTACGGCCCGTACGGCTACGGCTACTGAGGTCCGAACCGGACCCCGGGTTTCGATAAGGAGGGCGGCCAGGGCGACCTGGCCGCCCTTCCCATGTCAGCCTCTGGTCAGCCTCTGGCACGATAGGGCGGCACGCCCTGATCGGGCAGCCAGACCGAGGCCGGCGGCGTACCGGTCTGCCAGAACACGTCGATCGGGATGCCGCCGCGCGGGTACCAGTAGCCGCCGATGCGAAGGTAGCGCGGCTCGAGAAGCGCGGTCAGCCGGCGGCCGATGCCGACGGTGCAGTCCTCGTGGAAGGCGCCGTGGTCGCGGAAGCTGTGCAGGTAGAGCTTCAGCGACTTCGACTCCACCAGCCACTGGTCCGGCACGTAGTCGATCACCAGGATGGCGAAGTCGGGCTGGCCGGTGACCGGGCACAGCGAGGTGAATTCCGGCGCGGTGAAGCGGGCGCAGTAGTCGGTGTCCGGGTGCGGGTTCGGCACCCGATCGAGCTGCGCCTCGTCCGGCGAGCGCGGCTGGGCACTGGCGCGCCCGAGCTGCAGGGAGCCGGGCGTCGTGGCGTGTTGCGTCAGGTCTTGCGTCATGGCCGCCATATAGGCCCGCGCGGGCCTGCGCGATACCGTAAACCCTGCACAGAGCAACCCGGGCGCCTTTACCCAGTACCACCCTCGGGCGGCTTGCCGCAGACGGCAACTTGGCCGATAAGCCGCGCGACCCTCAAAGCCTGCCCGAGAGATCCCTCTCATGACCGCGATCACCAACATCGCCGCCCGCCAGATCCTCGACAGCCGGGGCAACCCCACGGTGGAGGTCGACGTCCTCCTGGAGGACGGCTCCTTCGGCCGCGCCGCCGTCCCGTCGGGCGCCTCGACCGGCGCGCACGAGGCGGTGGAGCTGCGCGACGGCGACAAGTCCCGCTACGGCGGCAAGGGCGTGCTGAAGGCCGTCGAGGCCGTCAACGGCGAGATCCTGGACGCCATCGGCGGCATGGACGCCGAGGAGCAGGCCGCCATCGACGAGGCGATGATCGAGCTCGACGGCACGCCGAACAAGGCGCGGCTGGGCGCCAACGCGATCCTGGGCGTCTCGCTCGCCGTCGCCAAGGCCGCCGCCGAGGCCTCCGGCCTGCCGCTCTACCGCTATGTCGGCGGCACCCAGGCCCGGGTCCTGCCGGTCCCGATGATGAACATCATCAACGGCGGCGCCCACGCCGACAACCCGATCGACTTCCAGGAATTCATGATCATGCCGGTGGGCGCCGACTCGCTCGCCGAGGCGGTGCGCTGGGGCGCCGAGGTCTTCCACACTCTCAAGGGCGCCCTGAAGAAGGCCGGCCACAACACCAATGTCGGCGACGAGGGCGGCTTTGCTCCCAACCTCCCCTCGGCCGAGGCGGCGCTGGACTTCGTGATGGACTCGATCCGCGCCGCCGGCTTCGAGCCGGGCCGCGACATCGTGCTGGCCCTCGACTGCGCCGCCACCGAGTTCTTCAAGAACGGGTCCTACGTCTACGAGGGCGAAGGCCAGACCCGCGACCCGGAGGCCCAGGCCGCCTACCTCGCCAAGCTCGTCGACACCTACCCGATCCTCTCGATCGAGGACGGCATGTCCGAGGACGACTGGGCCGGCTGGAAGGCGCTCACCGACAAGGTCGGCGGCCGCTGCCAGCTCGTCGGCGACGACCTGTTCGTGACCAACGTCGCGCGCCTGTCTGAGGGCATCGCCAAGGGCACGGCGAACTCGATCCTGGTGAAGGTCAACCAGATCGGCTCGCTCACCGAGACCCTGGCCGCCGTCGACATGGCCCACCGCGCCGGCTACACCGCGGTGATGTCGCACCGCTCCGGCGAGACCGAGGACGCGACCATCGCCGACCTCGCCGTCGCGACCAATTGCGGGCAGATCAAGACCGGCTCCCTCGCCCGCTCGGACAGACTGGCCAAGTACAACCAGCTCATCCGCATCGAGGAGGGCCTCGGCTCGCAGGCCCGCTACCTCGGGCGCGCGGCGCTGAAGGTCGGCTGATCCGCTGCCGATGAACGGCCCGTGCGGGGAAGAGCCCGCGCGGGCATCCGAACTCCGGAGGACGGCGGCTGTGCCGCTCCTCGCGCAGGAGCGAAGCGACCGGGTCGGGACCGGACCGAGCCGACGATCCTGTCCCGTCGCCCGACCTCTGCCCGATCGCTCCCTCGGAAGGCCGGTCGCGCCGGCGTCGCCCTGACGGGAGGCGTTTGCCTGCGCAAGGAGTCTCGCCGTTCGCGAGACTTCCATAGGTGCGGGGTCTGGGGTCTCCCGGGCCGCCTCTCCCAGGAATTCGCCGCGCTGGCGTTCCCGGCCCCGCCCGTCGGACGAAACTGAGGAGGCGCGGCGCGGGGGACCGCGTCGCGCCTCGCACAGGGCATCCGCGTCGACGGCCCGCGGCCGTCGCGCGAACCGGTCCCCTCGATGTCAGCCCTGGCTGCCGAAGCCGAAGGTGGTGTCGCCGACGGTCGAGCGGCCCTCGACGGCGCCGAACATCAGGTAATGCACCATCGGGTTCGCTCCGGCCGACGCCACGCCCGGGTTCGCCGCCAGGTACGCCGCCGTGTCGAAGCTGGTCGAGGGGTCGCGGCCCTCCTTGTAGCCGTACAGGTCGTAGTGCAGCAGCGGGTCGACGTTCGCCTTCGCCACGTCCTGGTAGGCGTTGAGGTAGCCCTTGGCGTCGAACACTGCGTTCGGGTTGCGGCCCTCCTTCCAGCCATACAGCTGGTAGTGCTGGCGCGCGAAGGTCGCCCCGTCCGCCCCCAGCACCAGTGCCGCCGCCGAGACGTCGGTGTTCGACAGCAGGTAGTACTCGGCGTCGAAGCCGCGGGCAGCGCCGACGTCGGCGGCCTTGCCGATCGCGGCGTAGGCCTGGCGTTCCTCCTCCTGGCCGTAGGCCAGGAAGTGAGCGAGGGGATCGACGCCGGCGGCACGCACGTCGGGGTTGCGGGCGAGGTAGAGCTCGTTGTCGAAGGCGGCGGAGGGGTCGCGGCCCTCCTTCCAGCCTGACTGGTCGTAGTGCTCGAGCGGGTTGACGCCGGCGATGCGCACGTCGCGGTTCGCGGCGAGGTAGCCGGTGGTGGAGAAGAAGGCGCTGGGGTCGCGGCCCTCGCGCCAGCCGAAGGCGGCGTAGTGGGCATCGGCATCGACGCCGGCGCGCAGGACGTCCTTGTTGCTGGCGAGGTAGAACAGGTCGTCGACCAGCGGCTGGCCGTCGGCGGTGTTCACGGTGACGTCGGTGAACTGGTAGCGCTCGAAGCCGCTGACCCGGTTCTGCGCGCCCGGCCCGGTGATCAGAGTCGCGGCGCCGTCGCGGGTGACGGTGGCGTCGGTAAGGCGGAAGCCGAGGACCAGGGTGTCGGTGCCGGTGCCGCCGTCGAGGAAGTTCAGGTCAGGGCCCGCGGTGACGAGGTCGTTGCCGGCGCCGGCCGCGATCCGGTTGCCGCCCGTCCCCGTGATCGCGTTGTCGAGGGCGTTGCCGGTGACCGCGCCGTCGCCGGTCAGGATCGCGTTCTCGACGTTCGACGGCAGCACCACCCGGCCGGAGCCGGCGTAGCGCACGGTGTCGGTGCCGGTGCTGCCCTGGCCGGTGCCGAGCGCCGTCGGGTCGCGCACCTCGATCTGGTTGCCGCCGGAGACCGGGGTCACCGTGATCCCGTCATCGGCCCGGATGTCGAGGGCGAAGGCCAGAACTTGAGTGAAGGCGGCGCGGTCGAAGTTGTTGTCGGAGACCAGCACCAGGCTCTGGCGCCCGTCGGGGAGCTTCGGGCCGAGGGTCAGGCCCTCGACGTTGTCGAGGGGGATGCCGAGCGTCGAGAGATCGAACAGCAATTCCTTGCGCACCGGCGTGACGCCCGGCACGGTGAGGCGGCCGTTCTCGACCTGCGTCGCGAGCGAGCGTCGGTCCGAGACGTCCGTCGCTCCCTCGGTGGTGATCTGGTAGAGCTTGATCGCGTTGCCGGCGCCGACCGAGAACGAGCGCTCCAGCGCCAGCAGCGTGCCCCGGTCGTCGAGGGCGAGCAGGTCGACGAGGCCGGCGGTCGTGAAGCCGCCCGCCGGTACGGGCGCGGCCACGACCGGGTCGGTGACGTAGACGTACTCGCCCGTCGGCCGGTCGGTGGCGAGGTCGTAGCGCAGGATGCGGGCGGCCGAGCCGCTCGACAGCGTGCCGGCCGACCCGTCGCTCGCGAGCGCGTTCTCCGTCGCGGTGTAGAGCGTGCCCTGGTCGGGGGTGACGGTCAGGCTCTCGAAGGCGAGGTTGTTGCGCACGCCCGCGGTGCCGGCGGCGTTCGGGACATACTTGCCGTCGACCGGCAGGGCCTCGACCTGCGCGCCGCTGCGGTCGAACAGGCGCACGAACGGGTCGGTGAGGCGCTGCGCCGTGGCCTCGCCCTCCGACGAGACGTAGATGCCGCGCCCGGTGAGCGCGATGCCCTCCGGGTCGAGGGACAGGGCCGGGAAGGCGGCGCCGTTCTGCGTCAGCGGGGTCACGCCGGTGACCGCGACGTCGCCCTGGTCGAGGCGGCCATCCGCGAGGTCGATGGTGAGGGTGTAGAACCGCGCCGGGTTGATCTGGCTGCGATCGTCCGAGATCGCCAGGTAGTTGCCCGCCTTGGCGTCGTAGGCGATGCCCGAGAGACCCCCGACCTCGGTGCCGGCGAACAGCGTGCCGGTCGGCAGGATCGACTGGCCGATGTAGCGGATCCCCGCCACCTCCTGGCGGCTGTCGGCGGTGAGCGCGAGGTCGAGGGAGGTCAGGCGGTGATCCGAGCTCGGGAAGCCGCCGGGCAGCGAGGGGTCGAAGCTGCCGACGAGGCGAAACAGCGGGTCGGTGCTCTGCGGCCAGAACACGCTGCCGGAGAGCGGCTCGAGCCCGACCTGCGAGGGCAGCACGTAGTCGACCCGCAGGTTGCCCGGCGCGGTGTCGGCGAAGTCGGCGGTGTCGAAGCGCGGGTCGCCGCGCTGGGTGCTGTTGGCGCCGCCCTGGAGCGCGGCCTGCTGCGGCCCGCCGAGGCTGGTCGGGGTCACGCTGGCGTCGACGAGCGGGCTGTCGAGGAGCTGGCGCGCCGCCTGCGCGACGCTGTCGCCGTCGAGGGGGTCGGCGTTCTGGTCGCCCAGGATGACGAAGCGCGAGCCGGCGGCGAGCCCGCCGAAGCGGCCCTGGTCGTCGTAGATGTAGTCGCCCTTGCCGGGCTGGATGTAGTCGGAGAAGAACCGGATCTCGTCGGCGTTGCGCAGGCCGTTGCGGTCCTCCGGCCCGTCGAAGGTCGGCGGCGTCGGGTGCGAGGCCAGGATGTGGACGGTCTCGCCGTTGACGGTGACCGGCACGTCCCAGTGGCTCTTCGAGGACAGCCGGACGGCGTCGAGCTCTCCTTGCGAGTAGTAGTCCTGCGGCGTCGCCGTGGCCGAATTGTCGGGCAGCCGGGCGCCGGGCATGTCCTTCCACAGGAAGGTCTGGAAGGTGCGCGCCGCGCTGTAATCGATCGGGTACTTCGAGAAGATCGCCATCCCGTACTGGCCGGGGAAGTCGCCGAAGCCGTAGGCGTCGTTGCCGTAGCCGGCGGCACCCGGGGTGGTGACCACCGTGCCGTTGTTGTCGAGGTCGAAGCCCGAGGCGATGCCGGTATTCGACGGCGCGACGAAGACGTGGGGGTAGTCGACCGGGGCGGCGCCGTTCTGCGACACCTTCAGGTAGTTGTTGCGAAAGAGGTCGGCGGCGAGCGAGGTGCCGTTCGGGCCGGCGCGGTCGAAGTCGAACTCGTTGACGAGCAGGACGTCCGGGTTGGTGCGCTGGATGATCTCGGCGACGTTGCGCGCCTGGGCGTTGCCCGGCGTGCTCAGGTCGCGCACGAGCTGACCTTCCGTCGTGCGGTTGAGCGAGGCGTTGAAGGTGGCGATCCGCAGGTTGCCGAGACTGGGGGACGAGGCCATCGGACGCTTCCTCTGCCGATTCCAGGTACGGGATCACCTGCGCGGCCGCGTCACCGCGGATACGCTTGCGGGACAGGGTTGCTGAGTTTGTCTGACGCTCCGATGACGTTTCGTCGGCGCAGGATTCATTCCGCTTCCCGCACGATGTGTTTCCAGGCCGCCCGGGTTCGGCGTCGGATCGCCTCAGGCCCCTCCCCGTCGCGTCCCGGCACCGCTACCGGAGAGGCGAGACCGCGGCTCGGCAAATGAGGCCTGGCCGGAACGCTGCCGAGGAGACCGACCATCTTCCACCTCATCTTCGCGACGCCGTGCGCCTACGTGATCGTCCGCTGGCTCGTCCCGCTCGCGCTGCCGCTCTGGGGCAAGGGCGCCCTCGCCCTGCTGCTGCTCGCCGCCTCGCAGTTCCACTTCTGGAACCGGCTCTCCTCCGGCTCGGTCTTCGCGCCCGAGTTCCCGCGCCCGGTCGTCCTCGCGCTCAACGGGGCGTTCGGGGCGATCCTGCTCCTCGCCGTATTCCAGATCGCGCTCGACCTCGGCGCCCTGGCGGCCGCCCTGCTGCAGCGGGGCGCGGTCGCGATCCCGGGGAGCGTCCGCCTCGCGGCGGCCGGGCTCGCGGTGCTGCTCGCCGCGGTCGGCGTCGCCAACGCCGTGCGCGTGCCGCCGGTCCGGGACGTCGAGGTCGCGATCCCCGGCCTGCCGCCGGAGTTCGACGGCTACCGGCTGCTCCAGCTCACCGACCTCCACCTCAGCCGCCTGTTCCCGGCGTCCTGGGCCCGCGCCGTGGTCGCGCGCGCCAACGCGGCGGGCGCCGACCTGATCGTCGTCACCGGCGACTTCATCGACGGCTCGGTGGCGATGCGCCGGGACGACGTCGCGCCGCTTCGCGACCTGCGGGCGCCGGACGGGGTCTGGGCGATCCCCGGCAACCACGAGTACTTCTTCGACTACGCGGCCTGGATGCGCCACCTCGCCGGCCTCGGCCTGCGGATGCTGCCGAACGCGCACGCGGTGCTCGCCCGGGCCGAGGCCCGCCTCGTGCTCGCCGGCGTCACCGACGCCTCGGCGCCGGCCTCGGGCGAGGCCGAGCCCGACCTCGCGGCGGCGCTCGCGGGCGCCCCGCCCGGCGCGCCGGTCGTGCTCCTCGACCACCAGCCCCGCGCCGCGAAGCGGGCGGCGGTCCGCGGGGTCGCGCTCCAGCTCTCCGGCCACACCCACGGCGGCATGATCCTCGGCCTCGACCGGCTGGTGGCGCGGGGCAACAACGGCTTCGTGTCGGGGCGCTACGACGTCGGCGGGATGATCCTCTACGTCGGCAACGGGACCGGGATCTGGCCCGGCTTCGCGCTCCGGCTCGGCCGCCCGTCCGAGATGACGCGCTTCACCCTGCGGGCGGCGCCCCGGACGTGACGCCCGCCGGCGGACCGGGCCGGAGCCTGCGCCCTTGAGCCTTCCTTAACCCTCCCGCCCCATCCTCCCCCGCATGGTAGTCCGTCGCCGCGCCCGTGCCGTCCTGTTGCCGCTCGGCCTCTACGCCGTGTCGATCCTCGTGGTCGGCTACTTCCTGCACGAGGCCGAGAGCGGGAATCGCGGCCTCGAGGCCAAGCGGGCCCTGAAGATCCAGGCCTACAACCTGCAGCAGGAGCTCGACGCCACCAAGGCCGACCGGGCCGAGTG